>JBDNIL010000510.1:0-4489 GCA_041688355.1 Verrucomicrobiales bacterium | reverse complement strand
GGGACGCAGTCTTTTGCCTCTCATTGAGGGAACGGGTGGGGAATGGGAGGACAGATTCCTCTTCAACCACATCTGTCGCTGGCCCACCGGAGCCGAACCGAACGATTTCAAAGACGTGAACTTTTCGGTCCGCAATCAGCGCTGGCGCTACGTCGGTGCCAGAGCCGGGGGTGGAAAAGGAAAAGGAAAGGGCAAAAATGCCAATGTCGCCGGCCCCTCGCTCTTTGACATGGAGAGCGATCCCGCACAGACTGCCAACGTCCTCGCCGATCACCCTGCGGTCGCGGCGGAGATGCTCGCCGCCTATGATCAGTATTGGAAAGAGGCGCGCCCACTCATGGTCAACGAAGACGCCCCGATGTCACCGACGAAACCCTATTACGAGTGGTTCGAAGCGCAGAAGGCGACTACGGGCATATCAAAATGGGTGGCGCCGGAGTTGTGACCCTGGCGGGAGAAAGAACGGCATTGGAAATTCGGCGGTCGGGCTCGAAAGGAGACTCGTTCCCGTCCGCTCTGTTGCCGTCAGCCAACACCACATGAATAGCATGATCCGTGAATGCTGACTAGACAATGAAACGACAACAATTTCTTACACCGCGCTACCTTGTGAAAGAAGCCCGGGAGTCAACGAGACTGAAGCGAGTGAGATACTCCGGAGGAGACAACGACGGATTTGATGAGGCATGACTGCAGGAGCTGCTCTTTACGGTTCCAGAATTGCTTCCCGTTTCAGAGGTCGAGCCTGTTTTTGACGGCTTGATACCGCTTTGTCGAGAGCTACGAACTGGCGTCGGGCCTCTCGATCTCCTTTTCATAAATGAGCACGGGCTCCTGACGATTGTGGAGTGCAAGCTTTGGCGGAATCCCGAAGCTCGCCGCAGTGTCGTCGGGCAGATTCTGGACTACGCCCAGGAGATACATTGCTATGATTTTGATGAGTTGAGCCGATGCGCAAAGCAGGTCCGAAACGACTCAAAAGGGCTGTTCGAGGTAGTTGCGGACCAGTCGGATGAGATCGATGAAGCTCGTTTTTTCGATGAGGTGTCCCGCAACCTTCGACTTGGCCGTTTTCTGTTGCTAGCGGTGGGGAATGGGATCAGGGAGGACGTCGAGAACATTTCGAGTTACTCGCAGGATCACGCGACTTTGAACTTCCGCTTCGGTCTTGCGGAGCAGGCGATCTACAGTCCGTGCCATTCGGGTCTGACCGTAGTTGAATGTTACTAACTCGTGCAACTAATTTTGTTGTTGTTAGTATTTAGTTCGAAGAGTCTAGTCCAGGCAGAAGTTTTCAGAGGCCGATGAGACCAACACGGGTCCAAAACGCTTCCCACGCACCCTTGGTGGGCCTTTTCGAACGGAGCCGGAGAACGGTTGCCGCCCCCGAATGCTTCCACTTCATGCCCGATCCCCGCATCCGCTGTTTGACGACCGTCTTGCAGGCCGCCTCCGTCACGCCCGATTCATTCGGAACATGACTCTTTCGATAACTCGCGTAGTTGGTCCGATCCAAATTCCGTTTCATGTAACCGAGGAGCGATCCGATAGTTTCGAGTTCCGACAGTGAATGTGCTCCCTCCGCGTGGATTACCGCGATTTCCTTCAAGAGTCGTTTGACGGCACCGTGCTCATGCTTGAGGCGGTGGCAGCGGTCCTCCATCCACGCCTCGCGGTGCGGGGTTTCGCGGAGATCCTCCTGCGCGACCCCGGAATTGCAGTGGCTGTATTTGGAGGAAATCAGCGTGGCCAATCGCGGGGTGGCGTTGCCGATGATGCGTGCGTCCTGTTCGAAGGGAATGTGGGTGCGCCCGCCTCCGGAACTCTGGTAGGCGAAGCGTTCCACGTGGACGGTAGCGAAGGGTGTTTCGTATTTTTTTGCGACCCGTTTCCTCTTCGCGGTGAACTTCGTGTTTCCGACAAAAAAGGGGAACCCATCAGCATCAAAATCCGCGAGGGCACGCTCGGTGACCGTCCGCCCCGCTTCGCTAAGTCGTCCCTGGAGTTGCTCCTCGAATTCGAGGAAGTTCGAATTCTTGGAAATCGTGATTTCGACGACGATCTTGTCTTCATCTGCTTGAAGGACGCGTGATCCCATAACACACTGATACACTATGCGTTGAGAGTGCGAGTTATAAGTTGACCGTCTTCTTATGGTTGTTAAATAGAGTGGCGGTCACACCCTTCGGGAGGTGGCATGAGAGCGGTTTTTATCGGCGGTCTCGATTCACGAATTCGATGTTCGGTTTGTGTTGGTCTGATGACGACCCGGGAGGACTTTATGCTGAACAAATCCTACACCCATACCTGGATGAGTTTTGTTCAGGTGCTGCCGCGGGACCTGGATTTCCCTGAGATCATCGGCATGAGTGTGCCCTCTCCCACTCTCGTAATAAACGCCGCCGACGACGCCTTGTTCACGCTTGCCGGGATGAAGCGCGCTGATGATATGCTCAGAGAGGTCTATCGGAAAGCAAATGCCCCGTACCACTACAAAGGTTCCTTCTATTCCGGTGGGTACAGGTTCAGTCGGGAGATGCAGGCGGAAGCTTTCGATTGGTTTGGTCGCTGGTTGAAGTAGAACGGCGCCCGAATGAGAACCAAGAGGTCATATCGGTTGATTTCGCTCAGAGAGAGCGTAGAAAAACATTTCCTGACGATCTCTATGACCTCCTACACCGAAGCCGATTTTGAAATATTACCATCCACGATAAAAGGGGCGGGCATGGGTCTTTTTTCGCGGGTCTCGATCGATCTGGAGGAGACGATCGGCTACTACACCGGAGAGGTCATCACCGAGACCGAGTTGTATGATGAAGGCAAGTTTGCGGGATCGAGTTACCTCCTGTGGGTCTGCACGAATCACATCATCGTCAACGAAGGGTCCAAGGCCAATTACACGCGATATATCAATCACAGCGACGAGCCGAACGCCTTCCTCATTGTTTCGACGCGCTGGAAGTCCGCCCGCTTTGAGTGCGTGAATCCGATTCGCCCGGGCGATGAGATCTTTTTTAACTACGGTGAGTTGTTTCCCGTTGGGTAAATTCGGATTTCAGATTTCGGATTTCATTATTCGGATCGTAAGAGACGGCAACGCTGAGCCAGCTCAAAAGAGGCGTCGCCGGAGTGGAAGTGATGGGTCGTAAGTGTCGTGCCAATGACAAGTCAGTTTTAAGGGGCTGATCAGGTTTTGTTCCGCGTCTCGATGACCTGGCGTTCAGGTCATGCGCGCCAACCCGTGGGCCCAGCAGCAGTCCCAGAGCGTCGCGAGGTCGGCGGGAGGGGGATCGGAAAAGCCACCGGTGGCCCACATCAGGCCGATCATCTCGCAGAAGCGCTCTTCGCCGCCGCCACGAGCACCATAATAAGACGGCTCGCCGTCGGGACGTCTAAAAAGGAAGGCTTTCCATGCCTCGAGCTTGTAGATTCTTTCGTAGTCTGGGGGAAGGGGTTCACCGAAGGCCGAGCGGAAAGTATGGCTGCGCAGGGGTTGGTGTTCGGCCCAAAGGAGGTGGCCCAACTCGTGCATGGCAAACCAGTTGCGGGAGAACTCGGTCGGGTAGCGCCCCATGTTGAAATGGCGGGTGCTTGGCCACACTGAGGATCCCCCGACGGGACGCCACCAGTCCCACTCGGTCGTGAGGGTGAAGTCCGCTACTCGGATCCCGTAGGAATGCAGGTGGGACGCGGCACGGTTCACCGCTTCCCTGGCTAGTTGTTTCTGGTCCATGGGAGAGGGAGAGGTTTTTTTATGATGTTTCTGCCAGATGTCAAGCGGGAGAGGGCGTTAAAATTCACAGGGACAGGTTCCTAATTCACAGTAATTCACAGGGACAGGTTCCTAATTCACAGGGACAGGTTCCAGTAGGACGGCCAAAAAGGTGCAAATTTTTGACGAAATCGTGAATTTCAGAGCCTGCTGTAATCGTCAGAGCGGATCGTGAACCTGTCCCTGCGGATTGAATGTTGCCTGCAGTTCAGCCATCATCTCGTCAATGGGGCGAATTCGGCCAAGTAGCGGAGGTGTCTTACGGTCATGCTTCCGCAAGCGGGAATTGACGAATCGTCTGGAGACCTTTATTCAATGGGTATGAATTTTTCAGATTTGTTAAAACAGTTGTCTTCCTCGGCCAAGGATGTCGCAGTCGATCTGGCCGGCAATGCGGAGTTTATCACTGGTGCCCTGAAATCCCAATTCACGCCCGAAGGCTTGAAGGCGATCACGCAAGGACAAATCTTCCTTACAGAGCAGGCTCTCGATCGGGAGGTGCGAAAGCGCCTCGGGAAAGAGAGCAAGGTAAGTTTAGGGACAATCCGCTGCCTCGAAGATAGGATCGTGGCTTCGGCAACCGCTACGGCGCTGACGGCGAAAGTGGCAGGAGACTATCAAGTCCGAATCGAGGAAATGCGGCTCGACCGGGAAGTCCAGCACCTCCGGATGTCGATGCTATCCGAGTCCTACGAGGGCCGCAATTTTCTAGGGAGT
>JBDNIL010000509.1:0-3492 GCA_041688355.1 Verrucomicrobiales bacterium | reverse complement strand
TAGGAAAAATGCACGTCAGGAGCAATCGCAGTGTTGCCGTCGATGATGGGCTTCAGAGTCGCGATGGCCTTTTGCTCAAGAATGATGGCGTTTTTCAACTGTCCGCCGTCCCGCTGATTCCGGGAGAGCGCGCCGTAAATGTCGGCGAGAGTCTTGAGATAGGTGGACTCGTAGGGATTCGCGGCGATGACGGCACCGAGCACCTCGGCGGCGCTTTCGAGTTTCTCGAAGTCGTTTGAGAGCAGTCCCAGCCGGGCGAGGCTATTGCCAAGGCCGAGCTGGTAGGCATCGACGGCGGCATCGAGCTTCACCGCCCGGGCATAGAGATCGCTAGACTGCTGGTAGGCTTTGCGAGCGGTCTCGGGGTCCTGCCGGGCCTCCAGGACCCGACCGCTGAGAGCAAAAGACCGGGCGATCGCGCCGATGACCCGGTGATCCTGCGGGGACTGTTTTTGCAAGTCGGTGAGCTGCACCCCGATGGAGAGGGCGGCATCGAGGGCGGCATCGAGCCGGTTCATCGCGAACTCGCACTCGACGATGTCGAGTGAGTTGCCGTGGATGTTGAGCGCGGCAGTGAGGGCATCGTCGGGCGAGAGCGCACGGGCCTCGGTCCAGAAGCGGGACGACTCGGTGAAGTAATGCCGGGCGACCGAATACTGACCGGCGGTGATGGCGAGCTGACCGAGAGCACTTTTGGAAATGGCGATTTTCTTCAAAAACTCCGGATCGGAGGTGCTGGCATCTTCGAGGAGGGCCGAGTAGCGTCGCTCTGCTTCACCGAAGGAGGCGAGAGCCTTTCCGAACTCGCCCATCTCCCTGTAGATCTGACCGAGGTAAAAAAGAGCGTTGGCCGTGGAAACGATGAAGTCGGGCGCGTCGCCATAGACATCGACGAGACGCTCGTAGTGTATCCTCCCATCGGCGAGAGCCCGCGCGCGGCCGGCACGGAACTCTTCGATGTCGGAGTCCCGATTTTCGAGAACGAGCCGGAAGAACTGATCGCCGTTCTCCTGCGCCTGTCGCAGAACCTGGCGGGCGAGCATGGCTTCCCCGAGGAGACTGCTTTTCGAGGTCTCGACAGAATCCAATTCGGATTTGAGTTGCTCTGTTTTACTCTGAAGATTTACCCGCTGCTTGCGGTAGACCGCCGCCGCTTTATCCACGGCGGACTGGTTCTTTTTCAGATCATCCTCCACCTGGTCTTCCATCTTCCGCATTTTTAAGACCGTGAGGAGCGAAAAACAGGTCAGGCTAAGCACCGCGATCATCGACACGACGGCGGTCGCCTGCCATCGAGCGACCGGCTGGTCCCGGATCGTGGCCAGCAAGTGGCGCATCGGCACGACTTTCTCCGGGTACATTTCTTCGAGACTGATATCGGCGAAGGCCCCGGCCTCGAGCGCCGTCGGCGCGGCCACGCTATCGGAGACACTGATTTCTGCGTTGGCGGGGCCCACTGCCTCGCCGGAGATCATCTGCGCGACTTCCGCCATGTCAGCGGGCCGGTTCAGGGGATCAAAGCGGAGGCACTGGCCAATGACCCGGTAGAGGTTTTTCTCGTGATCGTCAGTCGGCTCATCGGGCCACTCGACCGATTTCTCGGCTTCGAGCTGATTGAGAAAATGCCCGGACACGCCAGTCAGCTCGCCAAAAGCGATCGCGGGGGCGGAGTCGAGCCACTCGGGGTGGCCCTCGCACTGCTGCCGCAGCTGATCGAGGCGGGGGAGGTGACCGGTGAGGATCTGAAAGGCGATGACACCGAAGGCATAGACATCCCAGCGCTTCCCTTTCTCGCCGGTGAAGTCACCCGTGGCGATCTGCTCTGGGCTTGCGTAAAAAAGCAACTCTCCGGCCTCAAGGTGCTGGATGCCACCCATGAAGATCTCGCCGAAGTCGGCGATACGGAGTTTTTGCCCCCCTTTTGAGTCTCCCGATAGGAAAATGCCCGAAGGTCTAAGCCCTCCGTGGAATAGACCGGCCTCGTGGATTTCACCCAGTCGGGCGGCGAGGTCGCCTACGATCTCGACGGACTGCTCACGGGAGAGCAAGGACGCCAGCCGCTTCAGAGAACTGACCTGCCATTGCTCACTGTCCCGGCTTTTCCAGCCGTAAAAAGGCAGGACGCAGGCGGTGAGAGTGTCGGGCCCCTGCATTACAAAGTCGTAGACCGGCGAGACCCCGGCGAGGGGCGAGGGCGTTTTGCAGAAGGCTTCAAAATACGGTTGGAGGAAGCGGTCGCTAGTCGCCTGGGCCTTGAAGACCTTGATGACGCGGCGTTTCCCGCCCTCGTGGGCAGCGACAAAGGTCCACCCGAAGGGATCCTCCCCCAGGAGTTCTTCATACCGGTAGCCGGCTATTTCTGGAAACCGCATCTGCTCTGTCTTATACGGGCACGGCCCTGTTTTCTTATGCGATTTCGAAATCAATCACCACTATCAACACTCTGCGAAAGGTTGGCCCGCACGATTGTAGCCCATTCGGTATCGATCTCCGACTTTTTGATCGCGGGACGCCCCGCCCGCTGGAACCAGTAGCCCGAGTTCCCGAAGTCCCCCTCGATCGCATGGAGGAGCCCGTGGATCCACGAGCCCATCTTCGAAGAGATCTCCTGGGCGATGTCGTGCGCCTCGCCCCACCGGCCCGCCTTCGTGAACCAGAGCGCCTGGAGCTCGGGGGTAAGACCAGCCGGAGGAGAGCTCTCGTCCCGAATCGATTCGAGAAAGGTTTCCATCGTCATCATCGAAAAATGTTAGATGAGTTAAGTAATCGGGGCAAGAGTGCTTTTGAAATGGGCCGGGAGAAAACGCACACAAGGACTTGTGCGGCCCCTCCCTATCGTGGATTGTCTCCCTTTTCCGTTTTTCTCCCATGGCCGCCTACTTCATCCGCCGGTTGCTTTTCATCCCGCCGACTCTGATCGGGATGACGCTGGCGGTTTTTGCCCTGATCCAGTTCACGCCCGGCGGACGGCTCGAGATGGCGCTGATGGAGGCGAGGATGAAAGAAGGCGGGCGGGCTTCCAATATGCAGTCGTCGGGCCTCACTCCCGGACAGATCCTGAAACTCGAAGAGCAATTCGGCCACGACAAGCCTTTCTACATCGCCTATCTCGCCTGGCTCGGGGCGGTGCCGCGGGAGATCAACCGCTCCCGGGCCGAGTTCCCGCCCGAGGCGATCGAGACTGAGGTGAAGATCCCCGGTACCGCCAACGTCGTCACGGTGCGCCGCAGCGAGGGGGACAAGGCAGAGATCGTCCCGGCCGAAGGCATCGACTCGAGCCAGTGGAAAGCCCGTATCGTCACCCCGGACGAGCAGCTCCGCCGATGGCAGAAGCGCAACCCCGGGCAGGAGCTCGATGCTCCCCTGCCCTACATGGCGATCCTCTTTCAGCCGAAGTTCAGCGGTATCCTGCAGGGAAATCTTGGCGAATCGACCCGTTATTCGGAACCGGTCTGGGAGATGATGAAACGCCGCTTTCCCATCTCGATCTTC
>JBDNIL010000508.1:0-5275 GCA_041688355.1 Verrucomicrobiales bacterium | reverse complement strand
CGGAGACGGCGGGCGGGTTCACCGCAGCGGGCTATTTCATGGCCCGCGAATTGCATCGCGAACTCGGCGTGCCGATCGGTCTGCTCAACAGCTCGTGGGGCGGTACCCGCATCGAGCCGTGGACGCCGGTCGAGGGTTTTGCCAAAATTCCCGCCCTCGCCTCGATCCACGCGCTGATCACGAATACCCTGCCGACGAGTGAGCCCTACCAAATCAACCTCAAAGCCCATCTCGATGCCGTAGGCGAATGGCAGCGGGCAGCAACGGACGCACTCGCGCAGAAGACGTCGGCCCCGGTGACGCCGGTCTTTCCTCCGGCGCTCCTGCCGCTCACGGCCCACACCGCACCGACGACCCTATACAATGCGATGATCAGTCCGCTTGTCGGCTACGGGATGCGCGGAGCGATCTGGTATCAGGGCGAGTCGAACCACGCCGAGGGCATGCTCTACCATGAGAAGAAAAAAGCCCTCATCACCGGATGGCGCGACAAATGGGGCATCGGCGAGTTTCCCTTCTACTACGTGCAGATCGCTCCCTATCACTACGGCGAAGAGGACCCGACCATCCTCGCCCGATTCTGGGAGGCCCAGACTGCGTCGCTGGAGATTCCCAAAACCGGCATGGTCGTGATCAACGACATTGGTGACATCAAAGACATCCACCCGAAAAACAAGCAGGAAGTCGGCCGCCGACTCGCTCTCCTCGCCATGAAAAACGACTACGGCAAACCTGAAACGGTGGCTTCGGGTCCCGTCTTACGTGAACTCATCATCGGGCCGGGGCGATTGCTCGTGAAATTCGACGAAGTCGCAGGAGGCCTGAAATCGCGCGACGGCAAGCCGCTCACTCATTTCGAGATCATCGGCGAAACGGCGGAGTTCGTTCCCGCCACCGCCACGATCGAGGGCGCCGACACCGTTGTTCTCACCGCCGACGCGATCAAAGAACCGGTCGCGATGCGCTACGCCTGGCACAAGCTCGCCGAGCCGAATCTCGCCAACGGAGCCGGACTCCCAAGTTCGGCCTTCCGAGCCGGGACTGTGCCCGACTACGATTTCTTCGCCCTGAAAGTGCCCGAGGCGGCCGAGTATGCCCTCGTTTACGATCTCGACCTGAAGACTCTTGGAGCGGAGATCCAATACACCCTCGATCGCAGCGCGGAAGTTGCGGGGGCCTTTGACCGGGTCGGCTATTTCATGGAGCTGATTCCCTCGGGTGGCGGACGGCAGTGGGTCTGGACCTCGATGGATGCCTTCACTACCGAGGTAAAGAAGCTCGGCGTGCCGACGGTGAAGTCGGGCATCATGCACCAGACCGCGCTGAAAAACCTGAAGGTCCTCAGCAATCTCGACGGTGTCTCGACCGGCGAAGGGCTCGACGGGCAGATCGAATTCTGGCCGCACAACTACGGACCGATAAATGCCGCGAAAGTTCCCGGTGCCTCGGACGATATCTGGGACTTTGGCGATGCGCCGATGTCCCCGCCGGAGGGCTACGGTTCGATGCAGATCCATCAAATCGCCGCGAAAGAGACCGTCTTTGCCGTCAATCAATGGCGCGGCGGCCCGAGTGCGGATCTCGGGATCGGGAACAGTTCGAAGGATCCGAAAACTCGCGACTGGACTTTTTCGGGTAATGCCGGCGGCTTTGAATCGGCCCGGCTGCGGGTCTTTGTCAGGGTGAAAAAATGAAAACGACCGTCTTTCTTTTTGCGTTCCTCATCGCTCTACCGGTTTTCGCTGCCGAGGTAAAAGTATCCGACGCCGAATCGGCCCGCACCGCCGTGCGGGAGGCGAAGCCAGGCGATGTCGTTATTCTCGCCGCAGGTGAGTGGAGAGACGTCGATTTGCGTCTCGACGGCGAGGGCACTGCGGATCAGCCCATCACGATCCGGGCGGAGGAGTCGGGAAAGACGATTTTCACCGGTGCCTCGCGGATTCGTCTCGGCGGCGAGTATCTCGTCGTGAGTGGGCTTCATTTGAAAGACATCTCGGGAGCAAAGGCCGACTGGTTCGAGTTTCGCATCGATTCGAAGCGGCGGGCGAACCACTGCCGCGCAACCGATTGCGCTTTCACCGAGTCTGCCGATTTTTCAGCAGCAGAAAAGGAGAGCCGCTGGATCGGTCTCTATGGCGAGGGAAATCAGGTTGATCGCTGCACGATAGAGGGTAAGAAGAACAAGGGCGCTACCCTCGTCGTCTGGCTCGGCGAGAGCGATCGCGGAGGGCACCGCATCCTTCAAAACCATTTCGGCGAGCGGCCCCGTCTCGGCAGGAACGGCGGCGAGACGATCCGCATCGGCGACAGCGAGACTTCGATGATGACGGCATCGTGCCTCGTCGAGGGCAATGTCTTTTTCCTCTGTGACGGAGAGACCGAGTGCATCTCGAACAAGTCCTGCGGCAACACTTACCGGGGCAACTGGTTTCTCGAGACGCAGGGCACCCTGACTCTGCGGCACGGGAATGACTGCCTCGTCGAGGGAAACTTCTTTCTCGGGAAAAAGCGCAGCCAGACCGGAGGTATCCGCGTCATCGGCGAGGGACATCGCGTCGTCGGCAACCACCTGCGGGATCTCGAGGGCGACGGATTTCGCGCCGCCATCTGCCTCGTCAATGGGATCCCGGACAGCCCCGCCAATGGATACTTCCGCGTCGTCGGGGCGGAGATCAGGGATAACACGATCGTCGATTGCAAAGAGTCCATCGTGCTCGGCTACAACGATGTCGAGGAAGCGACCCTTGCTCCGACTGGAGTGACTTTTCAGGACAACGTCGTCCGTGCCCGCGATGGTCGTCCTGCTCTACGGTTTGAAAAAACAGCGGAAGGAACGGTCTGGAAATCGAACGCGCTCGAAGGAGCGATCATCGGGACTGAGGAACTTGAAGGAATGCGCGGGGACGGACCCAAGCCCCCCGAAATCGCCGCTCCCGGAGAGCACGGCGTGAGCTGGTGGCCCAAAGCGCCGTAGTGGTGAAGATGCCTTGCCAAGGTGGGGCAGACATTCCTGTCTGCCATGGCATTTCGGTGGACCACAAGCCCCATCCCCGCATCGCGCACTGGAAATTTCCCCATCTTCCGCTACATCTCCCCCCATGACACCCCAGGAAAAAGCCACAGAACTCGGAATCGATCTTTCGCCCCTCACCCCCGGATACCTGAACCTCTGCATCCGCAGCGGGAATCAGCTCATTACCTCGGGCCACGTCAGTGACCTCAAAGGCGTGCTCGGCAAGGACCGCAGCGTCGAGGAAGGCTACGCGGCCGCGAAGAACTGCATGGAGAAGATCCTGCGTTCCGTCCACCACACCCACGGCAGCCTCGACGGTCTGCGCTGCATCAAGCTGCTCGGCTGCGTCTATTCCACCGGCGAGTTCACTGATCAGCATCTCGTCATCAACGGGGCCTCGGATCTCGTCCACGAGCTCTACGGCAAAGACGGCGACGGCTACCACGCCCGCAGTGCCCTCGGGTTCGCTGCCCTCCCGACCGGAGCCGCCGTCGAGGTCGAGGCGATCTTCGAAGTCCTCTGAGCGCACAAAAAATGCCTCTTCACCGAAGGTGAAGAGGCATGAAGGTCGGGCGCACCATCTCACGGTGCTCCGGTTACCCTATTTGAAGGTGTAGCGAAACTCGCCCTTACCCTTTATCCGCTGTTTCGCGGAGAGATTCGGATTGATCGGGCGATCGAGGCGAACCTTGCCGCCAGGGAAAGTGATGGTGCGGCGGCTTACCTTGATCCTGGCCGTCTCCCGCGTGCGGGTGATGTCACCGGCTACGTTGACACTGACTTTGAGCGGCCCGGTGAAGGAAGTGTTGGCGATGCCATCCGAGGTGGTGCGGAAAAGCCCGCCTCCCGTGACCGTGGCGGTCTCGTCCGATTTCGGACTCGTCATCCGACCGGTCATGACGAAGGTGAGGGAACCGGGTTTGGCTTCACTTTGAACAGAACCGCGCAGACGAATATCGCCGCGGTAGGTGGTCTGGGCCTTCGCCGCCGGGGCGATGAGCAAAAGACCGGCGCCGAGGAGGAGCGAAGCAGTGAGGGGGAAAGTAGATTTCACGAGATAGATGGGGTGAGAGATGGTGGATCGAGGCGAAGTTCGAGGATTTTGGCCGATGACGGCGGAATTGACAAGCCTTACCTTTTCCGGCCGCCGGAGCCGCTTGATTGGCGGTACCTGCTTACTATTGTCTTCACTCCCCCAATTGCGACATTTTCGTAAAAATTCGTCTTACGCACCTATTCCCTACGCAAACCCGTTCCTGTGAAGAAAATCCCTTTTGCGTTACCATACTACCGTGTCGAGTCCATGACCTGACCTCTTTTAGTCGCCTGCTGCCCCGCATGAATCTGATCCAACAAGGCTCCCTTTCCGCTCTCCTGCTCGCCTCGTCTGCCACCATCGTCGCTGCGGAGGAGAAAATTTCGTTCAACCGGGACATCCGTCCTGTCCTCTCCGATGCCTGTTTTGCCTGTCACGGTTTCGATGCCAAGGAGCGCAAAGCCGACCTGCGGCTCGATACTTTCGACGGGGCCCTCGCCGATCTCGGTGGCTATGCGGCTATAGTTCCCAAAGACCTCGAAGCCAGCGAGGCCTGGCAGCGCATCCTCTCTGCCGACGAGGACGAAGTGATGCCGCCCCCGGAGTTTCACAAAAAACTCACTGACGAGGAGAAGACCCTGCTGCGTCGCTGGATCGAGCAGGGAGCCGAGTATCAGGAGCATTGGTCTTTTGTCGCTCCGGAGAAATCGATCCCGGCTGCGCTCCCTGCCGGGGAAAGCCCCATCGATTGGTTTTTACAGGAAAAGTTGAAAAAAGAGGGGCTTTCTCCTGCCCCCGATGCGGATAAGGAAACGCTCATTCGTCGTGTCACTCTCGATCTCACCGGTTTGCCGCCGACCCCCGCAGAGGTCGAGGCTTTTCTCAAGGACACCTCGACGACGGCCTACGCGACTCTCGTCGACGGGCTCCTCACGCGTCCGACCTATGGCGAGCACATGGCCCGCTACTGGCTCGATCTGGCCCGCTACGCCGATACCCACGGTCTCCACCTCGACAACGAGCGGTCGATGTGGCCCTATCGCGACTGGGTCGTGCAGGCCCTCAATGCGAATCTGCCTTTCGACGAATTCACCCGCTGGCAGCTCGCCGGGGATCTTCTGCCCGAGCCGAGCCGGGAGCAGCTAATCGCCTCGGGTTTCAATCGATGCAACGTGACCACGAGCGAGGGCGGGAGCATCGCCGAGGAGTGGACCTATCGCTATGCG
>JBDNIL010000507.1:0-5718 GCA_041688355.1 Verrucomicrobiales bacterium | reverse complement strand
GGCTACATCGAGCGCGAGGGCGAGGACATCGTCTGGTATCGCGACACCGCGACACCCTGGATCAAGCCGCTCGCGAAGAAGGACATCGCCAGTCGCGAAGCGATCCCCACACTGATGCCGCCCCAACTGACGGCGAGCCTGACAAATGATCAATTTATCGATCTCGTGGCGTATCTAGCTTCGTTGAAGGGGTGAGTGAAAAGGGCTCAATGCCCCATCTCTCGTATGCCGACGGACTGACCGGTCGCGGGATGGTGCATGCGCAGCTCCGAGGGGTTGACTTCCCAATTGAGAATGGCGAGGTGGTCCCCGTAGTAAAAGCGAATGTTGGTCGAGTCAGTCGCTGCCCGCGTCTCAAGACGGAAGGGCGGCTTGAACTCCCGGCGGGACTGCATCCTGACGGAGTCGTCCGCACTTGCATCGATCACGACCTCGCTCGAGCAGATCGAGCGGCACTGCAGGGACTGATCAATCTGAAGATCACCAGTGCGACGTGGTATCACTGGCTACCCCGCCCCCGGGACCGAATCGTTCGCCCGGTCAGTAGACTGATCGCAGTGCGACTTACGAATCCTTGCGCTTCAACTGCGGGAAGAGGACGACATCGCGAATCGATTCGGCACCGGTCAGCATCATGATGAGGCGATCAATCCCGATCCCGATCCCGCCGGCGGGTGGCATGCCGTACTCGAGGGCGAGGAGGAAGTCTTCGTCGATCTTCTGGATCTCTTCTCCGGCCTGCTCTTCGAGACGGCGGCGCTGGACGTCGGGATCGTTCAACTCGGAGTAGCCGGGTGAGATCTCGGCGCCGTTGATGATGAGCTCGTAGACGTCGACGATGGAGTCATCCTGCGCATTCTGCTTGGCGAGGGGGACGAGTTCTTTGGAAACGTGGGTGACGAAGACGGGATTGATCGTCTTTTCCTCGACGAGTTTTTCAAAAACCTGCTGGGAGATCTCGTAGTCCTCCATGTCGGCGGAGATCTCGACCCCGAGTTCGCGGCAGCGGGCACGGCGGAGGTCGGTGGTGAGATCCCACCAGTCCGCGCCGGCGGCCCCGGCGATGAGATCGCGGTAGGGCGCACGCCTCCACGGGCGGGAGAGGTCGATTGTCTTCGTGACATTGCCATCGACATCGCGGTGCTCGATCTGGAGACCGCCGCAGTATTTTTCGGCGAGGTGGCAAATGAGGTCCTCGACGAGGTCGGCCATCTGCTCGAAGTCGGCGTAGGCCCAGTAGGCCTCGAGCATCGTGAACTCGGGATTGTGACGCCGACTGATGCCCTCGTTGCGGAAGCTGCGGTTGAGCTCGAAGACTTTCTCAAACCCGCCCACGAGGAGCCGCTTCAGGTAGAGCTCGGGCGCGATGCGGAGAAACATGTCCATGCCGAGCGCGTTGTGGTGCGTCTCGAAGGGCTGGGCGGCGGCCCCGCCGGGGACATCCTGCAGCATCGGGGTCTCGACTTCGAAGAAATCGCGCTCCTGCAGATAGCGGCGGATCTCGGCGACCATGAGACAGCGCTTTTTGAAAATCTCGCGCGACCTCTCGTTGGCGATGAGATCGAGGTAGCGCTGACGATACTTGATCTGGGGATCGACGATGCCGTGCCACTTCGAGGGCATGGGGCGGAGGGATTTGGCCAGAATCGTGATCTCCAGTGCCTTGACCGAGGGTTCGCCCACCTGCGTGGTGAAGGTCTCGCCCGCGACGCCGATCCAGTCGCCGATGTCGAGCTGCTTGTAGGCGGCCCACTGCTCGTCGCCGATCTGCTTCTGATTCACGAAGATCTGGATGCGCCCGTTGATGTCCGAGATGTCGAGGAAGTTGCTTTTCCCCATGTCGCGCAGCGCGGTGATGCGCCCGGCGATCCGGACGGCCTGACCCTCGGTGAAATTCGCGCGGAGCGGTCCGGGGGAGTGGGTCGTCGCGTATCCTTTGCCAAAGGGATCGATGCCGAGGCCGCGGAGATTTTCCATCTTCTCACGGCGGACTTTGAGCAGGGCTCCGAGGTCTTCTGCCGGTGGCACTTCTGTTTCGTCTGACATAGGATAAGGTTCTGGAAAAATGGATTGAGGCGAACGGAAGGATGATCGACCCCGTAAAAAAATCAACCGAAGTTCCCCGCGCCGCGGCGGGGGCGCTTCCGTGCGCCAGCCTCGAGGTGGCGCCCGATCTCATCCTCGATGGACGGCTCGCCCTCTTTCACCGCACGCAGCGCTGGCTCGCGGTCGCCGATTTGCACTTCGGCTACGAGGTGAGTCGTCGCCGTGCCGGCGGGCTCTGGCCGATGTGGGGGATGGAGACGGTCGAGGAGAGGCTGCGCTCGCTCGTCCTCAGCTACGCGCCCGCCACGCTCATCCTCGTCGGCGACATCGTCGACAGCTCGGCCGCGCCGGATGAGGCGATCGCGTGGCTGCGCAGTCTCGCCGATCTCGGCGCGGAACTCGTCCTCATCGAGGGCAATCACGACCGCGGCGTGATCCGTCGGCATTTCGATTTTATCCCGTCGCATCGCGAGGACGGGTTCTTTTTTCATCACGGGCATCTCGCCTGCACGCCGGGCGAAATCGGGGCGGGGGAATCGCTCGTGGAAATCACGGGGCATAGGCATCCCTCGTTCCGCTTTCGGGACGGGGCGGGCACGGCCCTGACGCTGCCGTCCTTTGTAATTGAGACCCGGCCCGGTTCCCCGATGACCCATGCCGTGCTGCCCGCTTTTTCCCCCTGGGCCGGGGGAGGCAACTACCAGCCCGTCGGCGAAGTCCGGCAATGGGCATGCAGCCGCCAGAGGGTTTTTGAGGTGGTGTGAGGAATCAAAGGGACAGACAAATTATCATGAGGCGGTGTGAGGAATCAAAGGGACAGACAAATTATCAAAAGTCCCAATTTCCGAAGTCCAGACAGATCCGTTTCTCCGTCATCCGGCGTGGGGGAATCAGACGGCATCGCCTGCCACTCTATCATTGTGCGTCCGCGCCTTATCCATCGTCCTCTCCTCAAGATCCGATCCGTTCCCGCGATGAGGTTGAACCACGAATGAAACGAATGGGACGAATCCGGTTCTCCGCCCATACCCGGGTAGGGCGAGGCGTCCCAGCCGAGCCGCGATCGGTGCATGAGATGCGCCGGCCCAATCGGCTCGCCGGGACCGTTCGCCCTACCGTCTTTTTCCAGGGTGCTCGCTATTTTGTGTGAAAACGGGAGCAAAAGGACGTTGAGGAAGGCGCGATTGCGCGTTTCTTGGCGCATGGATCAGAGGCAACTTTTTGCTCGAGCCCTTCCTGTGCCTCACCCTTGGACGGTGACTTCCAGCTCTCTTGAAGGCCAATCTAAAAAGATCACCCTCGTCGCTGACCTCAAGGAGCGATCCAAGCGGCTTTCCTGTCCATGTTGCGGGGAGCAAAGCCGCATCCACGACCGCCGAAAGCGGCGCTGGCGTCATCTCAATTTCGGGCAGTATGAAACCGAAATTGTCACCCCGGTTCCGCGAACCAATTGCACCAAGTGCGGGGTGCATCAGGTGGACGTTCCCTGGGCGCGTCCCGGTAGCGGCTTCACCCTTCTCTCCGAAGCTGGGGCGCTGCTGCTCGTCGATGAGATGAGCGGCAACGCGGCGGCGAAAATCCTTGGCATTCAGGACACCCGCCTCGGGCGCTTGCTGCGCCATTACGCGGACAAGACCCATAGCGAGGCGGACGGGAGCTAGATCGACGGTGTCGGGCAACGGGGTCGCGGGGTCAGACCCGAATGGCGCGGAAATAAGCGGAATCGGTTCGCGTTCGCCGCCGCCAAATCGTTCGCGACCGGATTGTTCCGGTAGGGACGCACCGCCGGGGCGTCCGTGTTCGGTGGACTCATGGCTTCGGCGGACAGTTCGCGAGGCGTCCCCGCCGAGCCGCGATCGGTGCATGAGATGCGTCGGCCCAATCGGCTCACCGGGACGGTTCGCCCTACCGTCACTTTTCCATTCTCCACTAAATCCCGATTCGTAAAATTCGTTCCATTCGTGGGTCCCTTTGCTGTCTGGTCACGCGCAACGGGCTCAGGGAACCACCTCCAACTCTAACATCTCCCAACACACCTCGCCCACTCCAACGATTCCCTCTCCCTGCAACAGCCCCTCAGTGGTCGGAGTCTCCTTTTGTGGGGTTTATGGATGATGGAAGGTGTTTGACCGCAGCCGAACGGAACGCGAAAGGCCGGCGGGAAGGGCGCTCAGTCGGCGAGCGCTCGGAGCGATTCCCCGATTGCGCCGGAGACTTTGCCCGACGAGACAGAGTATGATCCCGCACCCAACCCCGTTGACTTTGCTTTTCATGATAAAACCCCTCCTCCTCGCCCTCGCTCTTTTCACCCTCCCGGCCATGGCGGGACCGACCGTGATCTATGTGTCGGAGAGCGGGGACAATCGCATCGCTCTTTTCACCCTCAACGAGGCGAACGGCGACCTGACCCGAACGGGTGCCTTCGATCTAAAAGGCTCGCCCGGCAGTCTCGCGATACGTCCCGATCGCACACATCTCTACGCGGCGGTGCGGACGACGAAGGAGTTCGCCTCGATCCGGGTCGATCCCGCCACGGGGGCGCTTTCCGAAGCGGTCATGGCTCCGGCGGGGAGCAACTCGGCCTACGTTCACCTCGACAAGACGGGCGACTGGCTGCTCTCGGCGTCCTACAGTGAGGGGGTCGTGAGCGTGAGCCGGATCATCGACGGCATCGTCACCGGCGAGCCGGTCTCATCCCTCGTCACGGGGAAAAAGGCGCATTCCATCATGACTGACGCGGCGAACCGTTTTGCTTTTGTCCCGCATGTGGGCGAGCTGAACAAGGTCGAGCAGCTGAAGTTCGACGCGGCGACGGGGATGATTACTCTGAACACCCCACCGCACCTCGGAGGCGAGGCGGGAGCGGGTCCGCGGCACATGGCCTTTCACCCCGGCGGTCGCTGGGCCTACCTCGTCAACGAGCAGGGCCAGAGCGTGACCCGTTGCGACTACGACCCGACCACCGGCACCCTGACACGGCGCGAGACGCTCTCGACGACCCCGCCGGAGTGGGACAAGGCGGCGGGAAGCTGCGCCGACATCCATATCAGTGCGGATGGGCGATTTCTCTACGCCTCGAATCGCGGGCACGACAGTCTCGCGGTTTTCGCGATCGAGGCGGCGACGGGTAAGCTGACCTCCCTCGGCCAGACGCCGACCGAGAAGACCCCGCGCTCTTTCGCCCTCATCCCCGGCGGGGGAAATTACATCGTCTCCGCCGGGCAGGGGTCGGATACCCTAATCGTCTATCGCCGCGATCCTGACAATGGGACGCTGACGCCGCTGAAGACGTATCCCTGCGGGAAGAGCCCGGCCTGGGTGCTCGCGGTGAAGTTTTAGCCCCTGCGGCTGAAGCCACAGCCACTTTTTTGCTACGGGAAATTACCCCTTGATCCGTTTGCTCAGGCGGGCACGTCACGCTATGGTCGATTTGCGCCCCTGAATGAATCTCCCGAATCAACTCACCGTAGCCCGCCTCATCCTGACCTTTGTCTTCGTGGCGCTGCTCTCGATCGACGGTCTGCCCTACGGCGGCACGGCGGCGCTGATTGTCTTTTCGATTGCGGCCTTTACGGACTTCCTCGACGGCTACCTCGCACGGAAGCACTCGCTCATCACGAACTTCGGCAAGCTGATGGATCCGCTCGCCGACAAGATCCTGATGTGTGCGGG
>JBDNIL010000506.1:0-12167 GCA_041688355.1 Verrucomicrobiales bacterium | reverse complement strand
GGCACCATCGGCTGTCGTTAAGGTATTCATGATGTATTGCCGTATCTCCGCTTGCATCGCGGGGCTGAGCGAGGTCGCCCGCGTCGGTGCGGTCGCCCCCGGATCGGGCACGGCAGGAACGGCGGCTTCAGGAACGGCGGCATCAGGAACGGCGGCATCAGGAACGGCGGCTTCAGGAACGGCGGCTTCAGGAACGGCGGCATCAGGAACGGCGGCTTCGGGGACGGCGGCTTCGGGGACGGCGGCTTCGGGGACGGCGGGAGGCTCCACTTCGGCCCCCACCGGCGGGATGCGCTCCCCGTCAAAGCCGACCAGTGCGAACTCGCCGATAGGTTTCTCCAGCGCCTGCTGGGCTGGATCGAGATTGGAAATGCGCGAGTTTTCGAAGACGTAGAAATATTTCAACGCAATCGGCGCCGCCCCGAAAAAGGCGAAGGACGCCCCGATCAGGAAGAGGATAAACCCGATCCCGGCACCGGGGATGACGGCGCGCTTCTCCGCCTGCCGCAGCCCGGGGAGGAGAAACTGGAAAAGGAAATAGATCGTGAAGGGAAAAGTGATGATGAGCCCGCTGTAAAACGAGAGCTTCAGCATCAGGACGATGAACTCGGTGGGGCCGAGGGTGATGAGTTCGAGCTTGTCCCACAGACTGACGCCGGGGGAGATCTCGGCAAGCTTCATCTTCGCCGGCACCTGCACGAGTTCGAAGATCTGCTTGTGGAAGGTGAAACAGGCGATCGTCGAGACCGCGAGGGTCCCGCAGATTTTCATCAGGGTATGACGGAGGTCTTCGAGATGATCGAGAAACGGCTTTTCATGCGCATCAAAGCCGTCGTCCGCACCGGGCCGGGAGCGTGATGCGTGTTCCCGCATTTTGAAGAGTTTCGAAAAAACAGTCTTGAGCATGGTAATGACCTGAAAACAAAAGGGAGGCAAGTCTAGCCCCGTTTTTCCAAACGGCAAAGAGCGCAAGTAGAGTCCATTGATCGCGTATTCCGCTTTTTGTTACAAAAAAGTTCGTCGCCATCGCGCTATCGAGGTGGCTTGCATTGAATTCTGGTAATGATATTAAGTATCAATTAGTTCGGTTCCAAGTGGGGGCCTGACGGCATTTGTTTGAGGAGGCACGCCACATGATCGGTTACGACGAGGACAAACGGGGGTCGGATGACCGACCCATTCACACGGAAAAAATCCTGGCAGATCGCAAGATCTTCTTTCTCGATCTCAAGGAGAACGGGCGGGGCCAGTTCATCAAGATCACCGAAGACGTGAGAGGGCGACGCGACACCATCATGTTGCCGATCGAGTTTCTCGACGACTTCATCGGGGCGCTGGAGGACATCCGCGAGGTGGCCGAGGGCTGATCCCGGGGCCGGCTTTTTCCGGGTATTTGCGCGCTTCCGTTTCGGGAAAATGCGCCTACTCTTTGCCGCATGCGCAGCATGACAGGATTCGGCCGTGGGGAAGCCACCGCCAGGGGTTGGAAGGTCGACGTGGAATTGTCGGGGGTGAACCGCAAGCAGGCCGATATCTCGGTGAACCTGCCCGCCGCTCTCCTCGAACTCGAGGCCGAGGCGCGCAATCTCCTCACGAAAGCGGTCTCGCGCGGCCGCATCGGGGCGAAGGTCAGCCTCAGTCACACCGATACGAGCGAGAACCGGCTCCTCTTCGACGAAGACCTCGCCCGCCAGTATGTCGAGGCGGCGAAGCGTCTCTCCGAGCAGACCGGGATCGAGACCCGCATCACCGCGGCCGATCTTTTCCGCGCTCCCGGGATTTTCAAAATCGACGAGCTCGGCGCGAGCCCCGACGAGGTCCGCGAGGCCCTCATGACCGCTCTCGAGAATGCTCTTTCGCAGCTAGTGAGGATGCAACAGGACGAGGGCACCCACCTGCGCACCGATCTCGAGGCGCGACTCGACAGTATCGTCCGCGAGGTCGAGGGCATCACCGCCCTCGCCCCCCTCGTCCCCATCGGGCACCGGCAGAATCTGATGAAGCGGCTCAGCGAGTCGGGGCTTGAGCTCGACCTCGGCGACGAGCGTCTCCTCCGCGAGATCGCCCTTTTCGCCGAGCGCTGCGACGTGACCGAGGAGCTGACGCGACTCGCGAGCCACGTCAGCCTGTTTCGCAGCTACCTCGCGAGCGACGAACCGATGGGGCGGAATCTCGATTTTCTCTGTCAGGAGCTCAACCGAGAGCTCAACACGATAGGGAGCAAGGCCAACGACGCCGGCATCGCCCGCAGCGTCGTTCACTCCAAAACCGAGCTCGAAAAGATCCGCGAGCAGGTCCAGAATGTGCAATGAGCGATCTGATCCTACAGCGCAGCGGTATTTTGTGTGTCGTCTCGGGCCCCTCGGGCTCGGGCAAGACGACACTGTGCCGCCGCTTTTCCGAGACGGACTCCTCTGCCGCCTACGCCATCTCGGCGACGACCCGTGCTCCCCGCGAACGGGAAGTGGACGGGGTCGATTATTTTTTCCTCGCCCGCGAGGAGTTCGAAGCCCGCGTTGCCCGGGGCGACTTCCTTGAATACGCGGAGGTCCACGGGAATCTCTACGGCACCCTGAAGAGCGAAGTCCTCGGCCATCTCGAGGCGGGGCGCGACGTCCTCCTTGACCTCGATGTGCAGGGGGCGGCGTATGTGCGCGTGGTCACCGATACCGCGATCCGCGAGGCTCTTGTCGATATCTTCATCCTGCTGCCCGAGGGGGCCGAGCTCGTGAAACGACTCCGCTCGCGCGGCACCGAGACCGAGGAGCAGCTCGCATTGCGCCTCTTCAACGCGCAGGAGGAGTCGAGCCACTGGGCCGATTACACCTACGCCTTCGTTAGCGCGGACCGGGAGATCGATTTCGCGACTTTCCGATCCATCCTCACCGGAGAACGATGCCGCTCTCGCCGCTTGCGAAAAGCCTCCGGTGAAACGACCTTTCCCGGTGTCTGAACCTCTCACAGGAAAAACCATCGTCCTCGGCGTGACGGGATCGATCGCCGCCTACAAGGCCGCCGATCTCGTGAGCCGGCTCAAAAAACGCGGCCACGAGGTCCACGTCGTGATGACCCGCGACGCGCAGGAGTTCATCACGCCCCTGACCCTGCAGGTGCTCTCGCACCAGCCGGTCACGGGCAATCTCTACGATGAAAAGCAGAGCTGGCACCCGGGCCACATCGAGCTGGCGGACAAAGCCGACCTTCTCGTCGTAGCCCCTGCGACGGCGAACGCGATCGCCCGCTTTGCCCACGGGATCGCCGACGACAGCCTCGGGGCCATCTATCTCGCGACCCTCGCTCCGGTCCTGATCGCCCCGGCGATGAACGGGAAAATGTGGAAACACCCCGCCACGCAGGCCAATGTCGGCACGCTGCAAGCGCGCGGCGTCCAGTTCATCGGTCCCGAAGAAGGGATGCTCGCCTGCGGCTACGAAGGGATCGGTCGGCTCTGGCCGGTCGAGGGCATCGAAGAGGAGATCGAGGCAATGCTCTCGCAGCAGGGCTGATCGACTATGCATTTTCTCATCACTGCCGGACCCACCCGCGAGCCGATCGACCCGGTCCGCTACCTCTCGAATCGCTCTTCGGGAAAGATGGGTTATGCCCTCGCGGAGGCTGCCCTCGAGGCCGGCCACTCTGTCACCCTCGTCTCGGGACCAGTCGCGCTCACCGCTCCCGAAGGCCTCACTCTCATCCCGGTGGAAACGGCGCAGCAGATGCATGACGCTGTCGCCACCCGGATCAACGAGGCGGATATCGCGATCTTTTGCGCCGCCGTGGCTGACTACCGTGTCGCTTCGGTTGCGGACGAGAAGATCAAAAAATCAGCGGACGAACTGACCCTACGCCTCGTGAAAAATCCCGACATCCTCGGGAGCACGCGCGAGGTCTTCGGTTATCATGGTCTTCTCATCGGCTTCGCGGCTGAGACGAACGATCTTGCCGGCCACGCTCTCGACAAGCTGAGCCGGAAAAAGTGCGATCTCATCGTCGCAAACGATGTGAGCCGTCGCGACATCGCCTTTGACCGCGACAACAACGAGGTCAGCCTCTTCTTTCCCGACGGCACCCGCGAGGATCTCCCCTTTGCTCCCAAGCGTGAAATAGCCGGGACGCTCATCGCTCGGATCGTGTCCCTCCCGCAGCGAGAAAGACAATAAATGCGTCGCTAAAGCGGCGCATAAGCATCATGATTAAAAGGATATCAAGACCCCTCTGAAAACCCCTTGATCATGAAGAAACCCTGCCTCACCTCGCTCCTTTTCCTCCTCGCCCTGCCTCTCATAGGGCTCATCGCGGCCGATCCCGCCCCGCATGCCGGGGGGTACCGGTTCCCCGGTGGTGACCCGATCTCCGGACGGGAGTCATTCATCGGACTCAACTGCGTGCAATGCCACTCCATCAACAAAGTCGAACTTCCCGATCCCAAGGGCAATCGCCGACTCGAGCTCACCCTCGCCAATGAGATTCGCTTCGTAAAAAATTACGAGGATCTCATCACTGCGATCACCAATCCGAAACACGTCGTGACCGAGCAATACCGCGCCATCCTCACCAAAGCGGAAGTGCAGGGCAGCATCGAACCTCTCATGCCCGACCTCACGAATGACATGAGCGCCCGTCAACTGATGGACATTGTCGCCTTCCTCGATGAAGTGTACCGCACCGCCCTGCCCGACTACGGGGCCAGGTAAACGAAAACTCCCCGATTCCGATGCGAAAAGAAATTGAAGAAATACGACAGGCTCTCATCTCCATCAATGCGCTCGACGACGAAGCCAGAGATGCTCTCGCCACTCTCGAAGACGCTATCGACGAAATCGATCTTCACCCCGAATCGAGCCAGGTGCGGGAAGTCGTCTACGCGACTGCCGGGACTCTCGGCAGCAACGATCCCGAAGCCAATCGCGGTCTCGCCGGGAAGTGGAGGGAGCTGAAAGAGAGCCTCAATCACTGGGAGGAAGACCACCCCACCGTCGTCCTCGCCGTGGGCCGGATCTCGGACTCGCTGGCGGTCGTGGGCCTCTGAGCGGTGGTCGGGTCTACTCGTCGATCGGGTGGAGAACCTCGACGCGGCAGCGGGTGATCCCCCGCCCGGCGAAGTCGAGTTTTTTCGCCGCGCCGATCGAGACATCGAGAATCCGCCCCTTCGTGAATGGGCCGCGGTCAGTGATGCGCAGGACGATGGAGCGCTCGTTCGAGAGATTAGTCACCTTCACCATGGTGCCGAAGGGCAGTGTCTTGTGCGCGGCCGTGTCGCCCGTATCCGATAAACGCTCCCCGCTCGCGGTTCGAGTGCCCCCATTGGTCTTGACGCTGTACCATGAGACGATCCCACTGAAGGCATGGCCGCTCTTGATAAATCCGGGGTGCGAACCGTCGTCGATGCGCTTCACCATCACCGAGGGGGTCGGCTGCGCGGGGAGCACGCCGAGCGTGGTCAGGTCGCAACCGGTGAGAAAAACGGTCGGGAGGATTCCCCAGATGACTGGGTAACTTCGGGTTTTGAATTTCGCCATCATCGTTACTAACGCTTACAGATGCAACCAGTTCGGCCGCCACCTTATTCGGTGGCCTTGAAAAGGGGTTTGATCTTCCCGGCGGCTCCCTCCGGCCACTCGGCACCCCCGGCGATCCAGCGCCGGATTAGCGCGATCTCATCGACATTCGGCCGTGGACCGACGAGCGGCATGGCTTTTTCGTGAATCTGCGGGGTCTCCAGGGCGATGACCATGAGACTCTCCTCGGGCTTGCCGGGAACGATGATGGGCTGGCCGGCGGCGCTGCGGACGAAAGCGAGTTCGGCCGATTCAAAACTGACCCGGTCGGGCAGCGTCTCGCGGTTGTGGCAATGCGCGCACTTCTCCTGGAGGATCGGGCGGATCGCCTCTTTGAAAGACACTTTTGCCGATTCCTCAGAGCGCCCCGCGAAGGGGAGCAGCAGCGAGATGGCAAGGCAGGGAATGATACGGCACAGACTGGGGTTCATGAAGCTTCGGAAGGGAAGGATACTTCGTGTTAGCGCCATCGCAATCAGTTCACCGCCCTGCGATGCCGCAGGAGATGCCGCAGCCCGAAGCTGAGAGGGATCGCCGAGACGAGCATGCAGACGATCGCGATCCAACTGATGACACGCGAGGTCTTGAGAAGATCGCTGAGAAAATCATCACGAAAATTGTCAAGACTGCCGTAGGCGATCACGCGGGTGGTCCCAAGCGGAGTGGCCCCCAAACCGGGATCGGCCCAGATCACTACCGGATCACCCTGACGGAGGAAATGCTGTCGCCGCGCCGGGCCGCCCTCGGGCCAGTTGTAGGCCTGCCGGGGAGAGGTGATCCCGCTGATCGTGAGGGTCGTGCCGTCGGTGAGGCGCAGATCGAACTGCGGAGGCAGCAGATTGACATTTCGCCCGGCCGCTCCGGGGACGCGCCCGGTGTAGCGCGCGAGAACATCAGATCCACTTCCCTCTCCGACGCTGCGGCGCGTGGGATCGCCAATCACTCCCGCCGCGAAGATTCCGGGTGGTCGTTTGCCCCCCTCGGTGGGCTGGATCTCCGAGAGCCCGGGCGCAGTCGTGATCACGGGTGACCCCGGCAGGGCATATCCATCCACCGCCTCGCGCCACCAGACCACCGCGACGATGAACATGATGAGCGAGATCATCACGGTCATGCCGGCCGCCTGTGCCGCCTGTTGTTTCCCCCGGGTCCGCGGGATGACGACCTGGATGACGAGCCAGGCGAGACAGCAGAGCAGGTAAAAGAAGAGACCGTTGTCGAGGGAATTTTCAAAGGCGAGGAGATTGACCGAGGTCGAGGTGAGGAGCACCCCGACGAGCACGAGGACCACGCTCGTGGCAATGAGGAGCGGCTTCCAGACCCGATCCCGGCAGAGCCAGAGAAAGACAAGGCCGACAAAGACAATGCCGCCCGCGATCCACCACCGCGCCGCATCGGTGGCGAAGGGCGAGGTGAGGTAGAAGAGAGTGACAACCCCGGCGGCAAGGCCGACGGTGGGGAAGAGCCTGTCCCCCCGCTTCAGCGCGAAGATGACCCAGATGATCGCAGTGATCGCCAGCCCGATGAAAAACAGGGCGTGCAGATTCGAGGGGCTCAACTCCTGGCCGAAGAGGGTGACTGACTGGAGATTCATGTAGGGCGACCGACCCGGCGGATTTACTGAAATTTCCCGACGGGAAAAAGAGGCTATCCACCCTTCCCCGGATTTTTCCACCGCAATTCCGAGGAGACTGGCTTTGCCCGGCGATCCGGGCCGGATCAATCCCCCACCGCCCCGGCCGATCGGTCTCGGCGGGCGGGGGTTTGACTGGAGCGACGATGGGGTGATCTCACGGGGGTGAAAGGAAGACTGCCGGGAGTCCTGCGGGCCAGCGCGGGGGCTTCGTGGTGCAGATCGCGACGGATCACCGTGGCGACCGGAGTCTCGCTTCCTGCGGTGCTGTCGGTGGCGAGGGCGTCGATCCAGTCCCCTACATCGCGAGCGCGTTTTTCCGCAGAGCCCTCCCGGCCTGCTTCGCAGCGCTGGTAGTCCGCCTGCGGATGGAGAGCGAGGAGATCGCGCGTCGATGCCTCGGACACGAGGAGGTCTCGCACGGACGACCAGATCAGGATCGGAACGGAGGAGGCTGGCCTTTCACCCGCTTTCGAAAAGAAGATCTCCCTGAAAGCGCCACGATAAGAGTGCCCGAACGCTTGCCTGGCAGCGGCGTAGAAAAAGAAGAAAGGGGAGCGCCAGCCCCGCAGCGGAGAGGGCGAATTCAGGAGCACGACCGGTCCCGTCTTCCGGCGCGATGCTACCGCGAGGGCGAGGAGAGCTCCCGTGGACTCGCCCACAAGGTGGGGAGCTTCTCCCCCGGGCAGGGCGGCTATGGTCCGCTCCACAGCAGCGACCGCGTCGTCCCAGGAGAGCCGACCCTTTTCCACCAGATCAGATCCGGGCAGGGTCACCATCACGACCTCGTGTCCGCGCACCGAGAGGGAATCCGCGAGGCCCCGCAAACCGCCGGACAGCCACATCCCCGGTAGGAGTAAGATCGTGCTCATTAAGATGTAACTGTAATTTCAATAAATTACAGTTATCTAAATAGTCAATCTATTGCGGGAAATGTCAACCAATGATGGAAATTCGAGTGTGCCAGGATTAAGGGGTCGCGGTGGGTGGCGCAGGGGGCTCTGCGAAGAGGTTCACGTCGAGGGAGGTGCCATCCCCGGCGGCATACTCCTCCCAGTGCAAGTGCCCGTCGCCGTTGGCGTCCATCTTCCGGAATCCCTCGCGATACGAGGGCAGCCCGGTGATGGTAAGCACGGCCTCGTCCTCGGTCAATTTGCCATCGCCGTCGTGGTCGAGAAGTTGGAAGTTTTCCGCACCGACGGGGGCGGACGGTTTTGCTGCTTTCCATTCCTCGAGGGAGATCTGCTTGTCGTTGTCGAGATCGAACTCAGCGAGGCCTTCGCGGTGTTTGTGTTTTGCCATTTCCCCGGGAGAGACCTTGCCGTCGCCGTCGAGGTCGATGAGGGCAAAGGTGGGCTGGGTGATGAGTCCGGGATCCTCGGGGTCGGGTTCGATCGTGCGGCACGAGCAAAGGGTAATGGCGAGGCACATCGCCCCCATGAGGGGCGCGAGTGCTCTGGGGGAAAAAGCAGGTGCTGGCATATCGATTCCGCGGAGCAGAGAAAGGAAAAAGGCTGGAGAGAGTCAAAAACCTGACCAACACTCCCTCATACAGCGGCGATATTCAAGCCCCGGGCAAGCCCGCCGCGTGCCCTGACACTTCCATGACCCGTAATTTGCCGCTTTTCATCGCCTTCCGGCTGCTCTTCAATGCGCGGTTTTATTACCCCCTCTTCGCGGTGATCCAGCTCGACTACGGACTCACGATGGCGCAATTCGCGATCATGAACGCGATCTGGGCGGTCTCTATCGTCATCCTCGAGGTGCCCTCGGGGGCTCTCGCCGACCGCATCGGGCGCAAGCGTATGGTCGTGGGCGCCGCAATTCTGATGGTTCTGGAAATGGCGGTCCTGGCCTTCGTCCCTTTCGGCAACAACACCGTCGTCTTCTGGGCCTGGGTCGTGAACCGCATCCTCTCCGGTGCCGCCGAGGCCGCTGCGAGTGGGGCGGACGAGGCGCTCGCCTACGACTCCATCCCGCACGCCGAACAGAAGACACGCTGGCCGCAGGTCCTCTCGCGGCTGATGCGGCTCTCCTCGATTGCGTTCGTCTTCGCGATGCTGACCGGTGCGGCGGTCTACGATCCCGACCTCGTGAATCGCGCTCTCGCCTGGCTCGGGAGCGGCTGGACGGTGGACAAGGAAACGGTGATACGCTTCCCCATCTATCTCACCCTCGGCACCGCGATCTGCGCCGTCGTCGTGACGAGCCTGATGAGAGAGCCGCCCCTCGAGACGGAATGCGGCGGCGAGTCCTCGATGTGGTCGGGCATCCTCTCGGCCGGTGGCTGGATTGTGAAAACACCACTCGTCGCCGGGGTCATCCTCGCGGCGCTCGTGCACGACAGTGTCGCCCGGGTCTTTCTTACGACCGCGTCGGAGTACTACCGGCTCATCGGCATCCCGGTGGTCTGGTTCGGCGTGATCGGAGCAGGATTCTCCGCACTCGGGATCTTCACGCCGAAACTCGCGGAATGGCTCGTCGCTCACCGCACGATGAGGGCGAACTACCTGCTTGTCTCTTTCTTCATCCTCCTCGGGCTCATCGGCATCGGGTTCGCGATACCGCACTGGGGCGTGGCCGTTGTCGTCTTTTTCTCGGTCGGATTCGGGCTCCTGAATTTTTTCACCTCGCATTATCTGAACGCGCAGGTCGATTCCAGAAACCGGGCAACGGTGCTGAGTTTCAAAGGGCTCGCTCTCAATCTCGGCTTCGGGGCGATCAGTCTGCTCTACGGAGGCATCCTGCGGTTTTTGAAAAACGGCGACGAATCGACCGCGGCGGATCCGGCCTTTCGCGAGAGTCTCTTCTGGCTCCCGGGAATCTTCCTGGTGCTTTTTGCGGGACTTTTCCTCTATTACCAGCTCCGGATGAAGGCGGCGATGCGGCGGGAACTCCCGTGAGCAGCGCGACGCGTTTTTGGACACGGCGCTTTTTCGCCGCCGGCACGGAAGGAATGGACTGTCGGGGCCTGTTCAAAAATAGACAGCGTGCAGGGTGCTCGACGATTTGATTTCGCAGATCGGTTTGAGCAGTTGATGATGCGCTCTTGAAAAGAAGCAAACTTTCCATCGCCTGCCACCTGAGTTCGTCCAACGAACCCTCGAAGACTTCAACTCGGGGCTGCTGGATGCACGAGACGCTGCCACTCAACTCGGGATCGGCAGGGCCAGGCTCTATCGGCTGAGAACCGGCTGGCTTGGCAACCGTAAGACCTATCAGCCTCGAGCAAGTGGCGGTGACCGCCGAGGTCTCTGGCCTGCGCCGGTCCATGCCCTCCCTGGTGAGTTCCCGCCTCTTCAAAACCCGCCCAATTATCAGCTCGTCTGCGACGAGATGGAACGCCTTTGCGGCTTCAAACGCGCCCGCTCCACTGCCGAGGCCTATATCAAGCGCCACTTCGCGCATCTTGTCTTCACCCCTCCCGGGAAGAAGCGGGTTTACCGGCGCTTCCGTCGCGCGTCCATCGGTGAACCAGGCAACATGACAGCTCCATTCACCAGTGGTGGCCGGCATCCGCCAAGCAGGTTCTATTGCTCACCGTTGATGATCATTCCGGCCTCAATCTCGCGGGACGCTTCGTCACCGCCGACTCTCCTCGATCTCCATCTCTCGCGGCGATCCTCGCGAAGGGTCAACAACGACCACACGATCGACTTTGAGGGCCACAATTACGAGATTTCCGCCACCAAACGGAAGACTGTCACCATCGTGCATCATCCAAGCACCAAATTCCGGGTGCTCGCGTTTCCTCCAAAGACCGTTTGGCCCACTGTTCACGGGGCTTACACGCTTTGATCTGCTGTCTACTTTTGTACAGGCGAGAATTCTACTTTTGTACCGTTGCCGACATTTCGAGGGAAAATTATTGACCCGGACCGTGAAATCAGGTGAGCCTTGCTTGCGATGTCCCAAGCGCCCTTACCTTCCCCCACCCCCCGGGCCTTCGGCGGGAATGCTTGACCAATGAGCGAAACCTTGCCCGGAGGGCAGGAGCAAACCTTTACACAGTATAGGATATGACAAAAAAATCCCGATGACCTCAGCAGCCCCCTTCATTCGCGTGGCGGCGGTCTGCGTGATTGCTTGTCTATCATGTTCTTGCTGGGTGAAAATCGAAAACAGGGTCGAAGAGGACGAAACTGCGGATGAGCGACTCGTGGGAGTTTGGAAAATTGTGCATCAAGCCCCCGAAGAGATCAAAGATCCCGACGCAGCGCGCTATGATGAAGATTTCGGAGTTTACGGCCCGCTCGTGATCGGCAAATCGACCGACGGCAACTTGATCGCGGTCGGGATCGATCGATTCAGAAGCGACGGCGTGACGGTGCTTGGCGATTTCAACGTCAAAACCCGAAAGCACAAAGACAAGCAGTTCATCGTCGGAGATTTCGCACCCCGCGAGGATGAAGGTGGGGAGTCGAGCGGTTTCCACTTCGTGATGGAATACGCCTTCAACGAGGGCGGCGACCTGTTCCTCTGGGGGATGCACGACGGGCTGTTCGACGAAGATTTTGAGAATGTCCCGCCGTTGCCTCATCGCGTTGAAAAAAACAATCTCGGAGGCGAATCGACGACAATCACCGCGACACCAGTAGAGTTGCTCGACTTTCTCGCCGATCCACAGGTTTCACCTCACCTTCTCAACTGTGGAAAATACCGGAAGATGATTCTACCAGCAGGAAATTCACCTTCTGTTGAAGACAAATAGGTCCCCGGGGAACAGGTCTTCCGTTCCTCCGGGCATACCCAAACTCCAGCCAACAGGGTCAGGTCATCGACCCAACCCTGTCCGGCAATGCCTCTCACCGGCGTCTCTCCCGCCTCACGGCAAGCGGCTCACGCCCATGAGAAACTTGTCGCACTCGCGCGCGGCACCGCGTCCTTCGTTGATCGCCCAGACGACGAGGGACTGGCCGCGGCGCATGTCACCGGCGGCAAAGATGCCTTCGATGCTGGTGGTGAAGGTGCCGTGC
>JBDNIL010000505.1:0-13410 GCA_041688355.1 Verrucomicrobiales bacterium | reverse complement strand
TGCTCACCGACATTGTCGTAAGCGCCGCGCATGAGGATGTTGGCCATGGCGGGGGTGTCCGAGCGCTCTTCCTGGATGTGGGTCACGGGACTGCGACCTTTGATCACGTCGCGTTCTCCCTCGAGTCTCACGACAGCGAGATTGAGATCCTGCCAGGGTTTGTCACGGGTGGCGAGGTAGTGTTGGAAGAGGCTCTCGGACTGCTCGGGCTTACGCTTTTCCCCGGCGGCGAGGGCGGCATTGAGAGCGGGGAGCTGGTGGAGACTCGTGGCTTCGAGGGCGCTGAGTTGCTTTTTGAAGATTCGGAGGTCCTGCACCTGACCGTCGGTGAAGTGCATGCTGGAACTGCGCTGGCCGAGGCGGAGCGGGGTGTTGCTGCGTGTCTCGGCGTCGGGTTTGAGTTTGTCGCTGGTGGCGCGCAAAGGAGCGTCGGCACCGTTGAGGTAGAGTTTCACTCCTCCCGCTTTCCCGCTGCCGTCATAGGTCACGGTGACATGCTGCCACTGGCCGGGCGCGAGGACGGCTTTGGTGGTGGTGACCTTCAGCGCGTTGTCGGGCCAGGTGTCAATGAGGTGAAAGGCAAGGTTGCGGCTTTCCTGGAGGAGGTCCCAGCCGCGATGGGCGGCCTTGTCGTCCATGCGGGCAACGATGGAACCGCTAAACCCATCTTTCGGCGAACGGACCCAGACGGAAAGGCTGAAGGGCTCGTTGCGGGCAAAATTGGCGTGGTCGCCGAGCTCGACGGGCGTCTCTTTCTTCAGAACGGGGGCTTGGCCGAATCGGCCTCCTGCGGCCCAGGTGAGGTCACCGGTTGCTTTGAAGGTTGCGGCGGCGGGGAGGCGGGCGGCGAGATCCGAGCCTTTGCCTTCGTTCAGCGGGAGATGCAGGACGAGTTGCTCGCGGGGCATCCCTTCGTCGAAGATCGTCGGTGTCGCGGAGGTGAGCCAGGTGTCGAATTCGGGTTTGGCCGCGTTGCGGCGCTCTTGCCGTTTCGTCGAGGCGGTTGCGATCTCGCCGGGCAGGGCGCTCCAGCGGGGGCGGTCGACCTCGGCCGGCACGACGAGGATGGGGCCGCTGTCTTTCACGTTTCCGTCTTTGGCTGGCTGAGTCGTGTTGCGGAAAAAGGCGGCCATGGAGTAGTAGTCCTTCGCCGAGACGGGATCGAACTTGTGATCGTGGCACTGGGCGCAGTTGAGGGTCAGACCGAGATAGACCCAGCCGAGAGTCTGGACCCTGTCAGAGGCATAAAGGGCGACGTTTTCCTCATCGATCGTGCCGCCCTCGTTGGTCGTCATGTTGCAGCGCTGGAAGCCGGTCGCGATGAGCTGCGCTTCGGTGGGGGTGGGAAGGAGGTCGCCGGCGATCTGTTCGATGGTGAATTGATCAAAGGAGAGATTGCGATTGAACGCCCCGATGACCCAGTCGCGATACAGCCACATCTCCCGGTAGTTGTCGAAATGGAGACCGTGGGTGTCGGCGTAGCGGGCCGCGTCGAGCCAGTAGCGTCCGCGGTGCTCGCCCCAGTGAGGTGAGGCGAGATAGCGGTCGATGAGCTTTTCGTAGGCCGATGGATCCTGATCCGCGACGAAGGCCTCCACCTCGGCCGGAGTCGGGGGCAGACCGGTGAGGTCGAGGGCGACGCGGCGGGCGAGGGCGCGTCGATCCGCTGCGGGGGCTGCGGTGAGCCCGGCCTTGTCGAGGCCCGCCAGGATAAATTGATCGATGGGGTTGGTGGCCCAGTCCTTTTTCGAGACCTCGGGGAGAACGGGCTGCTCGGGTTTTACAAAACTCCAATGGGGCTGCCATTTTGCTCCCTCGGTGATCCAGCGACGGACGATCTCGATCTGCTCGGGCTTGAGCTCCTTGTGGGAATCCGGCGGCGGCATGATGTCGTCCGGATTCTCGGTGATGAGGCGGTCGTAGAGGGGGCTTTCCTCAGGTTTACCGGGGATCACGACGGGATCGGCACCTTCTCCACCAAAGAAGCTTTTTTCGGTGTCAAGCCGGAGGTCCGCCTTGCGGGTGCCGGAATCGGGCCCGTGGCAATGGAAGCAGGCGTCGGCGAGGATGGGGCGCACGTCGCGATTAAACGAGAGCGCCGCATCGGCGGCACCGAGGGAGGAGGTGAAGCCGCAGGCAGCCGGGAGCAGGAGGAGAGTTTTCCGGATCATGGGGAGGTTTCGAGATCGAGTCTGGACGGGGAGAAAGGGGCTTGCGCTGTTGGAACGGAATCGCCCATAGATAAACGTCGCAGAATGACTCCAAACTTACGCGGAAAAAGGGGCGGAAGTCGGCGCGATCATGGCGGGGACAGGCCTTCCCGACTCTCAGAGCACGCCAGATGAGGCCCTCACCCGCACTTCCCCGACCCGCATCCGCTGCTGCCGCATCCGCCCGACTTCTTCTTCCTCTTCCGCCTGGCGCGGATAACGAAGGCGAGGATCGTCAGGACGACGATGCCGAGGGCGGTCCAGCTTTGCCAGTCGTTCATGGGGTCAGGCGAGGTTGAGGAGGCGGGCGATCTGATAGACGAGCAGCGAGGCTCCCGCCGCAAAAGCCGTCATGAAGATAAACTGCCCCACCGCCCATTTCCACGATCCGGCTTCGCGCGCGACGACGGCCGAGGTGGGCAGACACTGGAGGGCGTAGATGTAGAAAATGAGCAGGGAAATCACCGCCGCCGGTCCGAACATGGGACGGCCATCGGGCCATTTCTCCGCCGAGAGGCGATCGCGGATGTGGTCGCGGGTTTCCTGCTCGTCGTCGCTCACTTCTACCTGGAAAAGCTGCGCCATCGAGCCGACGAAGACCTCGCGCGCGGCGAAAGAGGTGAGGATCGCGGTGCCGGTGCGGCCGTCGAAGCCGAGCGGTTTTACGATGGGCTCGATGAAATGACTTATCCGCCCCACGACGGTGTGGGCGAGGACTTCGGCGGGGTCGTCGCTCTCGAGTTTGGGATAGGTCGTGGCCGCCCATAGCAGGATCATGATCCCGAGGATGAGGGTGCCCGCATTTTTCAAAAAAGCCCAGCCACGGTCGAGAACGTGGCGAAAGATGTAACTCCACTGCGGCCAGCGGTAGGGCGGAAGCTCGAGGAGGAAGTGGCTTTTCACCTCGTCGGGTCCGAGGCGACCGCGCAGGATGCGGGCGACGGCAAAGGCGGTCAGCGTCCCGAGCACGTAGATGGAGAGGAAGACGAGGGCCTGTTTTGACCCGCCCTCACTGCCGCCGAGGAGCATCGGGACGAGGAGCAGGTAGACGGGGAGACGCGCCGAGCAGCTCATCCACGGGGCGACGAAGATGGTCACGAGTCGTTCCTTGGCCGAGTCGATCGTGCGGGTCGCCATCACGCCCGGGATGGCGCAGGCGTAAGAGCTGAGGAGCGGGAGGAAGGCTTTGCCGCTGAGCCCGACCTTCGCCATGAAACCATCCATGAGAAAGGCTGCGCGTGACATGTAGCCCGAGCTCTCGAGCAGTCCGATGAAAAAGAAGAGCAACAGGATCTGCGGCAGGAAGATGACGACCGCGCCGACGCCGCCAATGACGCCCTGGGTGAGGAGATCGCGCAGGTCGCCCCGCGCCAAGGCATTTTCCACCTTACCGATGAGGAAATCCTGGAGGGACTCGATCCAGCCCATCGGGATCCCGGCGAAGGAAAAGATCGACCAGAAAAGGGCGAACATGATCCCGATGAAGCAGGCCCAGCCGAGGATGGGATGGAGGAGCACGGCATCGAGTTTGTCAGAGAAATTGCTGCTGTGCAGGGTCGGGCGTCGGGCCGCGAGAGTTGCCGCGTCGAAGCCGAACTGTCGCCGTGCTTCGGTGTTGCCCGTTTCCCAGCGCGGCTCGGGAGCATTCGGGAAAGGGTGGCGCGTCGCCTGTTTCAGCTCGACGAGTCCCTTGCCTTTGTTCGCCTGGATCGGGACGACAGGGACGCCGAGTTCCTCGGAGAGCTTCACCGGATCGAGCCGCAGTCCCGATTTCTCCGCCATGTCGACCATGTTCAGGGCGATAATGACGGGAATCTTTAACTCGATGATCTCGAGCGCCAGTTGGAGATGGCGCTCCAGATTCGAAGCGTCGAGGACGCAGACGATGAGGTCGGGAAGAGGGTGTTTCGCATTCGTCCCAAGCAGCACACCGCCCGCGATCTGCTGATCGGGGGTTCCACCGGAGAGGGAGTAACAGCCCGGCAGATCGATGAGCGCGAGCTTGCGACCGTTGGGCGTGTAGAACTCGCCGCGTTTGACGCTGACGGTGACGCCGGAGTAATTGCCGACCTTTTCCACGGTGCCGCAGAGGGCGTTGAAAAGAGTCGTCTTCCCTGCGTTCGGATTTCCGGCCAGGGCGACCGTTTCGAGAGGCGTCTCCATGGTGGCAAGGTGGCTCACGAGCCAGTCACCGGGGAAACTTTGACCTGCTCGGCGAGGGCACTGCTCACCGCAAGCCGAGTTCCACAGACCGAGCAAATGAGATTCCGCCCGCCTGCCAGCTTGCGAACCTGAAGCGTTTCGCAAAAGCCGAGATTCCGGAGCTGTTCGCAACCCGGTCCCTCGAGATAGCGGATCTGGAAATCACAACCGACCTGCGCCTGAGCAAGGCTCTGGAGGCCGTCGATTTCGAGATCCTGGACTGTCATGCTGGCCATCTACATTAAGCCTCACGCAATTGAGACACAGTTGCAACAATAAAAGTGCCGGATGTCGGCAACGGTACAAAAGTAGAATTCTCGCCTGTACAAAAGTAGAAAGGATGATTTTCGCTGACGAGCTTGGTGATCTTGATGATTCGCACCATTCCCGGCCTGGATTCGCTGAGGCCGCTGCCCTCCAGCGAGAAGCGCGTGCAGTGGATGTCGGCCTCCGCCATTTCCTCCAGATGCTGCTGCGTCAGGTTCTCGTTCGGGGTGACGAGGAGGATGTTGTCGATGGGATGGCCCGCCTCGCGGGCGTATTGACGGAATTGAAGATCAGAAATCACAGGGACACAGAAATCACAGGTTCATAATCTGAAGTTCGCTCTTGCCGGAAAGTGTTCGCGGAAACGGAGTCGAGAATTCAGTCTTCGAAAAGACCGCTGCCCAAACTCTCAAAAAGCGCATTTCCAATTTTTCCCCGTGCATTATCCTTCTCTCACGTGATTATCCGCCCGTCCATCCTCCTTCGCCTTGCGCCGATGCTCCTTGCCGCAGGCCTCGCTCCGTCGGCTTTCGCGAACCATTTCGTCGAGTCGGGCAATGAACGCGTCCCCGCCAAAGAATACGAAGCCGGCACCCTCGTCTCGCACAAGCGCTTTCTCTGGAGCGGGTCACGCGTCCAGCAGGAGCGCAGTGCCAGCGGGGCCGAGGTTCTGGTGACCTACACCGGTTCGGGCGGGGCGGATTTTGGGGCCGGGAGCGGGGGCGTGCCGGTGAAACGCCATTATCTGAGCGATCATCTCGGCAGCGTGCGGAATGTGGTGGATGTGGATGGAGTGGAGATCGTGAGCTACGACTACGATCCGTATGGGGTGCGCGAGAAGATCTTTGCTTCAACCGGGGCGGGCGGCTACGAGGCGAGTCCCGGTTACACCGGGCATTTCCACCATGCGGCGTCGGGGGTGGTTCTGACGCTTAATCGGGGCTACGAGCCCGAGACAGGCCGGTGGCTGAGCGCGGATCCGCTGGGAGAAGCGGGGGGATTGAATTTGTATGGGTATGTCGGGGGTGATCCGGTCAACTTTTGGGATCCTGATGGGCAACACCCGGCTTTGAAGAGCATGGCCGCGTCAACCGCGATGCTCTCTGCCGCTCTGGCGGCGAATTCACCGGGGGTTGCCGGAGCGGCGGCGGGTGCGGCAATGGGTTTGGCGGAGGAGGCGATTGCACAAGCGGCCGATGCAATCGGGGTGGCAGTAGCGACACGGGGTTGTCCCAACATGAGAGACCTTGTTCCCGGACGTGATCCTGACTTTACCGGCGCGGCCGCATGAGGTGCGGTCGCGGGAGGTGCGGTCGCGGGTGGCGTCGGTGGATACATCGGGTCTAAGATCGGAACGGTGGTTCGGGCGGTGGGGAAGCTGCTTGGGAAGGGAAGGAAGAATACAATGCCGTCGCGAATTTATCGCGGGGCAACACAAGGCAACGCTAACCACGTTCCGCTGAGAGAAGGTGAACAGGCGGTATCATTCCGTGATTCGATGAGCAATGCACTACCGCCGCCGGGCGAACCACTTCAGCCAGTACCAGACAAATTGCCTGTCCCTTGCCTGTCCTCGTCCTATAATTTACCTGTCGCTTTTGGTGAATGTCCCCTGGTGGTGATTGGGGCGGGCCTTATTGCTGCGCCGTTTTTGTTTGGGGTCCGGGCTATTTGGCAGGGTGGGGTGTGGCACGCAACCCTGTTGCATCGACTGCCTCCTCTGCTGTGGGGGAAAGCATTTCACGGAAGTCGTCCCAGTCGGGCATTTGTTCGTTGGGCGGCCAGAAGATCGAGGCGCGGATCGCGGCAATGACGCCCTGGGCACAGATTCGGGCGGATGTGATAGTGGCCTCGTCGAGCGTGCTCCAGAGGTCGATTCGGACCTCGGCTTCGGTTTTGCCGAGGGTCACGTATCCGGCGGAAATAGTCTCGCCGGGGAAACGTTCGGCCATGGCAAGGCAGTAAAGGGGGATCTGGAGATCGACCCAGTGGACGGGTTTGCCCCTCTCATCCTGACAAAGTGACCAATCGGGAAAAGAGGCGGGATCCTCGGTGCGCTTCACATTGACGCGGTGGTAGCGATCAACGGTCTTGAGGCGGCCGTCCTCTACCGGCGAGATCGTTTTGAAATCAAAGACGCGCAGTCCGTGTTGCGGGTGGCTCTCGATGCGGTCGATGCGACCGGTCACGGGCATGCCGTCGATGCTGAATGGCGGCCCCCCGCCCGGAGATTCCTCTTTCCCGAAGGGGGTCTCGACCTCGAGGATCTCCCAGCCGAGGGCACGTTCCGTCGCTTCGATCCCGGCCCAGTAAGCGAGGCGCTGCCGGGCGGCTTCGCGCTGGATGACGATCGGAGTAGTGAGGCGCGAACCGAAGCGGTTTCCGAGCCAGCGGTCGATCGCGTCGTAAAAGAAGCCAGTGATCGCAGTCGCGTCGCTGGAGTGACGCATGGTCTCGTCGCGCCCGAGGGCCTCGAGCGTGTCGTGGACGAGGTTGCCGAAGTCGCGGGAGTCGAGTTCGTTCTTGTCTGCCTCGATTTTCTCCATGCCGAGTCCGAATCTGAGGTAGTAGCGGAACGGGCAGGTGAGGTATTGCTTGAAGCCGGTGACGCTGATGCGCTGGTAGATTTTGTTGTCGGCGGGCAGGGGGGCGGGCTTGAGCTTCCAGGCGATGGAGCGGGGGAGGGGAGGATGCTCGAGCTCGTTCTCGCTGAAAAGATGGAGAGTGCGTTCGGCGAGGGCGGAGTCCTGACATTGAAACAACAGGCGCGAGGGGCGGAGCGGATCGCCGCTGGTTCCCTGGCGTCCGAAGAGGAGGTCGAGTCTGCCGCCGGAGCATCGTCGCGTCTCGATGAGGGTGGTGAAAAGATAGGCGTCGCGGGCAAAGCGTTCGTCGTTGTTCTGGATCCCGAGGGTGCGCCGGGCCGAGTCGGGGAGAAAGGCGTGTCCGATGATGGCCTCGGGCACGGCATGGTCGTTCATCCCCGTGACGATGAGGTGGGGAGCATCTTCCCAGAGTAGTTCGAGCCAGCCCTGGAGGTCGATGTCATTCGCACCGCGATCCGGATAGACTCGGCGATCCGCGAGCGCGCTGAGGAGGAGTTCGAAGTGATCAGCGACGGTGGCGGGTCGGGAGAAAGCGGCGGCGGCGGAAGCGATGTCGGCGGCGAGTGAGTGAATCGCGGCGGCGACTTCGCTGAAGACGGCTTCGACGGGATCGTGCGGGGCGAAGCGCTTCTCTTCGAAGATGGCGGAGAGGTAGTCGCTGAGGACGGCGGTGTATTCCTCTTTACGGAAGCGGGTGGACCAGGACTGTGTCCAGGCAATCACTTCGGCGAGGGCGGGAACTTTGTGGGCGCGTTTCCGGGCGCTCGCGAGGGCATTGCCGAGGCGGTCGGGCAGAGTCTCGGCGGCGAGTTCGTCGAAGTGTTTGAGGAGGCGGCCGACGGAGGGTGCGGATTCGGTCGGGACCGATTTGAGAGCGGCGGCGAGGTAGCCGGGACAACGGAGGAGCAGGGCGAATGCGTCGTAGCGATCCGTCGTGAGGAGCTGGTGGGTGAGCTTGAGCAGGTAGTAGAGGCCCTCTTTGGAAATGGGTTTTCCGGCCGGATCGTAGCTGCTGCACCCCGCGTCGTTGAGGCGCTGCTCGAGGGTGGGGGCGACTTCGGGATCGGGGATGCCGATGGCAACGAGGGCGGCGGGATTGGGGACGGGCGCGATGACCTCGCGACAGAGATCGGCCTGGGCCGCAGGATTGGCGCACTGGTGAATGGACTGATCGGGTTTTGGAATGGGGATCTCCCTGGTCAGCCACGCGTCGGGGAGGGGGCGTCCGAAGGCGTCAAAAAGGGAGTGTTCCGACTCGGGGGCGTGTACGAGGATGGTCGTAGGGACTGCCGCGGCATGTCGGGTGAGGGCGCGGAGGGCGAGCGGTTTCAGATCGGGCACGGCGGCGACGACGAGATGGCGGATGCCTGGCGGGAGTGCCCCGACGGTCGCGGCGTTGCGGGAGCTGAGACCGGGATCGAGGAGGCCGCATTTTTCCGTGAGGGTGATGGCGCGGGCTTCGATCCCGGCGAGTTCGGCCCAGCGACCGGGCTCGATGTCATGGCTGGCGAGGATCTCCGCCGCTTCGCTGAAGTCGAGGTCGGACTCGATGAGGAGACTGCGCACCCGCAGTAGCTCGGAGGCATTGTCATTCGCCCACTTGAGCTGTCGCTCGACCGGATCGACGGGAAAGACACGACGATAGGACGCGAGGGGCAGGTCGAGGAGGAGCCCGGTCCAGATGAGTTGGGTCGTCCAGGGCGAGGCGACGGGTGTCCCGGTCCCATCGAGGCGAGCGGCCGCGTAGAGGAAATCCGGGGTGACGACGAGGGGCGGGAGCACGGCCGAGTCGAAGCGGGCCGCGTCTACGGCGAGGGCCTCGCGGAGCCGGCGTCCGGCATGGCGAGTCGGGACGAGGACGAGGTGGTCGGAGAGATCGAGCGATCCGCGCCCATCCCAGTCACGGGAGAGAAAGGCAACCGTCGTCGTCAGGACAGGCGCGTCCCAACCGGTGAAGTGACGGGTGAGAGAGGTGGGGTAGGAATGGAGTGGGTCGGCGATGAGAGACTTATACAACAATCTCTTAATTCTCCAACGACAGATCCGGGAGAAGAGGAACGCCTCCAAACGAAATTTTTTGCGCCCCTATTCCCATGTCAGAGATTTCTCCTATGACATGCCTTCCTTCTGTGAGCTTACGGTAGGGGAACTCGGCCCGAGCGACCGGATGGGCTTCTTTCGACGACCGGCGGGAACGGACAAAAAAGTGGCTTCGGCTTCCGCCGAAGAGCCGGCGGGAAAGGGCGCGACTCGCCGGTTGAAGCAACGGGGACACCGATTCCCAACTTTGAATGCGACCGCCCGCTTGGGTTTCGCGGGGTGCCGGTGAGGAGATGCGGATGAAGGCGTTTGCGCGTCGCACAGGAAGATGTGGTTATGCAGGAGTCACAAGTTGTTGCCGCCCTGGCTGCGCAGTTCGGAGACAGGTTTACCGGTTCTCAGGAGTTCCACGGCCTGCATCTTGAACTCTTCGGTGTATCGTTTACGGGGCTTGCTGAACATAATCTTAATTTTCGTCGTTGATGGTCCAAAAAGCTAGCGCACCTCAGGATTGTTTGCCGAACCACTTCCTCCGGAGTCGCGATGACATCGCAACTTCGAATCTTGCATTCAACGAACCGCTCCTCTTTGTGGTAAAAAACGGTTGGTCGGTAGCTTTCTAGATCAATCATGGCATCAAGATGTTCGTCAACCGTGCTAACCGGAGAATCGTTCCCGGGAACCCGGGATGCGTTTGCGTGGGGTGTTCCTTGCCGAGATACAGGCCCTGATTGCGTCGGTTAAGGTCTTTACGTGATAGGGAAGTCTCTGTCCAGCTCGCCATGTCGTCGGCAAATCCGTGAAATTGACAATCAAGCGCAACATTTCACTCCTGCGCTCCGCGACAGGAACAATCCGCTTGCCCTTCTCGCCTATTCTATGCGATTAACCCCGCATCATGGATGAAGTCTTACCGGGCGAGCAGGTTCAGTCTGTCAACGAAATCATGGCGCGGGCCCGTGCCGAGGTCGCGAAGGTCATCATCGGGCAGGACAGGGTCGTGGACTTCTGTCTCATCGCCATCTTCACCGGCAGCCACATCCTCATCGAAGGCGTCCCCGGCGTCGCGAAAACTCTCCTCGTGCGCACCCTCGCGAAGGTTCTCGGGACCGATTTTTCCCGCATCCAGTTCACCCCCGACCTGATGCCCTCGGATATCACCGGGACGAGCGTCTTTAATCTGCAGGAAGGCTCCTTTCACCTCGTCAAAGGTCCCGTCTTCACCTCTTTCCTCCTCGCCGACGAGATCAACCGGGCACCCGCCAAGACGCAGTCCGCCCTGCTCCAGGCGATGCAGGAGCGACTCGTCACGATCGATGGGGTGACTCACCGCCTTCCCGACAGTTTTACCGTCTTCGCAACGCAGAATCCCATCGAGTACGAGGGCACCTATCCGCTTCCCGAAGCGCAAAAAGATCGCTTTCTCCTCCGCGTCGAGATGGGCTATCCCGACGCCGCCTCCGAGCTGCAGCTCGCGATGCAGTCCCTCGGAACAGATACGCCCGAGCACATCCTCGCCGGTGAAAGCATCGAGAGCGTCCTGACTGACGCGCAGATCCATCAGGTGAAAGAGGCCCTGCACGCCATCACGATGAAGGACGAACTTGTCAGCTACGTCGTCGAGATCGTGCGGCGCTCGCGCGACCTCGACAGCATCCAGGTCGGGGCGGGACCCCGTGCGACCCAGGCGCTCCTCCTCTCGAGCCGCGCCCTCGCCGCGATCGAAGGACGCGACTACGTCACCCCCGACGACGTCCGCGCGATGGCCTACCCCGTCCTTTCCCACCGCCTCGTCCTGCGGCCCGAGTATGAAATCGAGGGCGTCACCGTCGCCGAGGCGGTCAACAAACTCCTCGAGTCCGTCGCGGTGCCGCGCTGACCCATCTCTCCCGCCGCGATGCGACCGGTGCCGAACATTCCCCTGCTCTGGATCGCCCTCCTCGTTGTGGTGCCCGCCTCGAGCTGGGTCGTCTACGCGGCAGGTGATCCCGGTCTTAGCGTCCTCCCCGCCGCCGCCGCCCTCGCCCTCTTTTTCCTCGCTGCGGTGCTCGATATCGTGCGCTCCTCGTCGCGTCTCGCCGGACTCTCCGTGACCGTGCCCGAGCTACTCCGCTGCACCAAAGGCCGCGAGCTGCCCGTGCCGGTGACCTTTGCGAACACTGGCACGACTCTCGCCTCGCTCCGCTACGGTATCGCTACGCCCCTCGACTTCCGCGCCGCCGGGGAGCTCATTGGGCGGATCACCGCTCTCGAGCAGGGAAAAATGCGGGCTGTCGAGTATCCCTTCCTCCCCCTGCGTCGCGGGCGTTTTTTCCTCGAGACCCTCCACGTCGAGACCCCGTCGCGGTGGGGGCTCTGGCTTTTGCGCAAACGCTTCGCTCTCGCCACCGAGGTGCGTGTCTATCCCGACCTCCGCGCCGAGCGCAAGCGTCTCGCGAGCCTCTTCCTGATGCGGGGGAACGACGGCAACCGGGCCGTGCGGCAGGTCGGGAAAGGGCGCGATTTCGAGCAACTCCGCGACTACCAGCCCGGCGACGACTACATCGACATCGACTGGAAAGCGACCGCCCGACGCCAGCGTCCCGTCACCCGCACCTACCAGATCGAGCGCACCCAGGAGATCTACGTCATCGTCGATCACTCTCGCCTCAGCGCCCGCGAGATCCGAGTCGGAGTCGAAAAAGCGACCGAGGGTGACTGGCTCTACCGCGAGGACTCCGCCGGCGGCGAGCATCTCGTCACGACCCAGCTCGAGAAATTTCTCCACTGTTCCCTCATCCTCGCCTCCGTCGCCGAACGGCAGGGTGATCTCTTCGGCTTCATCAGCTTCGCTGACAAAGAGGACCGCTTCATCCGCGCCCGCAATGGCAAAGACCACTACAACCTAGTCCGCGACGCCCTCTACACCCTCGAGCCCAAGCCCGTCGCCCCCGACTTCGAGCAGCTCATGATCGCCCTGCGCCGGCGACTCACGCGGCGGGCGCTCCTCGTCATGCTCATCGATCTCAGCGACCCGCTCACCGCCGAGCAGTTTTACCAGGCTCTCCCTCTCATCAACCGGCAGCATCTCGTCCTCGTCAACATGGTCCGCCCTGAAAAAGCCGCGCCGCTCTTTTCGCCGAAAAACCTCCCCGCGACCGTCTCGCAAGTCTACGATCAACTCGGAGGCCACTTCCAGTGGCAGGAGCTCCGCGAGACAGCCAACCGGCTCCGCCATCTCGGCGTCGAACTGGGCACCCCCGAGCACGAAGAACTCTGCGCTGAAACTGTCTCGCAATATTTGAGGGTGAAACGGCGGCAATTGATATAAGTTCGCGGTGGCGACGTGGATCTCACCACTACGGTGGAAGAGGAACTCCGTCACGAAAGGGAAAGGAGGAACAAAATGAGAGAAACAAAGATCAAATCATTATATATTCGAACCACTTTCCTGAAGATGAAAACACGCGCCGGTCTCCTTTACGCCCTTTTCTTTGTCATACTGTGCTCGGTCGGCTCGATCGAGGCGCAGACGCTCACCAAGAAGCAGACCAAAAAATACAAGGGCGAGTATCTTGGCATCGTCTCCGGGATTGCGGGGAGCACCTCCGCCGGCACCGTGCCTGTGAGGTTTGAGAGCCGAGTTACTTTTACCGGAGAGTCGCGCGAGTTCCTCAGTCCGCAGATCTCCAACCTGTATTCCTCGCCGGTGCACCGTATCGTCTACCGCAAACCCATCGGCAACGACCGTCGCATCAAGATCACCGGATATTACGTCGGCACCGCCATCAATCCCTCCACAGGCCTGCCGGAACCCGTCTCCGGTATCCGCAAGATGGTCATCACTGATCGGGGCAAGGATAAGAACGTGCGCTTCATCATGCGTTTCACCGATACGCTCAGGGAAGGCGGATTCGCCGCTCAGGATCTCAAAGGGACTCTCGGCAAGGAGAAGTGAACAAGAGCCGCCCACGGGCGCGCTTGATTCTCAGACCATTATCGAGTAAGAGAAAGAGGTAGAGCCGGTGTGGCGGAATGGTAGACGCTGCGGACTTAAAATCCGCTGATTATTGCAATCGTACGGGTTCGAGTCCCGTTGCCGGTAT
>JBDNIL010000118.1:0-5067 GCA_041688355.1 Verrucomicrobiales bacterium | reverse complement strand
GGGAAAACGGGGTCAGGGAACCAATTCCCAAAGGCCCGGAAATCGGCAACTGCAATTGCCGACGAATCGAAGCGCTCCCGGATATAGTCATTAATCCCGAATCGAACGCTCGCCTGAGCGGGGCGAGCGACACGAAAAGAGCGAGGCTGAAGCCGGGGAACTGACGGACAAGGTTCGCTTCTAGAAAGTAGAAACGCAGGACGCCAATGGCAAACAGGGATTGAGGCGGCAACCGCTAATGTTGGGAATCTTCGCCTGACGTCTCTTACCGGTTGTTAAATTGTGAATTGGTTCCCTGACCCCGATTCCCAGATTGACAACCATCCGCCGCATCTGATAAAAGGATTTATATGAGCTACCTTACGCATAATCGCATCGTGCTGACGATCATCGCGTTTTCGCTTAGTTGCACCTCCATGTTTGCTCAGGAGGGATGGACATGGACCACCGTAGACAGCGGAGTGGAGTCCCGCCTGCGCGCCACCCGCATGGGGCCCGACAGCTTCGGTGTTGCCGTCGGCGACGATAGCACCGTACTGAAATACGACGGGAAGAAGTGGGATCCCGTCGGAGGGGAAATCCTAACCTTCGGCGAAGATGGAGACAAGGCATTTCCCTTTTCCTGCCCTACCGGACAAGGCGGCTTGGGAACGGATGCGCGGCTTGACGCCGTTGCGCTCATGGATTCCCAAAGCTTTTGGATCGGCGGTTACGGCATGGGATCCGACCAACGTGGGATGTGGCTTTGGAACGGCACCTACTGGAGTCCCCGCGAGGCGGGCCCCTCAAATGATCGCACGCTGGCACTTTGGAGCGACGGTTTCGACATCGTCCTCGCCGGTCGCGGTGCTCCCGGCCGCATCAACCGCTACGATGGCAAGAAATGGAAGATCGTTCTAGAGGGCAGCATTGGGTTCTTCCGCGACATCCACGGGCAGCTAGGTTCCACCCTTTGGGCCTGTGGACACGTCAGCCTCGAAAAAGGCGGCCGGACAACGTTTTTGAACATTGTTCGATCCTTGGATAATGGAGTGACTTGGGAGCCAGACCCGCAGATTCAGGCCAGCCCGGCAGGCGAAATGCCTTGGAATGCGGTGTATTCCCTGGGGGATTCTCTCCTCTGGTCCGCCGGCAACAGTGGACAAATCCTGTTTTGGAATGGCTCGACTGCGGAAGTCATCGACGCCATGTCGGGCCCTTCCAGTCGAAAGCGACATCTGAACGGGGTCTGCGCTCTGAGTTCGCAAAAGGTTTGGGCCATAGGTGATCAGGGCACCATTCTGTTCTCGAATGGCGAGAGCTGGACTCCCGTGGAAACCAGCATTGAGAATATCGGAGATCTGCACGAAATCACATCCGATGGTCAAGGTGGTCTTTGGATCGTGGGGGACGCTGGTTTAATCCTGCATGGCCAGCCCACCCCCTAACGTATCACTCCATATCAAGCCTACCCTTTTCACGCCGGTCACCATCCCCGTATCACCGGCCAATCGACCAATTCCCACTTTCATCCATTCTATGCATTTTCCCCCAAACCACGTTCGCGCCCTGTTTCTGCCCCTTTTGGCCATTCTTCTCGGCTTCAACGGATGCAAAGAAAAAACGCCAGTTGCTCCGCGTCAGGCGATAGCCGAAGCCGACCCCGAGGCCAGGCTTCTTGAAAAAATCGACAAACCGGATTTTGCCGTTTTTGCCAATGGCAAACCCCTCACTTCCATCGTCCTGTCCGAATCGGCCAAAAATGCACCCATACTCATCGGCCACATGCGACACTCGGATATTCCGGACGACGTTCCTAACGACATCGTATGGGCAGTGGAACTCTTCCGTCAGGATCTAAAAAACGGCTACGGAATTGAGATTCCTCTGGGGGAAACCGCCGATGTGCCGAATCGCATTGAGATCGACCTCGTCGAGACCTCGGTCGATAAGGAAGATGAAATCAGCGTGTCCTTTCCCGAACCAAACGTCTTGCGAATTCGTGGCGGACAGTCCGGCATCATTCGAACGCTTTTCGTCCTGCTCGAGAAATATGCCGGTGTGCGCTATCTCTTTCAGGGAGGTATGGATGGCCCGGGCCTTGGCGTATATTATCCTCCTTTGGACAGCCTCGCCATTCCCGAGAGGGCATTTACCCGATCCAGCGCGTTCACCGTGGATCGCAGCGCTTCACAAACGACCTACGGCTCCCACTGGAAGGCCGACCAAAACCGCCTGTATTGGTGGAACTGGGAGGCGCGACTGGGAAGCAAGGCCCGCGCGTCGATGGAGCACAGCCTGCCCGATGTGGCCTTTCCTCTGGAGCAATACGCCTCGGCGAAAACCAAGCCCTCTGAGGCCATCTTTCCTATTCAGAATGGGAAGCGGATCCTCCCCTGGAAGGACGATGTGCGCAAGAACTCCCATTGGCAGCCGGATTTCGACAATCCCGCCACGGAGGATGAAGCCGTCAAGAATATCCTAGCCTATCTGGATGCCCACCCGAACACGACCGGTTTTTCTCTCGCTGTTAACGACGGCGGAGGTTTCTCAGACCAGGCGCGCGGCAGCGAGTCGGAGAGCTACTATTCCTGGGTCAACGCGGTGGCCGAAAGAGTTACGAAAAAATATCCGAACGTCCTCTTCGGCGTGGCCGCTTACCGCGAGGTCGAGAGGCCTCCGAATTTTCCGTTGCACCCGAATGTCATCACCTACATCACGTTAGACTTCCAGTCCACGGCCGACCCGGACGTCCTGGCAAAAAAGAAAATGCTGATTGCGGGTTGGAAAAAGGCCGGCCGCTTCGGGGTTTACTCCTACAACACCGGCGATACCACCTACACCCTTCCGCGCATCTATTTTCATGAAATGCAGCAGATGATTCGCCACCTGCACCAGGAGGGGGCGGAAGCGGCCTTCACCGAGCGAAGCTATACCACCGCCGCCGAAGGCCCGAAGATGTACGTTTATCAAAAGCTTCTGGAGAATCCAGATCTCAACCTGGATGCCACCATCACCGATTGGTGCGAGGCCGCCGTGGGCAAATCGGCCGCAGGCGATCTTCGTCAATATTATACTTTTTGGGACAATTTCTGGCGAAAGAAGGCGGTGCAAACGAATTGGTGGAAAAGCAGCAAGAACAGCATCTACCTCTCACTCCCGCCCTTCGGAGCTTACATGTATGCTCTGGAGGCCGGTGACATGGCAAAGTGCCGTTCTCTGATGGAGAATGTCGTGAAGCAAGCCCTCGCCAACGGAACGGCTGACCAGAAAAAGCGGGCGGAGTTTCTGATGAAGACTTTCGAATGGTACGAGGCCAATGCCATGGCCAGCAGCGGTGAATTTTTCAATCCGAACGGAAGCCTGCCCGATGCCCGGACGGCCGCAGCCTTCATTCGGAATCTTCCCGAGGCCGACGCAGCCTTCAAGAAGTCTGTTCAGATTCCCCTGGAAACCAAGGCGTGGATTGCCCCCAAGATTACAACCAGTGGGCTCGACGCGGCCAACCCCGTGATCGCCTCCATGGCTGCGGTGGGGAGTTTTCTCGATGATCCCGGCGTGGTTGACGAATTACGCCAACTTGCCGTCAATCCCAAAGCGTCGCCCAAGATCCGCTTCCTCGCAGACATTATGGCAAAAAGTGCCAGTGGTGATGACAGCGGCAACCTGGTCAAAGACGGAGACTTTTCGACCGATGACCATGGCGGCTTTCTCCGTGCTCCCGAGCATGGAAAAATCGAGCGCAGCAGCGATCATGCCGTCCGGGGCGCGCAGTCTCTAAAATGCACCATCAATCATAGCAATTTCACCCTTGAGTTTCCCATTCCCAAAGGAAAAGTGGCCACGGACTACTACCTCTCGGCCAAGGTCTATATCCCGGAGAGTCAGGCGGTAGCGGAAGGAAGATTGAATATTTGGGGTCAGGGAACCTATCACGTTGGCGACAAGATTATGAACCGCGGTAAAACGCGCAACATCCCCGACATCATCCTGAATCCCGGCCAGTGGAACTACGTCAGCGCAACGATCCCCGGGGCTAAGCTGACTGACTCGCTGCGCGCCGGAATCACACTGAAGAGTTTTGAAGAAGGTGATGTGGTCTACATTGACGATCTGCGCGTTTACGAAATCCCCTCCTCCAAGGCGCCGTGAATTCTGCGAAGCTTCAAGATAGGAACACACAAATACTATGACGGAAAAATCTGGTCGCCCGAATGTGGTGGTTTTTTTTACGGATCAACAGCGATGGGATTCCCGGGGAGTGCATGGGAACCCACTCGGATTGAGCCCCAACTTTGATCGATACTGCCGCACGGGAACTCACCTGACGAAATGCTTCACCTGCCAGCCAGTTTGCGGGCCAGCGCGGGCGTGTTTGCAGACGGGGCTCTACGCCACTCAAAATGGATCGTTCACAAATGGGATTCCACTCAATCGCGATCTCAAGACACTGGCGACCCATTTCAACGAGGCCGGTTACGATACGGGGTATATCGGAAAGTGGCATTTGGGATCCTCCTCAAAGGGGCCGATGTGTGAAGACTGCACCCCCTCAATCCCGGCAGGACCGACGCCCCGATAAAAATCCTTGAAAAAGCAAATTCCTCTCAGTAAGTAACGATTCGCGATTATGATTGCTGTACACTTTGGCGCGTGAGGATAAGTTGTGCGTCAATGACCAATTGAAACGAGACGCTTCGCAGGGCCAAGGATAAATGCTATGAGAGAAACATGTTTGACGATATTGGGGATGACGTGCTTGGTGGTACTGTGTCTGGCCGTTGAGGGCACGACAGAAGCTTTTGCTGCTAATTCACCAAAAAATTCCTTGAATAAATCACGCCCTACCAGTAAGCCGAAATCGAATGCTGGACGAAATGACAATACTAACTTGGCAGATCCAATTCTCGTAGCGCATCGCGGCTTGCTGAGGCACACGCCGGAAAATACGCTGCCGGCGTTTGCAACCTGTTTGGAATTGGGCATCGGCTTTGAGTTGGACATCCGCACAACCAAGGACGGTAAGCTTGTCGTTCTGCATGATGATACTTTAGACCGCACTACTGACGGTCCAAACCGCTCTGTCCG
>JBDNIL010000117.1:0-5504 GCA_041688355.1 Verrucomicrobiales bacterium | reverse complement strand
GCGGAGGTTCTTTTGAAGCGATTGTCCATCGTGCTCACGGGGCTGCCGCCGACACCTGAACAGCGCTCTGCATTCCTCACCGAGATGAAGACGCAGCCGGAGGGCGCGTATGAGCGACTGGTGGAATCACTGCTGGGCTCGCCTCACTTGGGTGAGCGTTTCGCCCGCCACTGGATGGATGCGGTGCGCTACACGGACACTTACGGTTACGAGTGGGATTACCCGGCCAAAGGCTCGCACGAATATCGCGACTATCTCATCCGCGCCTTCAATGACGACATTGGATTCGACCAGTTTTTGCGCGAGCAGCTCGCGGGAGACCTGCTGGAGCAGCCGCGAATCAACGCCGCGCTGGGCACAAACGAGAGCCTCATCGGCCCCATGTTTTACCACTTGGGTGAACATCGTCACAGCAGCAGTCTCGCTTTTAACGGCATTCATCAGGACATGGTAAACAACAAAATCGACGCCTTCTCAAAAGTCTTTCTCGCCACCACCGTCGCCTGCGCGCGATGCCATGATCACAAGCTGGAGGCCGTCTCGCAGCGCGACTACTACGCACTCGGCGCGGTCTTCATGACGCCGCGCTGGACCAGTCGCGTCGTCGATGCTCCCGGCAAGAACGATGCCGCCATCGCGAAGCTGAAGGAGCTCCGCGCCGCCATTCGCGGTGAACTCGCGCCGCTCTGGCAGACCGCGGCAGTGACCCCGGGCGCCTGGCGCGCGCCATTGGAAAAGAAGGAGGCGCCGGAGCCGAAACTGGAGGATATCGCCTATCCGCTGACACGGCTGATGAAGGCCGAGGGCGGCATCGGAGCCGCATGGAGTGCTCTCGCCAAAGAGTGGGGCGACACCCGGGCCGCACGGCTCCAGGCCAACGAAGCATTCCAAGAACTGGGCAGCGTTCCCCGCGCCGAACTGCCGCCGGGTTGGGTCGCGGACGGCGAGGGCATGGCCCACGGGTTTGTGGAAGACGGCACAGCGCTCATCGCGCTCGAGGGCGATACGGTGGTGGCGAAGGTGCTGCCGCGCGGCTGGCACACGCACGCACTTTCCTCGAAGCTGCCCGGCGCGCTGCGGATGCCGCCGATGCATCTGGTGCAAGGTCAGATCGCCAGCGTGCGACTCGCGGCGGGTGAGTTTGGCGGCTACATTTCTATCGATGAAAATGCCTTTCTCGGCGAAGGCGTCGCGGGATTCACGGATGGTCAGTTTGCCTGGCGCAGCTTTGGCGATGCGGAGCTGAAGAATGGGGTGACCAAGGTGACGGTGGAGTTTGCGACCGCCTCGCTGAACCCCAATTTTCCCGCCCGCGTTGGGCTCATCGCGGGCCTGCCGCCGACGGATCTGGGCTACGACAAACGAAGCTGGATCAGCATCACCGGCATCGTCAGTCATGACGCGGGAGGCGCCCCACAGGACACGCTCGAAGCCTTTGCTCCACTTTACGCCGGCCCTGCGCCCAAGACCGTCGAAGAGGTGAATCAACGCATCGGCGACTGGTTCTCCGCCGCCGTGCGCCGCTGGTGTCAAAACAAAATCCAACCCGGTGACGTGCCCGTGCTCGACTGGCTCCTCGCGCAAAAGCTGCTGCCCAATCAAGCCGAGGCTGGCACTCCGCTCGCGGCCCTCGTGGCGGAGTATCGCCGTGTGGAGCAGGGCATCGCTTTTCCCCGCACCGTCAACAGCATGGACGAACGCGCCGTGGCCAAGGGCGGACTGCATTTCAATGTCCGTGGCAACGTGGACGCGCTCGGCGACCTCGTGATGCCGGACTTCCTGCAAATGTTCGCCGGGCGCAATGACGTGGCGAAGAGCACCGGGAGCGGGCGTCGCGAACTCGCCGATTCGCTCCTGCACCCCGAGCATCCGCTCACCGCCCGCGTCTATGTGAATCGCGTGTGGCAGTGGGTCTTCGGCGCAGGACTGGTCTCGACGCCGGATGACTTTGGCCGCCTCGGCGGCAGGCCGTCAAACCCGGCCCTGCTCGACTGGCTCGCGCGTGAGTTCATCCGCGAAGGCTGGTCCACGAAGAAGCTCTTGCGGCGACTCGTGCTCAGTGAAACCTTCCGCCAGTCCGGCCTCGTCACTGCCGCCGCGCACGAGCGTGACCCGACCAATCGACTGCTCCATCATTACCCCACGCAACGAATGGAGGCGGAGGTCATCCGCGATGCCATGCTCGCCGTCTCGGGCCGACTCGATCCCGCCCTCTACGGACGCCCCATCCTCCCGCACCGCACCGCCGAAAATCCGCAGCGGCGACTCACCTCCGGTCCTCTCGATGGCAACGGACGGCGCTCGGTCTATCTGCAGATGTCCATCATGTCCCCGCCCGCGTTCCTGATGGTATTCGATCTGCCGGACCTCAAGCTGCCCAGCGGCAAGCGCAACGTGACCAACGTGCCGACCCAGTCCCTCGTCATGCTCAATGACCCACTCGTCAGCACCCTCGCCAGGCACTGGGCCGCGCAACTGGTGAAGACACCCGCTGCCTCGCCCGAAGAGCGCGTGAACGAAATGTTCATTCGTGCCTTCGCCCGCGGACCGCAGCCAACCGAAACGCAAAACTGGACCGCGGCCCTCCATGATTTCGCAACCACCGCCGACCTCATGAACGACGAGCCCGCCTGGACCCAGCTCGCCCACGCCTTTTTCAACACGGCCGAATTTATCCACTACCGCTGACCTATGAAACACCACCACTGCCCCGGCTCGATCGCGTCCGCACACACGCGGCGCGGTTTTCTCCAACAGGCTTCCGCCGGCTTCGGCTGGCTCGCACTGAATGGTCTCTTTTCAAAAGAAGCCACTGCCGCCACCCACTTTCCGGCCAAGGCAAAGAACGTCATCTTCTGCTTCATGGACGGCGGGCCTAGCCATGTGGACACCTTCGACTACAAGCCCATGCTTAAAAAGCATCAGGGTCAGCCCATCGGGACGCGCTGGTTGTCAAAGAAATCGGATTCCAACGCGGGCCGCGTCTGGCTCGGCAGCCCGTGGGAGTTCAAACAACGCGGGCAGAGCGGCCTTTGGGTGAGTGATTTGTTCCCGCACCTCGCGCAGGTGGCGGATCATCTCTGCGTCGTGCGCTCGATGGTCGGCGAGCTGCCCTTGCATGGGCAGTCGAATCTCCTGCTTCACACCGGACGCACCGCCGGACAAGCCCCCAGCCTCGGCGCCTGGGTATCGTATGGCCTCGGCACCGAGAACGAAAATCTGCCGGGCTACGTCCTGCTAAACAACGATTGGGTGCCCAATGGCGGACTGGAAAACTTCGGCAGTTCCTTTCTCCCCGCCAGTCATCAGGCCACGGTGATGCGGGCCAAAGGAACGCCCGTGGACAACATCACCCCCGGCGACCCCGCCGCCACGCAGCGGCGCAAGCTGGCGTTGCTCGCCAGTCAAAACGCCGCCTTCGCCCATCAAAGCTCCGATGCACAAACCATCGAAGCCGCCATCACCAATTACGAGACCGCCTTCCTCATGCAGAGCGCCGTGCCCGACCTCGCCGACATCAGCGGCGAGCCCGGGCACATCCGCAAACTCTACGGACTCGACTCCCCCGATGAACATCAGCGTCTTTATGCCACCCAAGCCCTGCGCGCCCGCCGACTCGTCGAAGCCGGAGTGCGCTTCGTCGAGATCACCTGCCCCAGTTTCGACGGCAACAACTCCCCGTGGGATCAGCACGTTCAACTCAAGCTGAATCACGAACAAAATGCCCGCATCACCGAGCAATCCGTCGCCGCCCTCATCATCGATCTGCACCAACGCGGAATGCTGGATGAAACCATCGTCCTCTGGGCGGGAGAAATGGGGCGCACCCCGCACACCCCCGCCGTCAATGAAGGCTGTGGCCGTGATCATCATGTGAACGGCTACTCGCTTTTCCTCGCCGGCGGCGGCTTCAAAGGGGGCACCGCCTATGGCGAGACCGACGAGTTCGGCAACGCCGCCGTCGTCAACCCCACCAGCGTCCACGACATCCACGCCATGATCCTTCATCAAATGGGTCTCGACCACACCCGGCTCACCTTCCGCCATGGCGGCCGCGACCACCGGCTCACGGATGTGCATGGGCATGTTATTCGGGAACTACTCACCTGAGTTTATAAGTTTATAGATGCGTCTGCCTATCAGCAAATGATGCAGCCCCAAATCGCCCCACTGGTTCCTCGCCCTTTTTCCCATGAAAAATCCCCGCCGCGCATTACCCGCCCTCTTTCTTGTTCTGCTTCTGAACAACATCCACGACCTCTCCCAAGCCCAGCGCCAGGTGACTGCGCCCGTCTTGGAAACGCATCAACTGGACCCCAATGACGGCAAGCATCCCATCCATCATCGTGAAGGCGAAACGCTGGTCGCGCGCCCCGGCGTTTATCCCTATGCCTATGGTCCGACCGTGCTCTTCGACGACCGGGACAAGCAGTTCAAGATGTGGGCCGGAGTGGGGTGGAATGGTGACACCATTTCCTTCAAGCAGGCACCCTCGCTCGCGGCACTGGATGCGCAACCGTGGGAGATCGCGCTGGAGCCACGGCGCACCGAGCCCGTCGCCGACCAGGACCATTGCTGCGACCCCTGCGTGATTTCGGCAGACGGTGGCTACTACCTTTACTACAGTGGCGCGGGCAGGTCGGAGCGGTGGCCGAACGGGCAAACTTATGTGATGGTGGCCTTCAGCAAGGATGGACGCCGGTTTGACCTCCTGAATAACGGCGTGCCGGTGGTCGATATGGGCAAAGCCTACCAGCCCGTGATCGGTTACGGTGTCGGGCAGCCAGCGGTCACGCTAGGCCCGGACGATTGGTATTACATGCTCTACACCTACAGCGCGGACAACCAATACAGCAACGACACCACCAACTACCTCGGCGTGATCCGCAGCCGGAAACCCGACTTCATCCAACACGAGGAAGTCACGCGGCTGCCGCGTCGGCTCTATGGTTGCAGCAATGATCTCGTCTATGATGCCCGGCAGCAGACGATGGTGATGGTGTGCAACGAAAGCCATCCTGCCCGCGGCGTGCAGGTGCGCTTCGTCAGCTTCTCGCCCGACTTCAAGCTCCTGGATGACTGCCATGTTTTGAACACCGACCTCACCCGCGAAGTGTTCGGCGAAGGCCTCGGAATACTCACCGATCCCCAGCGGCGCTGGTTGCATCCGGCAGCCGGACCCGCAACGGTCACCATCACCGGTGCCACCTACGCGAAACGAGAAGGCATGCCCGTGGAGCACATCGCCGGACCGACCGTTGCGGTCACCTGGCAGTTTCATCCCGAGTCAGCGCAACCTGCGGAATTGAAACTTCCGAAATAGAGAACCCCCAGTAACCATGCCCGACCGGTAGTATGCGATTAAAAACAGCGCCGTGACGCTACCTCCGAGTGTGTCTTTCAGCCATCAAGAGGTGGCTCGTGGTCTGCGAAGTTCAGCTTAAATCCTCCGTTTTAGTTCCCTCATGTTTTCCTCTCACCCTCTGGCGTGGCCGCAGTGTCTT
>JBDNIL010000116.1:0-4205 GCA_041688355.1 Verrucomicrobiales bacterium | reverse complement strand
TCGGCAACACGAAGTTCACCGCGAAGAGGAAACGGGTCGCCAAAAATACGAAACACCCTTCGGTGCCGTCCAGGTGGAACGCTTCGCCTACCAGAGTTCCGGAGGCGGGCGCACCCACATTCCCTTCGAACAGAACGCACGCATCATCGGCAACGCCACCCCGCGATTGGCCAAGCTGATTTCCTCCAAATACAGCCACAGCAATGCCGGGGTCGTGCAGGAGGATCTGCGCGAAACCCTGCACCGCGAGGTGTCGCGCTGCTTCATTCGGGACCTTTCGGCATTGATGGCCGAGCGCATCGGGGAGAAATCCCCCCCGCTGGGGCGACGGTGGAGACGAACCTTCCCCGGCGCAGGTCGCCACCGTCGCCGTCGGTCTCGACGGAACCAGCCTGCTCTTCTGCGACGACGGCTACCGCCGTCCTCATCGAAATCTCCGAAGAATGGGAAACTGGCAAAGCCTACCTCCAGACCGCAGAAACCAACCCAATCCGCTAAACCAACCCGTTAAACATCCCTCCTAAACCAATCGACAACTTTCAGCTTCCCGACTAGCGATCAGACCCTTTTACGGGAAAATTTTTGCGCGGCCAAAAGGAAAGGAATGAGACGCAGGGTAAAGGAAAGTCCCGATCCTCAGCAATGGAGTACAAACCTACCGAATTCTCCCCATTAGATGACAGTCCTCGCCTTTTTGAGTATTGCTGTGATATCGTTGTGGTGGGGAAATACCCCATCGCTCCCCGATGGGGACCGGCTACATTCAATTTTTCGTGCGAGAAGAAATCTTGGCGCAGAGAATCAACGAATCCAAACACTTACCGGAATCAATATGGAAGCCGAGGAACCCGCCAACCCCAAGCGGGGAAAGACACCCCACTCGATCACCTTCTACGTGATGGTCGCTGCGGCCTTGTATGCCTTGATTCAGGCATACTCATTGCTGTCACCTATTTTGCTTTCCTTTCTCCTGATACTCCTGATCACACTTTCCGTAAATCCGATAGTCTCCCGCTTGCGCACATGGACCGGGGGGAGAAAGCGGGCGACCGGCTTGATCTTAGTGGGAGTCTTAACGATCGGTGCCCTCACCATCTGGGCCGCCGTCGTTCCTCTGAAGCACTCTCTTACGACATTATCGGAGAAGTTGCCCGCCTACTGGGAGCGACTTCAAAAGCCGCTGATCAAGATCGAGCAGCAGGCCGTTCTCTCCGAAGAACGGCTGCAGGAGGAGGTCAGCGCGGAGATCGTCCGGGAATCGCCGGAGACGGTAGATGTGGTGGAGACGGTAGAGACTGCTCCTTCCAGGTTGGGCACCGCGCCCGTTCGGCCTGAACCGCCTCGATCAGACGAGGCCCCGTCCAAATCTGAGAAACAGGAAGGATCGTTTCGATCAAGTCTGGCCGGTATGATTCAGGGCGTGTTCGGTCAGATCAAGGGATTGGCTCTCGACACCACCCAGATGCTGATCGTTTTGGTGACCGTCTTCTTCGGCGTTACCTTTACCCTGATGAATCCCCGGCACATTTTCGGGGCCCTCTTTTCCGTCGTGCCGGAGCGTCACCACGTCCGAACCCTGGCGATCCTGCAACGCATCGCAAGGTTCGTGCCCCGCTGGGCCGTGTCCGTCCTGATCAGCATGGTGACGATAGGTTCTCTCTTCTTCCTGCTGATGTGGCCCATCTTCGGATTCTCGGACGCGCTTTTACTGGGGCTGATCGCCTGTCTGCTCTCGGCGATTCCCTTTCTGGGACCGGTCCTTACTCTCATTCCAGCACTTTTGCTCGCGTTCGGCGAGGGAGGGATGACGCCGATGTGGGTCTTGCTCGCGTATCTCGCGGTCCAGGCACTCGAAGGCAATGTGATTCTGCCTCTCATCATGTCCCGGGGAATGAGTCTGCATCCTCTGGCCGTGGTCTTTTCCATGCTCCTCTCGGTCGCAGCCTTCGGGGTGCTGGGTGTTCTGATCGCCGCGCCTCTGGTTGCCATCGTCGGCATTGTGCATGAGGAATTGTATCGGAAGCATTTCCTACCGACGGTCACAGACGAAGATCTGGATCGTCTCGCACGCTGCGCCCTTCTCGAGAAACGGACCGCGAAAAGCTGATTCGGGAATGCGCACCGACAGGCGGAAACGATATCGGGCTTCCTCCAGCCGTCACCGATCAAATCGAAAGAGACGGGCATCGGGATGTTTCCTCCCTTCAATGGTATCTCTCACTATCTCGGCGGCGATGACGCTGTAGGTGATTCCGTTCCCCCCGAAACCGAGTGTGAAAAAACAACGGGGCAGTTCGGGAACGGATCCGATATAGGCCAACCCATCCTCGGTCTCCCCGAAGGTGCCCGCCCAGGCGTAGGCGGGTTGAAAATCGATTGCCGGAAACATCTCGCGGAATCGTTTCTCCAACTTCGCGGCTTTCTTCCCAATCGCGGCATCGCGGCGAAGAGGGTTCCGGTAATTTGCGTCCTCGCCGCCAACAATGGCCCGTCCATCCACCGTGGTCCGCATGTAAAAATAGGGACGGGCCGTCTCCCAGAGGAGACACTTTTCCCACCAGCCCGGAAAGCTCTCGATGGGCTCGCTGACAAAGGCGAAGGAGGAGTTCAGATTAACGATGTCGCGTTTGAGAACCTCCACGACTTCGTAACCGGTGGCGAAGACGATCCATTTCGCCCGCACCTTTGCACCGTTCTCTGTAGTCGCCGTCACGCCCTTTGGACCCACCTCATAAGACTCCATCGGCGTGCGGTCGAAAATTCGGCCCCCCGCCTCCTGCGAACGCTGCAGGAGGCGGTGCGCGAGACGGTAGACATCGACTTCTGCGGCATACTTCGAGAGTAGCGCTGCGGGGCGGGAAAAGGAAAAGCGCGCCTCGACATCCGCCTGGGAGAGGAAGTCGAGTTCGAACCCTGCCGCCCGGCGGGCCGCGTACTCTGCCTGAAGGCCCGGCACGTCTTTCCTCCAGGAGGCCAGGTAGACGCTCGATTTCCAGGTGAAACCGCACGGGTCGCCGATCTCGTCGCACAGGTTTGCTATCTTCCCGATGCTCTCCAAACACACCTGATAGGCACGCTCGGCATCCGTTTTGCCCATGGTCTCGATCAAATCCGTCAGCGGTGTGTCGATCTCATACTGGAGCATCGCCGTACTCGCACTGGTGCTGCCGCTGGCAACGTCGCGTTTGTCCAGTACGACCACATCCATCCCTGCTTTGGTCAGTTGATAGGCACACAAGGCTCCCGTGATGCCGGCTCCCAGGACGAGAACCTCACATTCCAGGTCCGCGCTGAGCGAGGGATAAGATCGAATGAGACCACTGTTGAGCGGCCAAAAAGGGTGGTCGGAGATCAGATCCATTCTTCAAAAAAGATGCCGAAGGCCGATGTGTCTGGTTATACGGTGTATGCCGAGCCGCAACGAAATACATATTTTCAGAATTCGATCAAAAATTCCGTGGGGACTGAAGTGGTTCCGACGATGACCCTGTTCGCGATGCGGCTATTTTCCGATTGCGTGTAGAAGAGAATTACAGGAACCCCGGATTTCACAATCTTGACCGAAATAGGATCACCGTTTTCATTGACGTAGATCGTCCCTTCTCCGTGGAAATATCGAATGGGCTCAAGGGAACAAGAAGAGGTAACAAGGATTTGATCAGGTCTCAAATCGGAAATGGTGCCCTGAGTCATGACCCCTGTCTCTTCCCGCGCCGTTAGGCCATCTGATTCTGTTGGCTCCCGGTCGAAGCCGTGCCCGGTAGTTGTTAGGATGCCAGTGAGGAAGAAAACCTGAATCAATGTTACTTTCATCTATTTTAGATTAGAATCTGGGGAGGTCGGCTGCCATGGGGGGAAACCCTACCGCCGTCCTGTCTGAAATGCGAAGTGGCCGGGACGCTTACTCTGAAAGATCAGCGACCGGCCACGCACACCAGATCCTATCGGCCGTGTCTATCGATTCCGGCGACCCGTAACCGTTCGATAGAGCAGGAGCAGAATTATTGCACCGACAATCGAGGCGATAAATCCGACCGATTTCCCTTCCGCGTGCCAGTTCATGGCCTGACCCGAATGGCACGGAATTAAGCCGCCTTGCGGTATTTTCCGCGGTGCTGAATTTCGGTGAATTCGTGCCTTGGTTTCGTCATGTATTGATAGGACTTGGGGCGGGTTTTCACCGCCCTTGGCTCCTGTCTTCCGGG
>JBDNIL010000504.1:0-3145 GCA_041688355.1 Verrucomicrobiales bacterium | reverse complement strand
TAAGGCGCGCTTTCCATGGGGTAATTCCCGTAGCGGAACTCGTGAGAGTTTCGTCCTCCGCAGGGCCGTCGCCCGAAGGTGTCACCACCTTCGCTACTCCATTTCACGGAGCCTCCAAAAACGCCATCGCATTGCGCAGATGACCGTCCCTTTTCGCGGCGTCCATTTTCTCCCAGGTCTTCGCCATCATGCTGAGGCGATATTGGCCTTTGAAAAAGTCGTGGTGTTGATCGATGAAGTTCCAGAAAAGCCCGTCCCAGATCCCGCACCAGGGTCCGGGGCGGTAGTCGGACATTTTTTTGAGGTAATTCGATCCCGAGAAATACGGTTTTGTCGTGAAGATGCCGCCGGCGGCGAACTGGCTCATGCCGTAGACATTCGGGACCATGACCCAGTCGTAGGCGTCGATGAAGAGCTCCATGAACCAGTCGTTCACCTGGCCCGGCTCATACTGACAGAGCATCATGAAATTCCCCATCACCATGAGCCGCTCGATGTGGTGCGCGTAGCCGGTCTCGAGGACGCGCTCGATAACGAGATCAATCGGGGCCACTCCCGTAGTCGCAGTCCAAAAGGTATCAGGGAGATCGCGCTCGTGCCCGAAGAAGTTCCCGTTCCGCATCTCGACCCCGTGACGGCGATACATCTGATAGATGAACTCGCGCCACCCGATAATCTGCCTGATGAATCCCTCGAGGGAACCGAGAGGAACGGCATGCTTCGCCGCATACGCGAGAGCGCGGTCGACGACGTCCTGAGGCGTTAGCAGACCAATGTTAAGCGCGGGCGTGAGGAGGCTGTGAAAGAGAACCCGCTCGTGCGTGGCGAGAGCATCCTCGTAGGGGCCGAACTGAGCGAAGCGATCCGTAAAAAAGGCATCGAGCCAGGCACTCGCATCTTCGTGAGTGACGGCATAGTGGAATCCCGCGACGCGCCCGGGGTAGTGGGAGAAACGGGCCGCGACGTAGGCGAGCGCCTCATCGACTTCCCGACGGCGCGGGGCGGCGGGGTCGGGCGGCACGGCGAGGCCTTTCTTCGGCATGGGCTTGCGATTGTCTTCGTCGTAGCTCCAGCTTCCGCCTTCGGGGCCGCCTGTGGGATCGAGGAGAATGCCCATGCGCTTGCGCTGCGCTTCGTAAAACGCGGCCATGAAGGGCTTTTTACGGGAATCAAAATGATGGTCGGCCCAGTCCTGAGGAGTAAGAAACATCGGCGAATCCGTGATCGTGAGGCGGACTCCGTTCTCATCACAGAATCGGCGAAGCCGCTTTTCGAGAAGAAAATCGGTCGGGGCTGCTGTCACGATTTCATCAAACGGAGCGGCACGGTGGAGCTTTGTCAGGATCTTCCCGATCGTCATGTCCCGCTCGTAGTCGTGATAGGTGACCTCCTGCCCGAGCGTTGCGGCGCGGTCTTTCCAGGCCATCATCGAAGCCCGGTGGAGGACGATCTTTTGCTGGTGAAATCGTCCCGGCGAGGCATGGGGATCGCCGAAGAAGAGCGTATCCTCGATCAGGTGGACGGGGCGACCGGCGGCGAGGGCGGGGTGGTCCGCAAAGAGCTGATGCGGAAAGACGAGGGTGATCGCGGCCGACATCGCGGTTCGCTTAGAGAAGCTTCAGGGTCGAGATCCCGCCGTCGATTTTCATAACCTGCCCGGTCATGAAGCCCGAGTCCGACCCGAGGAGAAAGGCGGCCGCTTTTGCCACCTCGGTCGGATCGCCGATGCGCTTGAGCGGGTGACGATCGGCCGAGGCCTTGCGTTTTTCGTCGGTGCTAAGGAGAGTGCCGGCGAGCGGAGTGTCGGTCAGGGAGAGGGCGAGGCAGTTCACCCGGATGCCCGGGGAAAACTCCGCCGCGAGGGTGCGGGCGAGGCCTTCGAGGGCGCCCTTGGCCGAGGCGATGCCGGCGTGGTAGGGCAGGCCGGTGCCGACCGCGACGGTGGAAAAAAGAACGATGGAAGCGGTGCCCGATTTTTTCAGGGCCGGGAGAGCGAGCCGGATCGCGCGGACGGCGCCGAGGAAATTTACTTCGAGCTCGCTCTGGAAATCCTCGTCGGTGAGCCGCTGAAAAGGCTTGAGGTGGATCGTGCCGGGGCAGTAGACGAGCCCGTCGAGCGATTCGGGAAGCACGAGGGTCGCATCGCGGTCGGTGACGTCGTAGGCCTGACGCGAGACGCCGGGGATCTCGGCGAGTGCACCCTCGGTCCGCGACGCGGCGATGACGCGGTCCCCGCGTTCGACGAGATCGCGCACGATCTCCAGTCCGATCCCCGAATTGCCGCCGATGAGTAAAATGTCACGATCCATTGTTGCAGATTACGGCGCTGCGCACGGTTCGGAGGCGGGCCCTGTAGGTGGCCTCTCTGAGGCCGCGTTGGATTTGCAAACGACATCGACCCCCGCCGACCGCTCATCCCGGCCTCGCAGAGACCGGCTACATCATCGACCGCGAGCACCTACTCCAGTCGTATCGTCGCGGACCGGCCGTGAGCGTCGAGACCCTCCACTTTCGCAAAGGCCTCGACATAGGGAGCGGACTTGCGGATCGATTCGGCGTCGAGGCGCACGATGCTGGTCCGCCTTTGGAACATATCCACGGTCAGGCCGGAGAAGGACTTCCCGGCACCGCCAGTGGGCAACTCGTGGCTGGGTCCGGCGAGGAAATCCCCGACCGCGACGGGCGAGTAATTCCCCAGAAAGATCGCTCCCGAGGTCGTGATGCGCGGCAGGATGGCCTCCTCTTTCTTCGTGATCAGGGAAAGGTGCTCCGGCGCAAAGGCATTCACGAGGGCGACACCATCGTCGAGCTTCTCCACCAGCACCATCCAGGCACCGTCCTTAAGCGCTTTTTTCAACTGCGTCTGACGGCTGAGCGTCTGGATCTGACGCTCGATCTCGGCGTTGACCGCGTTGAGCAACTTCTCCGAATCGGTCACGAATCCCATGATGCTGTCCCCTCCGTGCTCGGCCTGGGCGAGCATGTCGGCGGCGATGAAGGCGGGATTGCCACTGCTATCGGCGAGGGTCACGACCTCACTCGGCCCGGGCAGCAGATCGACCGCGACGACGCCGAAGAGCTGGCGTTTCGCCTCGACGACGAAAGAATTCCCCGGGCCGTAGACTTTGAGGACAGGCTTGATCGT
>JBDNIL010000115.1:0-4368 GCA_041688355.1 Verrucomicrobiales bacterium | reverse complement strand
TCGTGAGGCTCGGCCGTCATCCAATAGACGGAGCTGCCCTCGGCGTCTTTGGGTACGATGGTCTCGTCGGGGTAGCTCTCACCACCGGCAAAGGCGAGTTCCATCGTGTCCATGCGGTATTCGCCTTCCGCTTTCTCGGCGTGGTGGCAATGGACGCAGGTGGCCTCGAGGAGGGGCTTGACCTGAGTCATGAAATCGACGGTCTGGCCGTGGACGGAGAGCGGGAGCAGAGCACCGGCCAGAAATAGGGGGATTGATCGTTTACGCATGGTCAATTTTCGTGAGCGGAAAGAAAGCAAACAATAGCGGCGGAATCAAGAACCGTCTTCATGGCTTTTATTACGAATTGTGGACAATGTTGGAGACGGGCGCGATTGCAAACCCGCAAGCAGGATCTTCGAATCAGTTGACGCCTGCCTTGGCGCGGCTTTGGTTCCGGCAATGTTTTGCCCAGTCGCCAGACTTGTCCCCGGGGTCGCCCTGGGCATCTTCTTCGCTCTCCTGCCTCTGCAAAGAGCGGGGGCGGTCGATGAGGCGATTCGGGGGTTCGTCAGCGTCGAGCCTTTCGAAATCCGGCTCGAGGCCCTCGTCCGGGTGGAGCCTTTTCGCGAGGCCTGGCGCATGGAGTCCGAGACCCTCGGCCCGATCGAGCAGCAGGCGGTGCTGGAGAATCTGCAGACGCTCTTCGAATCGGGGGTGAATGTGAAGGTGCCCGGGGCAGCGCCTCTCTACAACGAGCGCATCGTGCGTTTCATCGTGCCGGACATGGAAAAGGGTTTTGTCGCCGACGAGCGCGATGCCATTCCTCTGAGCGAAGCCCTCGTGGGGCTCACTTTTTCCGCCGAAGCCCGCGGCATTTCGGAGATGGAGCTGGAATGGCTCTGGTTCGCTCCGGGGCAGGAGCGTCTCGTCGTCGAGATCGCGAGTCGTGGTAAACCTTCGGCCCGGGCGCTTACGCCGACGGAGAACAAGACCGTCTGGAAGCAGAGTGGCGAGACCGCCCTGCCTGCCCTGCAGGATATCCCGGGGCTGGAGACGAGGGAGACGCGCCCGCTGCGGCACCTCATCTATCTCGCCTTCGCCATGGTGCTCTATGCCGGTGTCGTGGTGGTCCAGCGGAAAACGAAATCGCCCGCGTGGGTCGGCTGGCTCATCGTCGGCGGAGTGGTCGCGGCGTTTCTCTCGCTCAAGGTGCGGGTGCGCGAGGTCGTCGTGCCGGGGGGCGCCGCGGTCGAGGACATCGTCTATGCCCTGCTGCGGAATACCTACCACGCCTTTGACTTCCGCGACGAGGCGGCCATCTACGACACTCTCGAAGCCAGTGTGACCGGTCCGCTCCTCGAAGAAGTGTATCTGGAGATGCGCGAGTCTCTCGAGTTGGAGAGCTCGGGCGGGCCGAGGGTGCGGGTCTACGAGATCGCCCTGCGCGAGTGCAAAGAGACCGGCAGCGGCGGGCTCGCGCGGGGGCAGTTCCGCACCCGGGTAGAGTGGGTCACGATAGGCGAGGTGACGCACTGGGGGCATACCCACGAACGCACGAACCGCTACGAGGCCGAAATGACGGTCTCGGCGGCGGACGACACCTGGCGGATCAGTGCGCTCGATCTCCTCAACGAAGAGCGGGTCCAGAAGATCTCGCGACGGGAGGCGGCGCCGGAGTCATGATGATCGCTTGTGAAAAGGTGCGTTTCAGCTATCCGGCGGAGGCTTTCCAGCTCTCCTTCGACGCATTTTCCGTGGAAAAAGGCGAAGCGGTCGCCCTGATCGGACCAAGTGGTTGCGGCAAGACGACCCTGATGAATCTGATCTCGGGCATCCTCACGCCCGGCGGGGGTCGCGTCACGGTGAACGGGAAGGTCGTGAGCGAGCTGGCGGTGGCGGCGCGGCAGCGGTTCCGGCTCGGGACGATAGGGCTCGTCCCGCAGAGCTTCGAGCTGCTCGATTATCTCACGATACGGGAGAACATCCTCGTGCCTTTTCGTGTCAGCTCGCAACTGCGGCTCACCGACGAGATCGTGGCCCGCTGTGACGATCTCGCGACACGGGCGGGGATCGCGGCGCATCTCGAGAAATTCCCCCGCCAACTTTCGCAGGGGGAAAGGCAAAGGGCGGCGCTCTGTCGGGGGCTCGTGACCTCGCCGCCGCTGCTCCTCGCCGACGAACCGACCGGGAACCTCGATCCGGAGAATCAGGACAAGATCGTCTCGCTCCTCCTCGGCGAAGCCGCGCGCATCGGGTCGAGCGTGCTGATGATCACCCACGATCCTCTGCTGCTGCCCAGGTTTGCCCGGGTCGTCGATGTGATGGAGCTGCGGGACACCTTGCGGAACGAGGGGGGTGCCGAATGAACGGGAGCGGAGTCCTCTTTCTCGGCCTGCGCTACCTGCAGCGGAATCGTGTCAAGACCCTGCTCCTCGTCGCGGCTTTCACCCTCGTCTGGCTGCTCCCCGCCGGGATCGGGCTGATCGTGGCCAAGGTCGAGGCCCAACTGCGGGCGCGGGCAGAAGGCACGCCGCTGCTCCTCGGGCAGGCGGGCAGCCCGCTCGAACTCGTCTTCAACGGACTCTATTTTACGAAACCTCAAGTCGCGACGCTGCCCCTTCGGGAAGTCGATGCGGTCGCGGAGACGGGCTTCGCCGAGGTCATCCCGATCTATGCCCGCTATTCGGCGGGCGGGTATCGCATCGTCGGGACCTCGCTCGACTACTTCGATTTCCGTCGGCTCGGGGTGAAAGAGGGGCGCCAACTGCTGCGGCTCGGCGAGTGCGTCGTCGGGGCGGAGGTCGCGGAGAACAACGGATTAAAACCGGGCGACGCGGTCATCTCGACGCCCGAAACTCTCTTCGATCTCGCCGGAGTCTACCCGCTGAAAATGACCGTCGTCGGAGTCCTCGCTCCCACCGCGTCGCCGGATGACGAGGCCATTTTTGTTGATCTCAAGACCGCGTGGATCATCGAAGGTCTCGGGCATGGCCACGAGGATGCCGACAAACTGGGAGACGAGCAGAAAATCGCGCCCGCTGCCCCGGGGGATTCTGTCGTGCGGCTCAATGCCTCGGTCGTCGAATACAACGAGATCACGCCCGGGAATTCGGACGGCTTTCACTTTCACGGCGATACCGCCGACTATCCCGTCACTGCCGCGATCGTGATCCCGAGCGATGCCCGCGACCGGGCTCTCATAAAGGGGCGCTTCACAAAAGCGGGCGGACTGCAGCTCATCTCGCCGGCAGCGGAGATGGACGAGCTTTTTGCCACGGTCTTCAGTGTGCAGCGCTTCGTCCTCGGGCTGCTCCTCGCTATCGGTATCGCGACCCTCGCGATCGGGGCCCTCGTGTTTCTGCTCTCCTATCGACTGCGGGAAGAAGAGTTCCGGCACCTGCGTCACCTCGGGGCCGATCTTGCGACCCTGCGGGCGCTCGTCGCCTTCGAGGCCGGGTTTGTCATCCTGGCGAGCCTCCTCGCCAGCGGGGTCGGGCTGGCCCTGATCCACTTTCTGGCGCCGCAGCTGATCAGGGAGATGATGGGCTGAGAGGCGATTGCCTTTTCACTCCCGCATCGCCACTGGCGTATCGAGAATCTCTTTCAAGATGAGGGCCTCGCGCAGAGTGCCGCGATTCTTGAGAATGCGGTTGAGGTTTGACGAGGTCTTTCCGCGGGCTCGTTCGACCCGCGGGGGCGGAGCAGGCTTCACCGGTTCGTCGGAGCCGTAGAAAATACGATCGGCTTCAGACTGGACCGGTTCGGCCGACTCGTCGGGGGCAGGGAGGGGCGGGGGAGCCGAGGCCCGCTCGCTCTCCCTCGCAAGCGGCGCGGGCGCGGGCGCGGCTTGCTCCTGCAACATCTCGAAGAGTTCGCGAAAGGTCTTCGGCACTTCGATCTCTGCGCTGGGAGCAGGTGCCGGGGCGGAGACCTGCGCCTGCCTCGGCAGCGTAGCGGCCCGATAGGGCGAGGGCGCAGGCACCGGCTGGGCGCGGTTGCGGGACTGCTGCGCGTCGCGTTTGGCATCGGCCCGGGCACGGCGAATCTTCGTGGCTTCTTTGAGGCGACTGTAGACCCAGCTCGCGAAGGCGATGAAAATCATCGCCACGTAGGCCCATGGGATATCGTCGTTCATGCAGTCAACTCGGTGCTACCGGCGCCTCACACCTTGTTGGAGGCACCCTTGGAGTCTTCGTCCTCTTTCACCTCGTTGGCGATGCTGCTGCGCATGTCGGTATCGGCCACGACATTGCGGTAGCGGGCATAATCCATGATGCCGAGGTTGCCGTTGCGGAAGGCTTCGGCCATGGCGATGGGGATGAGGGCCTCGGCCTCGACGAGCTTCGCGCGCATCTCCTGCGTGCGGGCGGACATCTCCTGCTCGGT
>JBDNIL010000503.1:0-2695 GCA_041688355.1 Verrucomicrobiales bacterium | reverse complement strand
GAGAAGCCCGCGGACCCAGGGATTGGGCTCGTAGGTTTGCAGGAGACGCTGATAAATCCGTATCCCGCGGAGGCGATCCGTGCTGACCTGGCGGTCGTGTTTCCGATGAAAGGAAGTCGCTTCGTTCAATTTCGCCACCTTCATATGATGGGCGTTGAAGCGGAGAAAAAGATCGACGTCCACTTTGATGGGCAGCGATTCATCGTAGCCGCCGAGTTCCTCCACCGCCGCGCGGCGATAGACCATGCTGGAGTGTTTGAACGGAACGAGTGGTGAGCCGAGCGTCCTGCGAATGGCGGCGCGGGGACTGCGGAAGATCGGATAGGAGCGCCGCTTTCCCTTCGCGGAATCCGTATCGGCATGAAAGACGCGGGTATCGGCGTAGAGTAGATCAGTGTCAGGGTTTTGACGAAGGTAGCCGGAGTATTGCAGTATCGTGTCCGGTCCGAAGAGATCGTCCGCATCCAGCACGGCGATGTAGTCGGCGGTGGCCGCAGCATTGGCGCGATTCCGCGCGGCCGAGATACCGACCGATTCACGATTCCCGATGACGATCAGATTCTGCAGGCGATCGCGGTAGCTCGCGACGAGGGAGGCGGTTTCATCGGTCGAGCCGTCGTCGAAAACGATAACCTGATGCGGCGGGCGGCTCTGGCTGACGAGCGAATCGAGCGTCGCGCCAATGAACGGGACCGCATCGCGAGCGGCGATCACCACCGCGATGGTCGGTTCGTCGTGAGTGAGATCATGCATAGGTGAAGGTATGGTCAGGATCTTCGGGTTTTAATTCCGGAAGCGATTCCGTTTCCTCTTCGCTTTCGCGCCTCCGCTTCGGGATCTGATTAAAAAGGCTCGAAGCGATCAGCGCGCCGGAAAACGAATAGAGGTAGGAGTTCGTAATCATGCAGACCCCGAGAAGGACCAGGACGGGCCTCGGGCAAGTGATCCACAATCGCAGTCCAACGAGCAGCAGGCCGATCAATCCGAAGTCGCAGAGAATTCGCAGCGCTTCATTGTGGAGACAGAACGAGTAGATTCCATCTTCGCCGAGCCGGAGGAGATACCCGTCGAACCCCGCGTCCGGCGTGACGAATTCGGGAAACGGGCGGCCGACTCCAATACCGGTGATCCAGTCGGTCAGCGAAAATGTCTGGAGAGTGGTGTCTTTAAAAGTAGTCAGCAACCGGACGCGGTCACTTGTCAGCAGATAATCAAGCGTGAGCGATTTCTCGCGCGCCTTCATGAGAAAGTTCAATGCAAAAACCGCAACTGGCGATAGGGCCAGCCCTGCGATTACGAAACGGGGTCTCCACTTTCGTCCGACAATTTCCGCAAGAAAAAGAACGAAGAATCCGGTGGTGGAACCGAACAACATCGAAAAAAGGACTGCGAAAAATCGATCAACCAGCGTCAGATGAGGACGCGCCAGATGAATAAGGATGGCGATCGTGTAAGAGCTGTAGATTGAAAATTCGACGAAGAAGGCCGCGCGGAAAACATTGCCTCCGATCACCGCACCGTAGAGGAAATTCAGGGCGCACAAACCCAGAAATGCCCGGAGAGCCACCACTGCGGGGAAGCTTTTATCTCCATCGGCCCCCCGGACCGCGAGCCCCGAGACGAGGCAAAACAGCGCGAGCTTGCCTGCTTTGATGACCGAATGATGAGCCCCGTATTGCGAGAATGCCAGAATCAGGCAGATCGCCACCCATCCGAGGAGCAAGAACCACGACAGCCGCAAATCAGCTTTCAGCAACGGCAAACAGAGCCCCAGAACGGAAAGGATAGCCGCGAGTTGCATCGCCGGACCCGCCATCGACGTGACATTCACTGCCACCAACGCGAGGGCTGGAACCGCATTGCGAAGCGACGGATAGGGCAGCACCTTCATCCCTCAGACCGAATGGGAAAGCGAACGTTTTTTGAAAGCTTGTTGTTCCAGCTGCGGCTCCGGGAGTGCTTCCGCTTTACGCACTTTTCGCCTCTTATCGGGTTTTGCCTCCTCAACGGATACGAGGCAAGTCGACTCGATTCCGGCCCTCCTGAATTCCTCGAGAAGAGCGCGGTATTCGGGCCTTGCCTTCCCCTTCCCCAGCGGCAGCAAAAGGAGATTTGATTCGGCCGAGCGCCCTACTTCGATTTTCACGGCTTGCCCGGAAACGAGCGAGGTGTCCACAAAAATACGGTCATAACGCTCGAACAGGCTGGCGATTCCGTTCCGAAAACCGTTCTCGGAAGCCAGGGTATCCATGGGAAGATCCAGAAACGAGAATCCCGGAAGCAAAGGGTCGCCCTCAATTTCCGCATGACCCCGGATTTGAGAGCGAATCGAGATGCACAACACACGAGAGCCCTGACGCGCACACGCCCGGCCCATCGATTTCGAAAGCAGGGCTACTGAGGAGTCCTGCTCGAGCGAGGTGAGATGAATCAAGCGGGTGCTTTGCAATGAGATCAGCAAATTCAAAATTTGCTCGGATTGTTCGAGGGAAGCCAGTTGGAATACCCCATCCGAGTCGGCTCGCATCTGAATCGAAGCAACCGTCGGCAGGTCTAGGATCCCCTCAGCTTGCGATTGAGAAGTGAATGGCAGCCCGTTCCGGTTTTTCCAGAAGATCAATCCGAGCGCATAGATCGCACCCAGGATCACCCCGCCCGCCGCGTAGAAGAGGGTCTGCGGTTTTGCCTTTTTGTC
>JBDNIL010000502.1:0-5597 GCA_041688355.1 Verrucomicrobiales bacterium | reverse complement strand
TATGATCTCTACTACATGAAGCACATGGGGATTTTCCTCGACTTCTTCATTCTTCTCGAGACGGTGAAAATCATCCTCTGCGGGGGACTCAGGGATGGGGATGACGACTACCTCCGCTTCCGGGGGGAGATCGAGTCTCTTTAAAAAGAGCTAACGGGGGCGAAGAAACCGGATCCCGTGATCCCCTTGTCTCACGGCTCTCTTCCGATTACTTCTTTGGAAGAGTAAAAAGGGGGGCTTCCTTCTCCGTTTCCACGAGGCCCCCGCACGCCGGCTATGCATGCATGAACTTCCGGTCAGGCTCGGATGGAGCACGGGATAGAGTGGAAGCGGTTCGCGGACTCCCTCGCATCCGGAGACCTCCGGTAGGGACGCTCCGCCGGGGGGGCCGCGATCCGCGTTCTTCCAGACTTAGGAGGACTCCTCGGCGAGACGTCCCTACCGCGCTTACCGCCTCCACGCGAGGTACCTTGTTCGTCGATTTAGAGCCTTAAATCCCGGGCCATTTCTGTCAGGTCAGACCCGAAGATCTTTCAAGCGGTTTCGCCCAAACTCAGGCAGTATCTTTTGGCGGCACTTTAAGCGACCGGAAAGATTTGCGCTCAGGGGACTTGGTCCACACTTCGTCCCGGGCACGCTTCAAATCCTCTTCCTGCGCGCGGATCCATTCCTTATCTTCCGGAGAATCACTCCATCCGCCACCACCCACTGATTCCTCAATGGCAGTAATTCCCGGATCGGCTGGATCCGGTTTCGCCCCCTCCGGATGACGATGCCCGGTTGCCTGAGAACGAGAGCGGTTAGGGGAAGCTGCGATGGGGCGGGAAAAAACAGGGGCGACGAACGCTGATTCCTCAATGACCGGGGGAACGCTGACAGCCGAAGGGGACTCCACCGCCTGCCGTCTTGGTGGCAATGTCGGAGCGGCTTCGGGCGGTGGCCCGGGATCGGCGGGCAATTCCTCGGGTTCCCCTTCGAACTGATCGTAGTAGGGGGCCGAGTAATAATAGTACTGGTAGTAGTTTCCGATTTTGGATAGATCGACTCCATTCAGCACGAAACCGAAAAAGTGAGCTCCGGTCTTCCGCAGGAGAGTGACGGCATCGCGCACATCTTTCATCGACGTCTTTTCCGAGCGCACCACAAAGACGATGCCATCGGCGAGACGCTGGAGCGAGGCGGATTCGCTCAGTCCCAGCGTGGGCGGGCAATCGAGAATGATACGGTCATATTTTGTTTTCAACGTCTCGATAAGCTTGAAGAATCTTTCCTGGCAGAGCAGTTCCGTCGAACCCGGGATAATAGGGCCACGGGGGATGGCATCGAAGCCCTCCTGCCCGGTAGGCAGGATAGCCTCATCGGGGGACACCTGACCCGAAAGCATCCGCGACATGCCCGCTCCATTGTCAAGTCCGAGGAGGACGTGCTGGCGGCCCCGCCGGAGATCACAATCGATCAGAAGCACTCTTTCCCCGATCGAATGAAAGGCCCAGGCCAGATTGGCGGACTGGGTTGTCTTGCCTTCCTGAGGCCGGGCGCTTGTGACAAGAATCACCTGCGACTTGATTCCTTTGAAATTCGAGTCGAGGCCAATGTTCGCCCGGATCACCCGGAAACACTCGAGCAGGTAGTTCGGAACGGTCGCCCCCTGCGCGGGGGAGCGGTGTACCGCCACGAGAAATTCGGGGTCGGTGAGGGGAACGATGCCGATGCCCTTGAGCCCGATATAGTCCTCCAGTTGGCCGAGGGAGGTGGCCGAGGTGTCGATGAGGTTGAGAGTCGTAGAGAGTGCAATGGCACCGGCTAGGCCGAGGAGAAGAGACATCATGACCAGTTTGCGTTTATTGGGGGAGATCGGCACTTTATCCCGCAGACTGGTGTGGCCTTTGAAACGGAGCTGCACCCAATCGAAATCCTCGGCAAAGGTAACCGTCGCGAGCTTCTCGGCGAGGCGTTCCCGCGCCGTGTCCCACATCATCTGCGCCTGCTCGATCGAGCTGTATGCTAGGGAGGACCTTCCGAACTGCTCGGTGACCTGCTGGTATTCAGGAATTCGGCGCTGCAGTTCCGCAAGTTTTCCGGTGAGGCGTTTGTATTCAAGGTCGAATTTTTCACGGAGAACCCGCATCTCCGTTTGGAGAGACCGATTGACAGTCTCAAGCTCGGTGACCATCTCCTTCATCTTGGGGTGTTCGGGAAGTAGGGTGGCAGCCGACTCCTCGATTTGGGCAACGAGGGAGCGCTGTTCCCGTTCGAGATCCCGCCACGGCTCTAGCGTCTCCACATCGGCGGGAGTGATGACCTGGACCTCTGGAGGCGCGGCCGCCGCCACGCCGGTGCGTCTTCCTCCGAGAGGGCGGCTGAAGACGTTTCCCACGGCGACTTCAGACTCTTTTTCGAAGTTGGAGAGGAGGGAGAGGATGGTGATGGTGTGGTCGCTGCTGTCATCCTGTTCGTAAGATTCGAGGTTTTTTCGAATGGCATCCATTCTCGTGAGACGCTCACGGGTCTCGACGAGCTGCTTCGGAATCTCGAGGAGGTTCTGCTGTTCGATGGTGACCTCGGTTAACTTTTGGTCCCGTTCCATGCTGGTCAGTGAATCGACATTCTCCTCCACCTTCTTCTCCAACTCGGTCAGTTGGACGGAGTACCGTCGCAGGGCCTCGTCACGAAACTCGGTCCAGGCGGACTCCTGTGTGCTTTGGAACTCCTCTAGGAGGGCGGTGCAGAAGGTCCGCACCACCTCCGGGTCGTAGGCCTGAACTGTGACCTCAAGATGCCGGGGATCGACGATCCCCACCTGAATGCTGGGAACATGCTCAAGGAGCTCTTCATAGGTCTCCTCATCAGTGATCAAGCCGAGCCGCTTCGCAGCGGCAATCTGCACCTGTTGCGAGCGGAGCTGCTCCATCAGAGCGAGGGCGGCTCGTGAAGAATAAGTCGTTGTTTCGGGAATTTCTGAATCCCGAATTGGGCTTCCGAAAGCCTGAAAAAAGACGAGGGATCTCGCTTGATAAATTGGGGTGGAGTAGAGGAAGTATCCGATGCCCGCGATAAGGGCGAGGGCGAAGACGATGAGCATCAGACGAAGATGCTTAACATACGAGAATGCCTGGGTAAGGATCCGGGCGGGATCGAATTTAGGAGCGGAGGAGGAAGGGGCTTCCATGAATATCAGTGAAACGGTATGAAGGGCTAAAGGGGAAACGGTATTAAGGGCTAAAGGGGAAGCGGTATTAAGGCCTAACGGGGAAGCGGCGTGGCACTCAATGCGGTGCGATTTTCCGTGCTGTCCTCGAGGGGGCGAGAAGGGGCTTGAGAAAACTCCAGTCACCCTTGATCAGACAGCGCAGGGCGTAGAACCCGAGGCCAAGCGGGGGCAAAAAAAAGATCACGAAGAACCAGACAAACTTCCCTCCGAGCGGAATTTCGAGGCTTCGCAGGCTGGAGAAGGCAGCGATGAGGAGAATCAGCCACACGACGGAGAGCCCCCAATAAACCACCGGGTGTTCGGTGATGACGTTTAAGGTTAAAAATCGAGTCACGACCTGTAACATGAGGTATAAAATGGTAGGGAATTGTCTTTTGAGCCTATGCAGGTCGGTATCTCGTCGGCCCACATGCAATATTCATAGGAACCCTATAGCAGGCTGAACGTCCCGCAAACGAAATTCCTTCCAGGGCGAGAGGGATTCGGGTGGCTCCAGAGGGGATAGGCAGGCTTGGGACGCTCGGTTCGGTGTGGCACGGAAGGTGGCTGCCGCAGTTCGGATGCTCTGGAACTTCGGCTTTCTCAGTTGATTTTAATCATCCGACCCATCCCTATCTTCAGGGCGGCATGAGCCGCACCCGCACTCCCGACAGTGGCACGGCCCTCGAACGCAGCGAACCGCGCCAGGCCACGTTCTGCCGCCGACGTGGTCTCGCCCTCGCCACCTTCGGATGCCATCGTGCCCGCGCCGTTACGCCGCCGGATTTCAGGGGGGACCGAAGGCAGCCCGAAGGCCGAGCGTAGCGAGTCAAAACGGCCACCTGAACGGGATCGACCCCCCTGGCCGATTGCTGACGTCATATGAAATTCGTGAGTACGTAGTCCCAAGTCCACAAGATGAGCCAGGTCAATCCGAGGCAGGTGCAGAGGTCGTATAGGGCAAATCGGTTCCATAAGGGTTTCCGGGGAAGGGGGGATGCCGCAGTAGGTCCGAAAGCCAGAGGGTCGCGATCCTTCCACGCATCCCTTACTTTGTTAAGCGTATTACGGACGAGGACCGCCGAATCCCTCTTCGTCGAAACGGATTCGTTCTCCATTGGAACCCCCTCAGGAGCTTTTGGAAGTTCTTCCGCTTTTTTCAGTCGGTGCAACGCTGCGGTTGCTGCGATCAGGAGAAAAAACTCGGTGTGGTACTGACGATTGATCATCCATCCTGAAAGGAGATAGCCTGTCAGGAGTACCAGAAGAACCCGGCGGCATCGCTCGTGCTGCAGTTCCGCTGATCGGAAGGCAATCAAGGTATGCAGTGCGCACCAGAGACAGGCAAGATATAAAAAAAGGCCGTATCGTCCAAGGTCGGCTCCCACATGAACGTAGCTGGAGTGAGTTGCCTTGGGGACGATGAGATAGTAATTCCCCTCTTGCCAGGGTACCATGGCAATGAACTGATTGAATCCCACTCCGGTTGGATTTCTTTCCATCGCGGTCCTTGCCATTTCCCACGCAAGGAGTCTTCCCTGCACGCCTTCGTCTCCCCGGAGATTGCTCAATTCACTCATTCGTGGGAGGAAACTGAGGGCCGATACTCCGGCGATCAAGGCCATTGCGACGGCGATCAATTGCAGCCATCTTGGCTTTCCAAGAATGAAGGCAACGACGATTAACGCTCCTCCCACGATATAGGCGCCCTTGGATTGTGTCAGCCAAGCGCAGTAGAACGCGACGCCAGCCGCTACGGGAAAAACGAGGAATCGTCCCGACAACGAACCCTTCCAAAAGTATAGTATGTAGACGGCGGGAATTACCGACACGATGCTGTGTCCGAGGGCATTGGGATTATCGTGGAGGTAGGTTCCCAGCGCCAGTCGCCCTAATTGTGTGTAAAAATTGTCCCGCGCACCAGTGATGTCAATTCCGAAAGTGTTCAGAACTCCGAATGCGGAGATGATGATAAGCGCCAATGTCCAGAATTTAAGATAGGACAAAAGATTTTCCCACGTGTTGATGGACTGAACAGTAAAAAAGTAAAAGGCGAGCATGGGCAGAATTCCGGTGACGGAACCTCCTCCCCAAATCACGATGTAAGCGAGGTAAATGAGCAGGACCCAGTCGTGGGGGGTTCGGAGAATGCCGACAAGAGGCGAGGGGCGTGAGCGGGCAGCGGCGAGAGCCAGCAACCACAGGCCCACAATGGGGCGAACGATCTCCATGCCAGCAAGACCGGGAAGCCAATCCTGTGGACGAAGGTTGTAAATGAGGAGAAAGAGTACGGCGAAAAAGAACTCCATGCGAAGGCGCTGCAGACAGCATCTGACTGTAGCCGGAACTCACCATCCCGCAACTCTTGTGTAACTCTTGCGTAACTCTTGCGTAACTCTTGCGTAAC
>JBDNIL010000501.1:0-25635 GCA_041688355.1 Verrucomicrobiales bacterium | reverse complement strand
GGCGCGGGCGTGGGCGCGGTTGTTCTGGATGAGCTCGTCGAGGATGGTGCGGGCGTCGTCGTAGAGTTTGGTCGCTTCCTCGCCGTGGTTGGGGTGACTGAGGATCTTGGGGAAGACCCCGCGCATCTCCCAGGCGTGGAAGAAAGGGGTCCAGTCGATGACCTCGGCGATCTCGGCGAGAGGGACGGGATCCCAGAGATGACTGCCGATGCTTTCCGGCGTGGCGATCTCGGCGGTGGCCCAATCGACGGAGAATTTCTGCTCCTGCGCTTTGGCGAGGGGAAGGTAAACGGCGGTCGAGCCCTTGCCGGCGTGGAGGTCGCGGTCGGCTTGCTCCTTCGTGGTGAGGTCGGCGAGGAAATTCTCACGGAGATTCTCGGAGAGGAGCGAATTGCAGACCCCGACGACGAGGGAGGCGTCGATGACGTGGACGACGGGCTGACTGAAATGCTGGCTGATCTTGATCGCGGTATGGGCCCGCGAGGTGGTGGCTCCGCCGATGAGGAGGGGCTGTTTGACGCCGCGCTTTTCGAACTCTTTCGCGTTGAAAATCATCTCGTCGAGCGAGGGTGTAATGAGTCCGCTGAGGCCGATGATGTCGGCCTTGTGCTCGGCGGCGGCGGCGAGGATGCGGTCACAGTCGACCATGACGCCGAGGTCGATGACCTTGTAACCATTGCAGCCGAGGACGACTCCGCAGATGTTTTTGCCGATGTCATGGACGTCGCCTTTGACGGTGGCGATGACAAAAACGGGGGCTTTGTCCTCTTCGCCATCGACTTTCTCGGCGAGCATGTAGGGCTCGAGGTAAGCGACGGCCTTTTTCATGACCCTGGCGCTCTTGACGACCTGGGGGAGGAACATCTTGCCGGCTCCGAAGAGTTCGCCGACGACCTTCATGCCATCCATGAGCGGGCCCTCGATGACGGCGAGCGGTTTGCCGAGGGCGGCGCGGGCCTCCTCGGTGTCGAGTTCGATGTAGTCGGTGATGCCGCGGACGAGGGCATGGGTCATGCGCTCGAGCACGGTGCCCTCGCGCCAGGTGAGGTCGGGGCCGCTGTTTTTGTCGCGGGCCTGGGTGCCGGCGGCTTTGAGCCCCTCGGCGTGGGTGATGAGGGCCTCGGTCGCGTCAGGATTGCGATTCAAAAGGACATCCTCGACGAGTTCTTTCAGCCGCGGCTCGATCTCGTCGTAGATCTCGAGCATGCCGGCATTGACGATGCCCATGTCCATGCCTGCCCGTCCGGCGTGGTAGAGGAAGGCCGAGTGCATCGCCTCGCGGACGACATTGTTGCCGCGGAAGCTGAAGGAAACGTTCGAGACGCCGCCGCTGATTTTCGCTCCGGGCAGGTTCTCTTTGATCCAGCGGGTCGCGTTGATGAAATCGACGGCGTAGTTGTTGTGCTCCTCCATGCCGGTGGCGACGGTGAGGATGTTCGGGTCAAAGATGATGTCCTCGCAGTTGAAGCCGAGTTCGTCGACGAGGATGCGGTAGGCGCGGGAGCAAATGCGGATCTTGTCCTCGCAGGTGGCGGCCTGGCCCTGCTCGTCGAAGGCCATGACAACGACGGCGGCGCCGTATTTCATGACGGTGCGGGCCTGGGCGCGGAATTTGTCCTCACCCTCTTTGAGCGAGATGGAGTTGACGATGCCTTTGCCCTGGAGACATTTCAGACCGGCCTCGATGACCTCCCATTTCGACGAATCGACCATGATCGGCACGGCGGCGACGTCGGGTTCCCCGGCGAGCAGGCTGAGGTAGCGGGTCATCATTTCGACCCCGTCGATCATGCCCTCGTCCATGCAGACGTCGATGACGGGCGCGCCGTTCTCGACCTGCTGACGGGCGATGGAGACGGCCTCCTCGAGGTGGCCCTCTTTGATGAGCTTGGCGAACCTCGGCGAACCGGCCACGTTGGTGCGTTCGCCGATCATGAGGAAACCTTTTTCCGAAGTCTGGTTGAAGGCTTCGGATCCGCTCAGGCGCATCGCGGCGGGAAGGGTCGGAATGACGCGCGGGGCGTGGCGCTCGGCGACTTTGGCAATGGCGGCGACGTGTTCGGGGGTGTTGCCGCAGCAGCCGCCGATGAGGTTGACGAGCCCGGCGGCGGCGAAACCGTCGAGGAAACGGCCCATGTCCTCGGGTTCGAGATCGAAGCCGGTCGGGGCGAGCGGGTTGGGCATGCCGGCATTCGGATAAGCGGAGACGTGGGTGCCGGCGACGCGGGAGAGCTCGGCGAGATGCGGCTCCATGAGGTCGGGACCGAGCGAGCAGTTCAGCCCGACGGCGAGGGGTTTGACATGGGCGATGGCATTCCACATCGCCTCGACCTTTTGGGCCGAGATCATGGTTTCGCCACCACGACCGACGGCGGCGGAAACGATGATGGGATACTCGACGCCGTCGGCATCATAGACCTCGCGCAGGGCGACGAGGGCGGCTTTGGCATTGAGCGAATCGAAGATGGTCTCGACCATCATGATGTCGCAGCCTCCGGCGATGAGGGCGCGGATCTGGTGGCAGTAGGCGTCTTTGACCTGGTCGAAGGTGACGACACGGAAGCCGGCGTCCTCGGCGTCGGGGCTGTTCGTCAGGGAGACGGTCATGGGCCCGATCGCGCCGGCGACGTAGCGTTTCCGTCCGGTGTCGGAGCCGATCTGGTCGCACCAGTGGCGGCAGAGTTGGGCGGACTCGTAGTTGATCTCCCAGGCGAGTTCCTTGAGGAAGGCGTTGTTGACGACTTTGTCCTGGAAAAAGGCGGGGTCCTTGCGTCCGAGGCCCTTTTCGCGCGGGTCTTCAACGAAGAACTCGCTCTGCGCGAGGCTCGTGCCCGAGAAGGTGTTGGTCTCGATGATGTCCGATCCGGCGAGAAGGAAACGTTTGTGGATGTCGCCGATGACGTCGGGCCGGGTGATCGAGAGGATGTCGCCGTTGTTGAGGAGATCCTTCTCGTTTTTCGCGAAGCGGGTGCCGCGGGCTTCGGCTTCGGTGAGTTTGTACTCGCGAATGGTCGTGCCCATGGCGCCGTCGAGGACGAGGATTCGGCGGGAGAGCTCGCTCTCCAGCTCTTTAGCAATTAGCGATTTAGCCATTTTGGAAAGCTGTTTAGCGGTTTAGCGGTTTAGCGGTTTAGCGGTTTCGCTTTTTTAAAGGAGTTAGGAAGGTAACAGGGAATCGGAGGCGTGCAATGGAGGGGGCGGGGAAATGCAGGAAGCACCATTGATACGGCGCGGAGTCTGTAGCTGGCCTCTGTGAGGCCGGATTGGGCGTGCGGGTTCACTTTGGGCATCGAATTTACCCCGCGCATCGAATCCGGCCTCGGAGAGACCGGCTACAGGGTTCCGGCCAGCACCTTACTTTCCTGCGCTGGACGAATCCACGAAGGATTCAAAATGATGTCTCAGGGCGTGCGGGATGATCGCGGTGAGGACGATGTCGTTGCCGTCGTAGTCCTGATTGACGATTTTCCCCTCGCGATGGAGCAGGGCCATGAGATCCTGCCGAGCCTGGGGGAGCCGCAGGGGAAGGCGGGCGACGCGGTCGACCATCATGCCGGCGAGGCGGTGAATGAGCGTCTCGATTCCTTCGCCGGTGGCGATGGAGATGAAAACGGCGCTGGAGTCGAAGTGACTTTTCAACTCGTGAAGCCTGGCTTCGTCGCCGGCGATGAGATCGACTTTATTGAGAACGATGATGGTCGGCTTGTCGACCGCGCCGAGCTCGGTGAGGACGGAGCGGGTCGTCTCGTAAAAGGCGTAGATCTCGGTCGCGCTTGCGTCGAGGACATGGATGAGAAAGTCGGCGATGATGGCTTCTTCGAGGGTCGCCTTGAAGGCCTCGACGAGGCGGTGGGGGAGATTGCGCACGAAGCCGACGGTGTCGGTGAGGAGGAGCGGCTGGCCGTCGGGCAGCTCGAAACGACGGGTCGTGGGGTCGAGGGTGGCGAAGAGTTTGTCTTCGGCGAGGACGTTGGCCCCGGAGAGGAGATTGAGGAGGGAACTCTTCCCGGCATTGGTGTAGCCGACGATGGAGGCCTGGCAGATGCCGTCTTCGGCGCGCTGCTTGCGCTGGGTCTGGCGGTTGCGGCGGATGTCGTCGAGATCGCTCTTGATGCGGTCGATGCGCTTGCGGGCGAGACGACGATCAACTTCGATCTGCTGTTCGCCTTCGCCGCGCGAGGCCCCGCCGCCACCACTACTGCCGCCGCCGCCCTGGCGGTCGAGGTGGGACCACATCCGCGCGAGGCGCGGGAGCGAGTACTGCATGCGGGCGAGCTCGACCTGGAGACGGGCCTCGCTCGTCTGGGCCCGCATTTTAAAAATGTCGAGGATGACCTCTTCACGATCGATCACGGTGATGTCGCCCTCGCTTTCCCAGGCGCGCTGCTGGGCGGGGGCGAGCTCGTTGTCGAAGACGATGCAGTCGGCCCCGAGCTTGTGCGCGGCCGCCATCATCTCGGCGGCTTTGCCCGATCCGGTGAAGTAGCGTTTGCTGCGGGTGCGGATGAAAGTGCACTCTTTTGCGACGACTTCGATGCCGAGGGTGGAGACGAGTTCGGCGAGTTCGTCAAGGAGACTGCGGGCGACATCCTCGTCGGCCCGGTCGAAGTAGGCGCCGATGAGAAAGGCGGTCTCGACTTTGCTTGGTTTTTCCCGGGTATCGAACATCAGGCAGAGAGGAGGAGCGATTTGAGGGTGGCGAAGTCTTTCTTGATCGCCTCCAGCACGGTCGGGACCATTGCGGGATCGTTGTGGCCGAGATACTCGACGTGGAGGCTCACGGGACCTTTGAAATCGCTCTCGCGGAGGAGTTTGTAGAAACCTTTGTCGACGGCGCCTTCCCCGACAGGACCCCAGCCGAGGACGTTGTCTTTCCAGGAAGGTTCTTTCACGTAGACGGTGTCGAGGTAGGGGCGGATCGTGGCGAAGTTTAGCGGCCAGGCCTTGGCGCCCTCGACGGTGGCGTGACCGATGTCAAAGGCGACGCCGACGTGCTCGGGAGAGAAATCCTCGAGGACTTCGGCGAGATCCCAGATCGGACCACCGAAGTAGTCTTTGCCGGAGTGGTTCTGGTAGATGGGCTTGATCCCGAGTTCGGTGGAGAGGGCGACGAGGTCTTTCAGCTTCGGGCGGAACTCGTCGAGCTGGGCGCGGATCGGCTTTTTCAGGTCGTATTTGTAATAGCCCATGCGGAAACGCTTCACTCCGTGCGCGGCGGCGGTGCGGAGGATCTTCTCGGTGGCCTGCTCGTCGTTGACCTCGTTGATGGCGGTGGTCATGACGGTGAACTGGAGCGAGGCGGCCTTGAGCGCCTCGACCAGCTTCGGCAGATCGTCCTCGACTTTTTCGGGCACGACATGACCGGCGGGCCGGACGGCGCCCTCGATGCCGTCGAAGCCCATCGCGGCGATGATCTCCGCCATCTCGGGGTAGGAGAGATGCTGGAGCGGTTTGGTAAAAGTGCAGAACTCGTAGGACAGCTCCCCTTTCCCGGCTGCGGCGGTCTCTGCGGCGTGGCTCAGCAGCGGGGAGAAGAAAGGGGCGAGGGCCAGGCCGGCGGTCGAACCTTTGAGAAAGCGGCGGCGGCTGGGGACGGGGGAATCAGTCATGATGCTATGGTATCGGTGCTTGCGGGACTCGGCAAGAGTTGAGATAGTTCCTGATGAGAGATCATTTGTGACCATGAAATCCGCTCGAATCCTTTTTTTCGCCCTTTTTCTGCCCTCGCTGGCGGTGACGGGGGCCTCCGCCCAGGTCCTCGGCAATGTCGCGCAGGGCTGGTCCATCCGCGGCACAGATCCCATCGAGATCGTCTTCGGCGGCAGGCTCGTGACGAAGTATCACGCCGGCTACGAGGAGGGAAAACCCTACTTTTACCCCATCATGGGCCCGAGCGGCGAGAACATGACCCGTCACTGGCCGATGAACGAGACCTTCAAAGACGAGGAGACCGATCACCCTTTTCACCGGGGCATGTGGTTCGGACTGGGCAATGTGAACGGCTACGATTTCTGGCGCACGCCGAATGGAAAAGCCGGGAAGAGCACGGACTCCAAAGACGAGAAACGCTACGGGGTGATCCGGCACAAGGGGATGAACGGGGTGATGATCAAGGGCCCGACGATCACGATCAAGACCAAGTCGGACTGGCTCGACGCCGAAAATCCGGAAAAGCGGATCTGCTCGGATGAGCGCGAGTTTACGCTTTTTTTCCGGGAGGATGGCTCCCTCGCTCTCGACCTGACCCTGAGACTGGTCGCCGACGCCGGTGATGTGACGATAGGCGACGAGGAGGAAGCCGCCTGGGCGATCCGTACGATCCCGACGCTGCGGCTGAAGGGGAAGGTGGCGAAGGGGCACATCCTCAACAGCGAGGGCGACAAGGACGGGGATGCCTGGGGCAAGCGCGCGGCCTGGGTGGACTACTACGGGAGCGACCGGGCGGGCAATGCGGTGGGGATCGCGATCATGGATCATCCGACGAACTTGCGGCATCCGACCTGGTGGCATGCGCGGGACTACGGACTGCTGGCGGCCAATCCCTTTGGTCAGGGCAAGTACGAAAAGGGCGCGGCGGAGAACGCGGGCGTGCATGTCATCCCCAACGGCGAAGCCCTGAGCTTCCGCTACCGCACGATCCTCCACGAGGGAGATCCGGAATCGGCTGAGATCGCGAAGGCCTTCGAGGCGTACGGGGCGAAGTGACCCGGGAAGAAAAAAGCCGGAGACCCTGGGACCTCCGGCTTTTGGAAAAGGCTTCGTTGATCCCGGCGATCAGGCGCCGTCCCAGCTGCTGTAGATATTGACCTTGGTCCCGTAGGTGGTGTTGTCGAAGATGACCTGGGCGGCACTCGCGGGGAGGCGCACACAACCGGCCGAGGCGGGATACCCGGGGAGGTGTCCGGCATGGACGCCGTAGACGCCGCCGCTGAGACGCATCCAGTAGGGCATCTCGACTCCGTAGATGGTGGACACTTTGCCGGTCCTCACCCGTTGGGTCATATTGAAGCTGCCGCAGGGCGTCCACTTGCCGGGCCGGGCGGTGGAGACAGGGGTCTCGACGGCGATTTTGCCGTCCACGAGGAGATACCCTTTCTGATCGGCCACATCGATGACGAGGCGGGTGTTGCCCTTCGTGCTCTGCGAGAGGATCATGGGATTGACGCGAGCCCCGCTCTCGTGGCGCTCGATCTTAGGCTTGGCGGAAAAGCCTCGCTGAAAGGCATTGCCCTGGCGAACCGCCGAAGCGGACGTGTTGCGATCGCCCGAGGGCGTGCATGAGCTGGCCATCGCTGCACCCAAAATAAGGGAGAGCGAAAGAGCGCAGGAGAGGACTCTTCTCTTCATAATCTGTCTGTGTGTTGTCTCTGTGTTCGCAGAGCTGTGTTTGTGTGACTACCATCATCGCTCAAATTACAGTAAATACAAACAATTATGCTAATTATAACTCTTGCGAACCGTTATGATCCGGAAGGGAGGGGTTTTTCCGTTTTTGTATCTTTCTCGTAATCAACACCTTCCAATCCAAATCCGAAGAGTCTGAGGAATTCCTTTTTGTAACCCGAAAAGTCAGAAAGCTCCGAAAGGTTCTCTGTCGTGACCTTTTCCCAGGCCTCGGCGACGGCTTTCTGCACCGGCTCGCTCATCTCCCAGTCGTCGATGCGGATGCGCCCGCGCTCGTCCACGGCGGGAGTGCCACCCGAGGAAAGGTGGTCGGTGAAGAGGCGCTCGATCTGCTCGATGGTGCCTTCGTGGAGGTTCTGCTCTTTCATCACCTTATAAAGGAGCGAGATGTAAAGCGGGACAACGGGAATCGCGGAGCTGGCCTGGGTCACGAGGGCTTTATTGACCGAGACATAGGCGCTCGTATCGCCGAACTGCGCGTTCATCCGTGCGGCGGATTCCTCGAGATGCTCTTTGGCCCGGCCGATCGTTCCATTCGTGTAGATCTGGTAGGTGAGGTCCGGACCGACGTAGGAGTAGGCGATGGTCTGGAATCCGTCGGCGAGGACGCCGGCGTCGGCGAGGACTTTGATCCAGAGTTCCCAGTCTTCGCCACCCATGACTTTGACGGTGTGGGCGATCTCGTCATCCGAGGCCGGTTCGATGGTGATCGTATTGACCTCGCCGGTGTCGGTGTTGATGTTCTTCTGCGTGTAGGCCGCGCCGATGGGTTTGAGGACGCTCCTGTAAGTCTCCCCATCGGTCGGGTCGGTGCGGCGGGGGGAGGCGAGGCTGTAGACGATGCAGTCGATCTGGCCGAGATCGGCTTTGATCGCGGCGATGACTTCCTCTTTCATCTCGTTGGAAAAGGCGTCGCCGTTGAAGCTTTTCGCATAAAGACCGGCCTTGGCGGCGGCCTCTTCGAAGGCGACGGAATTGTACCAGCCCGCGCTCCCGGATTTGTTCTCGACGCCCGGCTTTTCAAAAAAGACCCCGATGGTCGCGGCACCTCCGCCGAAGGCGGGCACGATGCGTGAGGCGAGGCCGTAGCCGGTCGAGGCCCCGATGACGAGGACCTTCTTCGGCGGGTGGGAAAGGGCGGGTTGCGACTTCACGTAGTCGATCTGCGACTGGACGTTGGCGGCGCAGCCCTCGGGGTGGGCGGTGGTGCAAATAAAACCTCGGATCTTCGGAGTGACTATCATCTTGGCAGGGAGTCTTTCAGTATATGTAAGGAGCGATAGCAGGGCTGGCGAGAGAAAACAACCGCTTTAGATGGTTTTCGCCCCTTTCAGAAAAAGAAAAAGCCCGCAGCCGAACAAGTCGGCGACGGGCTTTCCAAAGTGCGTAAGAAGAGGTCTTACTTGAGTTCTGCGGCGTGGAAGATCGCCCAGTCGTCGAGGTTGTTCAGATTGACGGCGTCCTTGGTGGTGCCGTCATCTTCGCGACCGGCGGCGGCGAGGATTTCCTTGCGGGTGCCGTCGTCGTGGATGTAGCCGGTGATCGCGGCGTTGAGCTTGTCAACGGCATCCTGGTCGAGGGAACCGCCCTTTTGCTGGAGGACCCAGTTCTCGAGCTCGATGTAGGAGGGCTTGGAATCGGCGATGAAGCTCTCGAAATCACCTTTGGCGATCCCGATGCCGTCGAGGACCATCTGGTCGTAACCGGCGCCGATGGCGGGGTAGTCGGAGTTCAGTTTACCTGCGGCACCGAGGGAGGCTTTGAGCCAGAGACGGGGAAGGTGAAGGACACCAAGAGGACCGGCGGTGCCGGAGCTGATGAGGGGGACGATATTGCTGCTCATAATAGTTCGTTCAATTGACTTTTTCTTTACCGGTCAGGATTGTCCTCCCGGTGGAGAGCCCGCAGAATAGGGGGAAGCGCACGACAGTGCAATCAAATTCCGAGCCTGATCCCGTGACGAAAAAGTGTATTTTCCCCCGTAAGATGCCGTCTCACTCCCAGGTCACGACCGTCTTGACCGAGTTGGCGAGGAAGCACTCCACGTGCGCCTTGTGGTGGAGCTTGTCGAGATCTTCGGGCGAGGGCTGCTTTTCACCCGAAAAAGCGATCTTCGGGTGGAGGACGACGCGGGAGAGCCAGGGTTTGCCACCTTCCCCCTTTTCGAGATACCCGACCGGGCTGTCATCGTAGCTGTCGACGACATATCCGCTCATCGCGGCAATTGCGAGAAAGGTGAGCAGATGACAGCTCGAGAGGGCGGCGGTGAAGGCCTCTTCGGGATCGACGCAGTCGGCCGCGCCGAGATAGGCGGGGGCCGCCGCCGCCCTCACCGACTGCCCGCTCCGGGGGAAGTGCCATTGGTGGGTGCGGGGATATTCCTTGTACCCGAAGCCACTCTCACCACGGTTCCACGACAGGCTTGCCAGATGTTCACTCATACGAAAAGGGGTCGGGGCAAAGTGCCGCGGAAGCAACGGGATTTATCGATCAGGCCAGGCGGTGCGCTGCTTTTTTTCAGTGGCGGCGGCGAGTCCCCATGTTACACTCTCGCCCATGCGCAAATCCCTGCCCGCCGTGCTGCTGACAGCCCTCGCTCTCTTTTTGCTCCCCGCGGCTCGGGCCGGGACCACGGCAGAGACGTTTGTAAACGAGGTCACGACCCCGGAGACGCTCGCCTACCTCCTCTCACTGCCCGAAGGCTATGAAACGGACGCGGAGAAAAAATGGCCGCTCGTCGTTTTCCTCCACGGCTCCGGGGAGCGCGGCAGCGACGTGCAGAAGGTAGCTCTCCACGGCCCACCAAAGCGCGTCAGCGAAGGAGCGAAGTTTCCCTTCCTCCTCGTCTCACCGCAGTGCCCCGCCGGGACATGGTGGACCGAGCAACCGGTGCTCGAGCTGATCGATCATCTGGAGGCGACTCTTCGCGTCGATGCCTCCCGTATCTATCTCACCGGCCTCAGCATGGGGGGCTACGGCACCTGGCATTTCGCGACACTCGCCCCGCACCGCTTCGCTGCGATCGCTCCCGTCTGCGGTGGCGGGGTGCCCTACCGCATGCGCGAGATTCACCATCTCCCGGTCTGGGCCTTTCACGGGGCGAAGGACACCGTCGTCGCCCTCGATGAATCCGGGCGTCTCGTCGAGACCCTGAAAAAAAACGGGAATAACTCGGTGAAGTTCACCGTCTACCCTGAAGCCGCACACGATTCCTGGACCGAGACGTATCAGAATCCGGAACTCTACGAGTGGTTCCTCTCACAAAGTCTCGCCCCGCAAAACTGAGCCGGTTCCGCCGTGTTGGAAGTCATTCACATCAGCGATACCCATTTCGGCCCGGATCGTCGCGACACGATCCGCGGCGCAAATGCCTGTGAGCGTTCCATCGCGCTAGTAGCGGCGATCAATGCCCTGCCATTCACCCCCGACTTCGTCATGCACACCGGCGATGTCGTGAATGATCCCCATCCCGATGCGTATGCCCTCGCCGCCGAGGTCCTCTCCGTGCTGAAGGCGCCGGTCTATTTCGTGACGGGGAATCACGACGACGTCCCGATGATGCGCGCGACCCTCACCTTCGGTCCGCACCGGCTCCTCATCCCCGAGTCCGACGAGCAGCTCTGCTACCGACTCAATGGCGGGAAAAACGACGGGGTCGAGTTCTTCGTGGTCGATGGAAGAGTGCCGCAGGAAGAGGGGCCGCACGGCTTGCTCACCGCGAACCAGATCGACGCCGTCCTCGGAGAGATCTCCGGGAAAAAGCCCGTCGCCGTTTTTCTCCATTACCCCCTCAGTCCGATCGGTTCGCCGTGGATCGACGAGTATCTCCTCCTCACGAACGGGTCGCAGTTCCGGGATGCCGTCGCGGAAAAAGCGGGACCGCAACTGCGCGGGATCTTCTCGGGGCATCTCCATCGTGGTCTGCATATCTTCAGCGGCGGTGTCATGCAGTCCGGCGTTTCCAGTCCGGCCTGTGAATTCGCCGCGAGTACCGGCGAGGAGTTTTGCGAATTCCTCCCCGGCGGCCCCATCCCCTTCAACCACATCACCTTCACCGACGATGCGACGATAGTGAAGTCCTACTCCCTTCCCTACGCGGAGACGCCATGAGCCGCGAGCCCGCCCCGCCGGTTCGAGCGGTCTTCTTCGACCGCGACGGTGTCGTGAACCGTTCCCCCGGTCCGGGCTATGTCCTCAGCGTCGATGATTTTGTGCTCAACGACGGCATCGCCGAAGCCGTCCGCTATCTCAATGAACAGGGAATCCTCGCCATTGTCGTCACCAGTCAGAAAGGGGTCGGCAAAGGGCTCATGAGCGACGAAGATCTCGCCGCGATCCATCGCCACATGCAGGAAGAGCTGGCAAAAAGCGGGGCCGCCTTTGACGCGATCTACGCCTACACCGGCACGCCCGATTGCCCGCATCGACCAAAGCCCGACCCCGAAATGATTCTCACCGCAGCGGAAAGGTTTTCGATCGACCGGCGTCTCTCCTGGGTGATCGGAGACGCCGATCGCGACATCGAGATGGGCCGAGCGGCCGGTCTCGCGGGGACCATCCGGATTCGCGGCGACAAAGTCATCGACGTCCCGGCCGACTACACCCTCGAAAGTTTGCTGGAAACACTTGTTTTGTTCAAAAGAATTTTGTAATTCTGAAAATTTAAATTCCGGCTCGCTTTTACATCGACCTCGGATAGAGTAACTTTCCCCTGCTGCGGAGCGATTGCAGGCCGCGACAACCCTCCCATTCTTTCAAATATGGCAAGAGCTTCAAATCTCACGATGTGTTCCTTCTGCGGGAAAAGCCACGCGGAAGTCAAAAAACTCATCGCCGGCCCCGGGGTCTACATTTGCGACGGTTGCATCAACGTCTGTCGCGGCATCCTCGAGAAAGAGCTTCACGAAGAGGAGGAGGAAGTCTCCACCGATCTCTCCGTGCCCAAGCCCAAAGACCTGCTCGAGAACCTGAATCAATATGTGGTCGGGCAGGAGCACGCGAAAAAAGTCCTCTCCGTCGCGGTCCACAACCACTACAAGCGACTCCAGCAGTTCTCCGCCCCGGCGAAGGTGCGGGCGCACAACAAATTTTCCAAATTCGAAGACGTCGAGATCGAGAAGAGCAACATCCTCCTCATCGGTCCCACCGGCTCCGGCAAGACCCTCCTCGCGAAGACCCTCGCGAGACTGCTCAACGTCCCTTTCTGCATCGCCGATGCCACCACCCTGACAGAGGCCGGTTATGTCGGTGAAGATGTCGAGAACATCATCCTGCGGCTTCTCCAGTCCGCCGATTACGATGTGAAGCGCGCCGAGATGGGCATTGTCTACATTGACGAGATCGACAAGATCGGGCGCAAGACCGAGAACGTCTCCATCACCCGCGACGTCTCCGGCGAGGGCGTGCAGCAGGCCCTCCTGAAAATGCTCGAGGGCACCGTCTGCAACGTGCCGCCGCAAGGGGGGCGCAAGCACCCGCAGCAGGAGTACATCCAGGTCAACACCGAGCGCATCCTCTTCATCTGCGGCGGCGCTTTCGTCGGACTCGAAGAGATCGTGGGACGCCGCCTCGGCAAAAAAGTGCTCGGCTTCGGTGACGAAATCACCAAGATCGCGAGCGAGCCCGAGATCGAGCGCCAACTCCGCAATGTCTCGCCTGAAGACCTCCACGGTTTCGGCCTCATCCCCGAATTCATCGGTCGTCTCCCCATCGTCTCGACCCTGCGTCCGCTCAACCGCGAAGAGCTCATCGAAGTCCTCACCGAGCCGAAAAACGCGATGGTGAAGCAATATAGCAAACTGCTCGCGATGGACGGCGTGAATCTCGAGATCACCGAAGATGGACTCGAAGCCCTCGCCGAAGAGGCGATAGGACGCGGCACCGGGGCACGCGCCCTGCGCTCCATCTTCGAGAAACTGATGCTCGAGGTCATGTTCGAAGCCCCTAGCCACGACGGCTACACCCGCGTCATCGTCGACCGCGATGTCGTCGAGGGCAAACGCGATCCCGAAGTGCTCGAAGACAAGGCACCCGCCGACGGTGACGAAAAAGAAGCGGCCTGAGACGGCGGCTGACGACGCGTTGAAGAGGGTCAGGTCCTGCGCCTGAAAGGGTTGAATCAGGTCATCTCAGGATGTTTTTCGGAAACTTGATTGGCGGCCTCGGGCCATTCGTCTTCGCAGGAAAAACGGCGCTCGCTCAGCGGTGCCGTTCTCTTTTTACTCCACGATTCTGAACCGCATGAAAACCATATCGCTTGTCCGTCTCCTCCTCGCTTTTGCCGCCCTCCTTTTCACCCACCCGCTTCCGTTGCGGGCTTAGCAGGTAGGCGAGCCGGCCAGAGTCATCATCGTCTTCGACGCCTCGGGCAGCATGGCCGGGCAGGTCGAGGGCCGGCCGAAGATCGATGTCGCAAAAGAGGTCGTCTCGGGCATCGTTGAAGGCATCGCACCCGAGGTAGAGCTCGGCCTGATCGCTTACGGTCACCGGCGCAAAGGTGATTGTGACGACATCGAGTTGCTCGTGTCGCCCGCGCCGGGTTCGTCGGGCGAGGTCCTCGCCGCGATTGGGAAACTCAACCCGATCGGGAAAACACCACTCACCGCAGCCGTGCTCCAGGCCGCCGTGCATTTGAAATACACCGAGTCGAAAGCCTCAGTCATTCTCGTGAGCGATGGGGAAGAGACCTGTGAGATGGATCCCTGCCTGGCCGCCATCGAGCTGGAAGCCGCCGGTCTGGACTTCACCTGTCATGTCGTCGGCTTCGACATCAAAGCGGGAGAGACCGTCGGTCTGGAATGCCTCGCAAAAAAGACGGGCGGTCTTTACCTGTCTGCAAATAATGCGGCGACCCTCACGAACGCCCTACAGGAAGCCGTGAAGCAGGTCATGAAACCCTCGACCGTCATCGTCGTCGAGCCGAGACTCGCCTCGGGCGGTCTTATCATTGAGGGGGTTACTTTCAGCCTGAAAACTCCCGATGGCGAAGAGATCGCCACCGGGAGCGGGGGACGCTGGTCCCACGAACTTACTGCCGAAGGGGCATACCTCATCGTGGCACAACGTGAGGGCAAAGAGGTCAAGGTCGAGGTCAAGGCTGTCACCGGCCAGACCTCCACCTACGAAGTTGTTTTCGCCAAGACCGGCGTGAAAGCCGTCGCCTACGATAAGGAGGGCGGAGCGGCCTTCGAGTCGGGCGTCGCCTGGACTCTCTACGGCCCTGCTGATGCGGCGGGTCAGCGCGCACAGGTCGCTTTCAGCTACGACGGCCGTCCTTTCCTGCGCGTCGATCCGGGCAGCTACCTGCTTCGCGCCGAGACCGGGAGCGCCGTCGCCGCACGCGAGCTCACCGTCGCCGAAGGCGCGCCGCTCGAGGTCAGCGTCATCCTCGGGAGCGGTTCGCTCAAACTCGCCGCTACCGTGAAGACCGGCGAAGCGCCGCTCAAGAAAGATCTTGCCTGGGATATCCTTTCTCCGGCCGACGCCGAAGGCGACCGTAAGAGCGTCGCGATCAGCTATGATGCAAAGCCGAATCTGACGATCCCGGCGGGGAAATATCTCGCCCGGGTCAAGCATGGTGATGCCGTCGGCCAGGGTGAGGTCGAGATCAAGGCGGGAGAGGTCACCGAGTTGCTCATCTCGCTGGAGAGCGGACGTATCACCGCCACTGCCGCGATGGAAGAAGGCGGAGCCGCCATTGAGAGCGAGCTCGCCTGGAACATTTACGGCGATGCCGACCTCGAAGGAAAGCGCGAGGACATCACCTTCAGCTACGATGCTCAACCCGAGTTTTCCCTGCCTGCCGGCACCTACACTATTGAGGTCAGGAACGGCAGCGCCAAAGCGAGCCGCGAGGTCATCGTCGTCGCGGGAGAGATAGTGAAGGTGGATCTCATCCTCGGCGCCGGAAAGCTGCGCCTCGTCGCGCGTCCCGCTGCCGGAGCCAATCCGTTTGCCTCGGACCTCGCGTGGAGTGTCCTCGGTGAGGCCGATCTCGAGGGGAATCGCGCCGATATCGCCTTCTCCTACGAGGCCAATCCGACCCTCAGTGTGCCTGCCGGGAAATATCTCCTCAGAGTGGCATGGGGCGAAGCGAAGGCCGAACAGGAAGTCGTCGTCGAATCGGGAAAACTGGTCGATATCGATGTCGTTCTCAATCCCGGAACGATCAAGGCAGATGCCACCATGGGCGAGGGTGGCAAACCCGTCTCGGGCGGTCTCGCGTGGGCACTTCTCACGGCGGTGGACGCAGAGGGCAACCGGGCCGATGCCGGCTTCAGCTACAATGACGAAGCCGACTTCCGCAACGCGGCCGGGAAATATCTCGTGAAGCTGACGCGCGGCGCGGCCTCGGCGGAAGAAGAGGTCGAAGTTTTGCCTAACAAAATGACAAAAGTTACCCTCAACCTCAACGCCGGCGTCCTCAAGGTGAGCGCCCGGGGTGAAGGCCTGTGGACCATTCTCGGCTTGCCGCAAAACCGCGAAGACGAGATGACTGACCTCGGTTTTTCCTATGAGAAGGAAGCGACCTTTTACCTGCCCGCCGGCAAGGTCATCGTGCGCCGCAGCCAGAACGAGGACAAAGCGGAGAAGGAAATCGAGATCGGGGTGAACAAATCGCACGAGGTCACGCTCGAGGCGAAGTGAGCCCGTCGCGCGCCTCCCGGCTCACGCGAAGATTTCCGACACGACCCTGCCTCCCTCCGCTCCGGTGAGGCGGTGGTCGCGTCCCTCGTGGCGATACTTGAGATCGTTCGCAGGCAGCCCCATGAGGTGGAGGATGGTGGCGTGGAGATCACGAAAGTGCACCTTGCCCTCGACCGCCCGGGCACCGGTCTCGTCCGTTTTTCCATAAGTGAGCCCCCCTTTGACGCCGCCGCCGGCCATCCAGAAAGTGAAGCCGTTGGAGTTGTGACCGGTCTCGTTTTTCCCGTCGCCGGGGGTGAGACCGGGGCGACCGAACTCGCCGCCCCAGACGACAAGGGTGTCCTCGAGCAGGCCGCGTTGCTCGAGGTCCTCGAGGAGTGCGGCGATGGGCGCGTCGGTGGCTTCGCAGTTGGCCTCGAGGTCGCGCCGGTGATTGGAATGCTGGTCCCAGCTCCCGTGGTTCACCTCGATGAAGCGCACTCCGGCTTCGGCGAAGCGGCGTGCGAGGAGACATTGCCGCCCGAAGTCGGTCACTTTGCAGGTGCCGACGGACGACTGCTGCGCGCCGACGCGGTAGCGGGCGAGGGTGGCGGGAGATTCGTCGCTGAGATCGAGCAACCCGGGGGCCGTCATCTGCATGCGGAAGCCGAGCTCCATTGACTGGATCGCCCCCTCTAGTTCCGCGTCACCGGGCCGCAGCGAGAGATGATTGCGATTCATCACCTGAACGAAGTCGAGCTGACGTCGTTTTGTCGATAGGGGAAATTGGTCGCTGGTGACGTTGTCGATCGTAGCCTCCGCCATTTCCTGACCATTGACCCCGATGGGCGTGCCGTTGTGGATCGAGGGAAGGAAAGCGCTGGAATAGGCGGAGGGACGCGAGGTGTTGAGACTGATGAATCCGGGGAGATTCTGATTCTCAGTGCCGAGTCCGTAGCTGATCCAAGAGCCGAGGCTGGGCCGTTCGCGGAGCCGGTCGCCGGTGTGGAGCTGGAGAAAGGACTGCGCATGGATGCCGGTGTCTGCGTGCATGCCATTGAGTAGGCAGAGCTTGTCCGCCTGTTTCGCGGTCTCGGGCATGAGGTCCGAAATCCAGAGTCCGCTTTCGCCATATTGTGTAAAGTCGTAGACCGATCCGGGATGGGCCTTGTTCCCCGTCTGCGGTTTGTAGTCAAAGGTATCGAGCTGCGCCGGGCCGCCGCTCATGCAGAGAAAGATGACACGTTTCGCCCGGGCCGCAAAGGGAGCGGGACGCGGGGCCAGTCCCGCCTGAGCCAGTCCCGAAAAGGCGAGGTATCCGAACCCGCACGAGGCGGTCTGGAGCAGGCTGCGGCGCGATAGGACTGGGGATGTTCGGTTCATGTGTGGCGGTGGATCAGTCGAGATAGCGGAATTCGTTCGTGGCGAAGAGTGCCTGGGCAAGACTGGCCCAGGCCTTTTCGGCGGAGCCGGTCTCGCGGGTTGTTTCTTCGATCAACTCGGCGGCGCGATACCGCTCTTCGGGGTCAGGGGCGCGATGCAGGGCATCCTGAAAAGCGAGGGTGATTCGGTGGGCTTCGTCAGGTTCGTCCGCCTCGAGGAGTCGGGTCGCGAAGTGGGCTGACTGCTCGAGGACAAAAGGATTGTTGAAGAGGAAAAGGGCGTGTCCCGGCACTATGCTGATGTCGCGCCTGCCGGTCACGCCGATGAAGTCGGGCAGGTCAAAGGCGGAGAGATCGGGGGGCGGGGAGTTGCGCAGGTAGCAGAGATAGACACTGCGATGCGGCGAGGAGATGTGCAGATTGTCGGCGAGATTGATGAGGATGTCGCGGTGGCGAATCAGCGAGCCTTCCGCCGGGCGGGGATCGAGCCGCCCGCTCACGCGCAGCATCGCATCGCGGAGCGCTTCGGCGTCGAGGCGGCGACGCGAATGATAGCTCAGCGAGCGGTTCTCCGGATCGGGGTGCTCTTCCGTCACGGCGTCAAGCGTGCTACTCCCGAGCTGGTAAGTGCGACTGAGGACGATCGAGCGGATCATTGATTTCACGGACCAACCGTCATCGACGAACTGCACTGCGAGATAGTCCAGCAGGGCGGGGTGGGTTGGCTTTTCCCCATAGACTCCGAAGTCGTTCGGCGTGCGCACGATCCCTTCGCCGAAGAGGTGAAGCCAGATACGGTTCACCATAACCCGCGCGGTCTGGGGATGGTCCGGACTCGTAAGCCACTCCGCGAGTTGGAGGCGGCCACTCGTTTTCGGGTCCGGAGTGATGGTTTTGTCAGTCTTGACGGCGCTGAGGAAACCCCGCGGCACGGACTCACCGGTCTTTTTCGCTTCGCCCTTGAGATTGATCTTGCAGTCGGCCGACTCCTTGCGATCACGAACGCCCATCGCCAGCGGGGTTCCGAGGGGCCATTTCGGCGGGGGTTGCTTGAGCGGAATACCGGTGTTCGACTGGATCACGAGGACGGTCTCGATAAAACCGTAGGGGGGAAAGACCGGCGGCGCAGCTTCGAGGACGTGGAGATCAGTCGGGGGTGCGGTCAGTTTTTCATTGGCGGCAACGCCCCAGAGAGTCTCGGAACTAGTGAAAAATCCGGCCATCGCGTAGTAGTCGCGAGTCGGGATGGGATCGAATTTGTGATCGTGACAGCGCGCGCACCCGATGCTGAGGCCGAGCAGCCCGGTGCCAATGACTTCGATCTGGTCGGCGACGACATCCATCTCGAAGTTGTCATTCATCGCCTTCGCCGGCTTTGCCCCGAGGGCGAGGAATCCCGTCGCGATGCGATGGCGGTCACGTTCCGCAGGTGAATCTGAATGGAGCAGATCCCCGGCGATTTGTTCGGTGAGAAAACGGTCATAGGGCAGGTCGCGGTTGAAGGCGTCGATGACGTAGTCGCGGTATCGCCAGGCATGGGGAAACGAGGGATTGCGGCTGAGCCCGTCATTGCCGTTCGATTCCCCATAGCGCGCGACGTCGAGCCAGTGGCGCCCCCAGCGTTCTCCAAAGTGTGGCGAGGCGAGCAGGCTATCGACGAGCTTTTCCACCGCCGCTTCGCGATCGACGAGGGCGGCGGCTTCGAAGAGACGCACCTCGGCGTAGGTCGGCGGCAGGCCGATGAGGTCGAAGTAGAGACGGCGCACGAGCGTGCGCGCGTCCGCGTCAGCAGCCGGGCTGAGGCCCTGCGCCTCCATCGTCGCGAGGGCGAAGCGGTCGATCACGCGACGCGGCCAGGAGGACTCGCGCACTGCGGGCGGAGGTGATTTCTTCGGCGCGGTGAATGACCAGAGATCGCCCTCTTCGTATTGCCGTTCCGTGATAGTCCCTTCGGGAACCGTGACTGCCTCGCGAGGGTCGGGTGCACCCATCTCGATCCAGCGCGCAAAGTCGGCGATGACGGTCTCCGGCAAGGGTTTCTCCGGCGGCATCTCGAGATCGTTCTCGTAGCGCAGGGCGTGGAGGAGGAGACTCTCCTGCGGTTTGCCCGCCACGATGGCGCTGCCCGATTCGCCGCCTATCCTCAAAGCGGTCGGAGAATCGAGAAGGAGTTTCCCCCCGATCTTTTTCGCTCCCGCCGCGTGGCATTCGTAACAGTGCGAGACGAGGACGGGGCGGATCTTTTTCTCAAAAAACTCTCGCTGCCCGGGCGTCACGGCTTCGCCCCCGTGTGCCGAAAGGGCAGCACCGAGTAAACCCGGGAAAAGAGCGTGGAGATAGCGTGGCTTCATCAGAGAACCAGCTGATAATAGGGAATTCAGCTCGTCCGGGCAACAGTTGCGCGGCACGCCATCGCGGGAGTCGGGCTCACCCTGCCGCCTTCATCCCCGCCTCCAGAATCCACTGGGCGTCGCGACCGTTCCCGGCGTCGCAGAGCGGATGGATCTCCAGCTCCGGATCTTCGATCGCGGCGAGAAAATGGGTCGCCGAATTGGCGAGGTGGTCGGGTTGGGGCGGCACGCTCAACGCGATCCCGTCGGGGTGCTCCGCCGTTGCTAGAAAAATTCGTCCATGGTGATCCGGCTCGATCAGCAGCGTGCCGAGGCTGCCGTAGAGCGTCGTGCTGTAGCTCGTCATGTTGCCGATCTGGGTCCAGCTCGCTTCGGTCGTGGCGAGGGCGTGGGGGTAGGTGAGGATGAGGATGGCATTGTCCTCGAGTTCGAGATCGGGCTTCAGGCCGGTGCTGATGCGCACGCCGGTGACGGCGTCGGGGCGCCCTAACAATACATTAGCGAGGACTGCGCCGTAGCAGCAGTAGTCCATCAGGGCGCCGGCGCCGTTGAGGTTTTCGTCGTAGAGCCAGGCGCAGAACTGCTTCGAGCATCCCAGTTCTACCGGACCCTGATGCGCGGCCCGATACTTCACCTGCCAGAGCTGACCGAGCTCCCCCGCCTGGGCCATCGCGATGCCGTGACGCAACTGCGGCCACCAGGCAAAAGGCCAGTTGATCATCAGCCGCACCCCGTTTTCCTCAGCAGCCGCGAGCATTGCCTCGGCCCCGTCGAGGGTCGCCGCCATCGGCTTTTCGACAAGACAATGGAGCCCGCGTTCGCAGGCCATCACAGTGAGGTCCTCGCTGAGACGGTTGCTGGCGAAAATGTAAACGGCGGTCAGGTCTTCGTTTTCGAGCAGTTCCTCGTAGGACTCGTAGGTCTTCCCGGGAAAGCGCTCGCGGTATTTCGCGAGCAGTTCCGGATCCGCGTCGGCGGCAGCGACGAGTTCCGCCCGCCCGGTGGCAACGAGCTGTTCGAGATTGCTCCAAACGTGGTCGTGGTGAAGTCCGAGAGTGGCGATGCGGTGCATGGGGAAGGAATTAGCTTTTAGCTTTTAGCTTTTAGCTTTTAGCGGTTAGGAGTTGGAATTTTTCGTCGATGGGTCTTTGATAGGATCGAAGAGAGCCGGATTCGATTTCTTCGATGGTGACGGTGCGACCCGCGAGGTTTGACTCGACGACGGCGTAGGCGCAGGCGAGGTCGCGGAGGCCTTCGTGGCCCGAGCACTCGGGTTGGGTGCCGCTCTCGATGGCGCGGAGCCAGTCGAGCTGGGCGAGGGCGAAGTCGTTGCGGAGACCGAGGGGGAAATGCTGCTCCTGCAATGAGGCGGGAGCGCACGTTTCGTAGAGGGCGCTGAGCGATTGGGGGCCGGTCCCGTCGAGATGGATCGTATCACCGGTCACTTTTCCGTGCTCTCCGTAGAAGACGGGGCCCTCGCCGATCACGGTGCTGGAACCGTGTCCGGCCCAGCTCCCGAACATGCTCCCGGCCGCACCGGAACTCAGAGAAAAATGGGCGTAAAAAGTGTCATCGGCATCGCAGGAGAAAGGCTCGACTTTTTGACCCTCGCGCTTCAGGTAGCGGACCGGCTCGACGACTTGCGTGCGCGCGCATACGGACTCGACCTCGCTGCCGCTGATGTAGCGAATCATGTCAAAAAAGTGCGGGCCGAGATCGAGGGAGATGCCGCCGCCTTCGACGAGGACATGACGCCACGGGGTCTCTGCGACGATGAGATCGGGTGACCACCACGTTCCGATGTTGCCCATCACCGCCATCTGGAGGCGGCCGGCCGGACCCTCCGCGCTGAAGGCCCAGTGCTGATGTCGCACGTTCGGGACGAAGCGCAGATTTTCGAAAACTCCGAAGGTGACTCCGGCCGCAGCGGCCTGCTCGCACATGCCTCTCGCCCCCTCCATCGTGACCGCGAGGGGTTTCTGGGAGAGGAGATGTTTGCCGTGGGCAAAAGCGATGGCGGCGATCTGGTGGTGGAGACCGTGGGTGGTGAAGTCGTTGACCGCATCGATTTTTCCCGAGGCGATCATCTCCCGGTAGTCGGTGTAGATCGCGACCTCCGTGTCGGGCTGGAAGTCGGAGAGATACTGGTCCCCGACTGCGAGGGGATCGCCGGGAATGTCCGAGACGGGCGTTCGCTGCGGGGGCCCGGAGCCGCGCGTTACGTAGGAGAGGGCGTCATCCGCCTGCCGCGAACAGAGGGCGGTGATTGCAAAGCCCCCGACACCCGCTTCGCGCAGGAGCCGATAACCCTCCAAGTGCGCCGCGAGGATGCGCCCGCAGCCGACGATGCCGATACGAATCATGAGGGGATGTTAAAAGGGATGGCGGCGATGCCAAGTGAAAAGCGCGTCGCGGCACATAGCGAGTCCAGTTGGTGGGTGATCCAGTGGAGAGCCAACCTTGGTTGATCCGCAGTCACGATTCGTGAGGTAGGGCGAACCGTCCCGGTGAGCCGATGGGGCAAGCGCTCGTCAAACGGACCCTCGCGGCTCGGCGCGGACGCCTCGCCCTACCTTCGTTGATCAGCGAGCCCAACAGGGAAGGTAATCGTTATTCTCCACGATTGATCATCGAGGCCGGGAGATCAAGATTGACGCGGCGCTGCGCCAAACCCGGGTGCTCGGGTTGTCCCACTCGAGAAATGCGCTGACGCACTCGCGCGCATCGAAGCGCCGGCCGAGTTTCTCAGCCGTGATGGTAGCGGCTTTCTGCTTCTGCTGTTTTCGGGATTCGAGATAAGGTCGAGTCAGATGGCAAGTTCCGCGCAGTCTCCCTGCTCCGTGGAGTTTACCGCAGCGACGATTTCGGCGACTCATCTCTGAATCTTCGGCCACGACGTAGTGGTGCGGACGAGAATCGCGATGCGGCGTGCCTGCAGGTTTTGCTGGTAGCGGAGGTTCGGGTCGGTCGTGACGAGCAGTTCGAAGCCCTCGGCTACCGCGGCGGCAAGGAGATCGCCGTTTTCCAATCGGGACCAACCCATCTCATGGGCAGTGCGGATTAAGTGGGGGCGAGAAACTTCCGAAGCGGGACGGGTGTTCCCTGGTCGAAGAGGATTTTCATCGACCGACTGCCGGTTCGAGACTGGCCGTAGTGAACTCAATTACCCCATCGACTTGCTCGCGCGTCACTCCGGGAAACCATTTGAGGAATTGATCGACCGTTGCGCCGTCTTCCAGGTTTTCAAAGAGCGCCTTGACGGGGACGCGGGTGTCTCGAAAGAGCCATGCACCGCTGACTTTGCCTGCTGACTGCTCGACCACCGGTGCCCGAAGCGGCGCAGCGCCTCCACTGCCGGAAGAGGGAAGTTTTCCGTTCGAGTAGAGCCGGGCGATCATACCTCGTCGCCGTTGGCCGCAATCTCGCGGTCCATATCCTCGCGATGGGTGCGTGCGTAGCTCCACGCATTGGCGAGGTCTTCGGCGTTGAGAGTCGGGTAGGCGACGAGCAGGTTGGCATCGGTCGCACCCTGACGGTGAAGCGAGTCCAGCAACCAGACTGGAATGCGCGTGCGAATGAGGCGGGCGGAGCCTCCACAAATGCCTTCGCGAAAGTCGATTCCGGGATGGGCGTCTGCTACTTCCAGCGCGATCGTCGAGAGCGGCCGCGCCGGATCGCCTTTTTGGAGGTGCAGGACCGCTTCGCGGATGTCTTCAAAGCTAGAAATAAAGAGGCTATTTTATCACAGGTGGAGATGAAATACGAGTTATACACTCGCCCGATATTGCCCATCCAGATCCCCGCTCATCCTCAAAATCGCCGCAATCCTCCGAACGAGATGCGTGAACTGCTGCGCTTTATCACTCGTGAGCGGGCGGCCCAGTAGCGCGGACTCGCGGTAGCTGAGCCACTTTTTGAGGACTTGGTAACCGCCGGGGGTGTAGCGCCAGACGGGTTCGGGGACGTCTTTCCAGCGGGTCGTGGTATTGAGGTGGATGTCGAGGTAACCGTCTCCCCGCTTGTGCCGGTGGTGACTTTGCCGGGACCGGGCATGGTGACACCGCCCTGGCCCGAGTATCCGCAGCGGGCGGCGAGGGCGAAGTCGGGGGTCTTTTGGCCGGGGGTTACAGTGAGTTCGCCGAGGCCTTTGAGTTCGGGGCGGATGTTCAGATCGGTGACGCCGGGGACGGGGGTTTCGGGATCGAGGAGGGCAGCGAGGCGGCGACCGAGGGAGGCCCCGGCGCGGAGGGTGTCAGCGTCAGTCGGGAGGGGGACGCGCGGCCAATCCTGACGCAGGGCGCCGGCGTTCTCTTCGCGGTAGGTGGGAGCGTGGAGGATGGCGACGAGGTGGAAAAAGAGATCCTCTGGCGCACAAGCGAGCGTGGTGAGGTAGCGGCCTTGCGGTGCGAACTGCAGGCATGCGCTCGTCGCTGATGTGGGTGACGAGTTGCGGTGAGAAAAAGGGCCTTTTAAAGAAGTGATTTGGACTACGAATAGGCTCGAATACGCACGAATTTAGACGAATTTTATGATTTGGATGACTGTTGTAGTTTGTGGTCGGGGATCGTGACGATTGGCCCTTCCACCCGGTGAGGGCGGCCTGAAACTTCCCCCGTGCAATCATCCGCCACGGTATATACTCTAAGACCATGGAAAAATTTGACGAGAAAGAGCAGTTCGCGCGGACGCGGAAGAGTCTCATCGAGCGGCTCGCCGACTGGGAGGACCAACGCACCTGGGAGGAGTTTTACCAGACCTACTGGCGTCTCATTTACAGCGTCTCGACAAGGGCGGGTCTGAGCCGTGACGAGGCCTTTGACGTGGTGCAGGAAACGGTTCTCGCGGTGGCGAAGCAGTGGAAAAAGGGACAGGTCTACGATCCCGACAAAGGTTCTTTCAAAACCTGGCTGATGAACATCACCCGCTGGCGGATCGCGGATCAGTTCCGGAACAAGCAGCGCAATCCGGCGGCGATGAATCAGGCCGGGGGCGGCTTCGATGGCGACGGGGACCAGCGCCGCACCGGTACGATCGAGCGCATCGAGGGGGAAAACGGGGAGGACGTGCTGGAGCAGGTTTGGGAAAATGAGTGGAAGACAAACCTGGCCGAGGTCGCGATCGAGCGGGTCAAGAAGCTCGTATCGCCGAAGCAGTACCAGATTTTCCACGCCTACGTCGTAAAGGAATGGGACGTGGCACGGGTGAAGTCGGAACTGGGCGTGAGTCAATCCCAGGTCTATCTCGCAAAACACCGCGTCGGCAGTCTCCTGAAAAAAGAGATCGAGAGCCTGAAAAAAGAATTCGCCTGAGGGCGAGCCGACCGGGAAAGTAGCATGGGCATCCTGCCCATGCCTTCAACGGGGAAGACGCCGGGAGATTATTGACGTCTCCCTCGCTCTCGGGCGGGTCGCTCTCGGACGGGTCGCGGAAGAGCGAGTGGATTGAGGGGCTGGTGTCACCGCGTCCCATCACGGGGCATGGGCAGGATGCCCGTGCTACTCTTCCCGCCTCGATCAGCTGCGCACTTTGTCCTTCGCCGCTTCGCAATCGACCTTGAGGCTGGCGATCTCGCGGGCGAGCTGGGTTTTCAGCTCGGGGATCTCGTGGTAGTTGCCGCTGCCGATGGCTTTGCCGATGAGGTCGTTGAGAAAAAGTTCGCGCTCGGCGATCTTCGCGCGGAAGCGGTCGTCGATGGCACCGATCTCGGCGCGCTGCTCGTCAGTGACGCTGACGACGGGCCCGGACTTGGCGAGCCGCTCCATCGCGAGTTCGTAGGCGCTTTTCATTTTTCTTCTTCAGTAGCTTCTTCGGCGACCTCTTCTTCGGCGACCTCTTCTTCGGCGACCTCTTCTTCGGCGACCTCTTCTTCGGCG
>JBDNIL010000114.1:0-27470 GCA_041688355.1 Verrucomicrobiales bacterium | reverse complement strand
TGAGCGAGGGAATTGGGGTTCGAGTCAGAATTTTCATGAGTTTGAGGAGTTTGTGTGAACACAAATGATGAAAACGAAGGGGAATTCGGGCCGAATCCCCGATTTCCGCAGCCGGGCGGGATAAGTCCGACAGGCTGCTAGCGGTTCATCACGACCGCCGCCGCGCCTTTGGAGAACTTCAGGACTCGGCCGTGGACACTGTATTCGGAGACAAAGAGATCGCCCCGCGCATTGAAAGCTACCCCGTGCGGCGCGTTGACGATTCCCGGACGCCACTGGGCGGGCTCGATTTTGTTCGTGCCGACCTCGGCGGGATTGGGGTTCTCGCCCAATCGCGCGACGACCTTGTTCTCTTTGTCGAAAATGGTGATACGACCTTTGATCTCGCCGACGGCGAGGTAGTCACCCTGCACCACCGCAGCGGCCGGCATGAACAGGTCGGTCGCGATTTCACCAAGCATCTCGCCCTCGAGCGAGAGGTGGACGGCACGGTCGTTGGCGCGGTCGGTCCCGACGAGGCGGGGCGGGTCGAAGCGATTATCAATCGCGATTTTGTGCAGCGTCTTAAAGTTATAAGGGGCCGCCTTTCCGCCGAAACTCGCGAGGTATTCCCCCTTGGCATTGAAGCGGTGCACGTAGTCCGAGGCGTAGCCGTCGGTCACGAAGATGTCGCCGTTCGGCGCGACGGTGCAGCCGGTGAGGCGCAGGGCGGCCTGCTGGTTTTTCGGGTTCACGAGCCAGTATTTTTTGGGAATGGCCTCGCCGGGGATCGTCATGACGACTTTGCCATCGAGCGAGAGTTTCACGATCTTACCCGCCCCGAGCTGGGGTCCGTAGAGAAACTCGCCGTCGTCGCCCTCGTGAATGACAAAGCCGTGAAAGTCGGTCGGCGCATCGGGGAGATTGCGGAGGTAGGTGCCGTCGGCCGCGTAGACCTGCACGCCGGAGCGCAGCCCCTGCATGACGCTCACGTAGATCTCGCCACTCGAACTGATCGCGACATCACCGTGCTGATTCCCCAGCGAGGGCATGCCATCGGGCATCTTCAGCGGGTCGGGTCCGACCTCCCAGGCCGCGCCGGGGACGGGCGTGGGCGAAGCCGGAGCCGCCTCACCAATCGTGGACTCCTTCCCCGAAATGGTAAGGAGCAGGGTGAGCGCCGCCACGGCCCCGGTCGAGAGCAGGGGGACGAGGGAACGGAAACGATGGGGAGATCTTTTCGACTTTTGCATGAGGGGCGTTTCTCATGATCCGCCGCCGCTGTCCAGCCTCGATTTCGCAGGATCGGAACCTGATCGCGGACCTGTCCTGCGACCGGGGAAGTCTTGCTTGCCTTTCAATCGAAAAGTGGTGTCATGTGAGAGCGTCGCAGCGCCTGCCGCCCGGCACGATCCATTCGTTTTTTTCCATGACTACTCCTCTCCTTTTTATCGACTGGGGCTCGACGAACCTGCGGGCGAAGCTCATCGTCGATTCCAGGCTCGTCGCGACGCGCGAGTCTCCCGACGGCATCCGCTCGTGCCGCGGGCGGGACTTTGACGAGATCCTCTCCACTCTCTGTGGTGACTGGAAAACGACGCACCCCGCCCTGCGAGTCTTCATGAGCGGCATGGTCGGCAGCCGCGAGGGCTGGCTCGAGGCACCCTACGCAACCACTCCCGCAGGCGTGCGCGATCTCGCTGCGAAGGTAGTCACGGTGACAAGCCGCACCTTCGGCGAGATCAATCTCATCCCCGGAGTGCGGCTCGAAGCCCCTGACACAAGCACCACCGACGTGATGCGAGGAGAAGAAACGCAGGTCGCGGGGCTGCTCACCGATCTCCCTCACGACGGTGCCACCATCTGCCTGCCGGGGACACACTCGAAGTGGGTCTACTGCCGCGACGGTCGCATCGAGAGCTTCCGCACCTTCCTCACCGGCGAAGCCTTCGCCCTGCTCACCCGCGACAGTCTCATCGCCGGCAGCGGCGGCCCGCCCGATCCAGCGAGCCCCGCCTTCGCCCGCGGACTCGAGCTGTCCGGAAAAGACGGCGGTCTCCTCCATCATCTCTTTCTCGGCCGCACCGAGATGCTCGCGGGACGGTTCGGGCCGGCCGATCTCCCGAGCCTGATCTCGGGAATCCTCATCGGCCACGAGATCCGCGAGGCGGTAAAAGTATGCCCCTATCCGCCCGTCTATCTCATCGGCGACTCCCCTGCGGCACAGGCGACCGCGACGGCGCTGGAGTGGTTTGACGTCGAGTCGGCCACCGTGAGGGACGATGTCCATCTGCAGGGTATGATGGTCATCGCGAGTTTGATCCGGACCCCGAGCAGGTGATCACCCCCCTTTTCCCGGCACCTTGAGGCTGACCCCGCCGGGAAGCAGGTCGCCGTTTTCATCCACGAGGGAGGCGAACTCGAAATCGATCAGGCAGAAGCGGCCGTCCTGACTTCGGTAGGTGATGTTGCGGGGGAAAGCATCTTCGTGCCGCACCCCGTAGTCCTTCTCGAGGGCGGCGAAGAGTTCGTTCGCCTTGCGATCACTGATGGAAGTGGCCCGCTGACCGCAGTTGCTCGTCACGATCGTGAGAGTCGCGGGATCGGAGTCAAAGAGCCGCGGCACATACTCGCAGCCGCGCGCTTCGAGGTGCTGCAGCACCGCAACCTCGGTCTCGAATCGCTTTTGGGCGTTGGGCCCCCGGAAGGTCTTGTGGACCCGCCCGTCGAACCCGACATGCACTCGAGAGAACTCCGTGTCTTTGCGAACCATGGCGGGAGAAACTACGATCTCTTCGCGCCCCGCGCCACCGCCTTTCTCTCAAGTCGCCCTGTTCGGCCCGAGTTTCCCGCTGGAAAAAAGGCCCGAGTCGGCAAAAATTTCTTTCCAAAGCACCCCGCTAGCGGGGAAGATGCCCCTATCAATGCGCGCTGCCGGTAGACAGAGATTTCCCATGGAGGAAGAGCAGCGGAGATGCGTACACCCAAGAGGCTAAGACCAATGGAATTTATCACGAAGCTGTTCGACTCGTCAGACTTCCCCGCGAGATAGCACTGCGGCACATGGTCCGAGGGTCATGGCTGGCTCCACATCGTCTCGGATCTCGGGATCTTTTCCGCCTACTTTGCGATCCCCATCGTGCTGCTCTGCTTCGTCTCCCGCCGCAGCGATCTGCCCTTCCGCCGGCTCTTCATTCTCTTTGGGGCCTTCATTCTTCTCTGCGGGGCGACCCATCTGATGGAGGCGATCCTTTTCTGGTGGCCCGCCTATCGGCTTGCCGGGATCTTGAAACTGCTGACCGCGCTCGTCTCGTGGGCGACGGTCATCACGCTCATCCCCCTCGTCCCGAAGATCCTCGCGATGCGCAGCCCCGAAGAACTGGAGCGCGAGATCGAGCTTCGCAAAGCCGCCGAGGCCGAGCTGCAGAAGACGAATGCCGAACTCGAGGAACGTGTCCTCGCCCGCACCGGGGAGCTCGCCGCCGCGATCGCCGCGATCGACCAGGAACGCGGCCTGCTCCACACCACACTCGCGAGCATCGGCGATGGGGTGATCGTCACCGACGGCAGCGGCCGAGTCACCTTTCTAAACCCCGTCGCCGAGGAACTCACCGGTTGGACGACCTCCGAAGCGCGGGATGAACCGCTCGACCGGGTCTTTCACATTATCAACGAGCAAAGCCGCGAGCCGGGGAGAAATCCCGCCGAGCGAGCCCTCACCGAGGGTGTCGTCGTCGGTCTCGCGAACCACACCATTCTCATCGCACGCGACGGCGCCGAGCGAGTCATCGAAGACAGCGCCGCCCCGATCCGTTATCAGGATGGCGTGATCGTCGGCTGCGTCCTCGTCTTCCGCGATGTCACCGCGAGACGCGCGGCGGAGAGCCGTCTCGTCGAGAGCGAGGAGCGGCTTCACTTTGTGATGGATGCGATGCCGCAGAAGATTTTTACCACAACTCCCGACGGCACTCTCGATTATTTCAACCCGCAATGGTCCGAATTTACCGGCCTGTTTTTCGACCCGAACCAGCACTGTGAGTGGAGCCACTTCATTCATCCCGAAGATCTACCCGAGACGGTGCGGATCTGGAGCCAGGCCCTCGCGACCGGCGAGCCTTTTGAGTTTGAGCACCGCGTCCAACGCGAAGACGGCGCCTACCGCTGGCACATCACCCGCGCCACGGCGCAAAAAGACATGCTCGGGGCCGTGAAAATGTGGGTCGGCTCCACAACCGACATTCACGACCAGATCGAGACGGCGAACGAACTGCGCGGCGTCGCGAAAAAGCTCTCCGAGGCGGATCGCCGCAAAGACGAATTTCTCGCCACCCTCGCCCACGAGTTGCGCAATCCCCTCGCTCCCCTGCGCTCCGGGCTGCATCTGATGCGCCTCGCCGGAGTCGGGCGCCGGGGCGTCGAAGAGGCACGCACGATGATGGAGCGGCAGCTCGAGCAACTCATCCGCCTCGTCGACGACCTCATGGATGTCAGCCGCATCAGCGAGGGGCGGCTCGAACTGCGCAAGGCCAGCGCCACCCTCGACGAGGTCATCCGCAGCGCCATGGAGACGGCCTGTCCGCCGGGAGGCACGCTTGATCACGAAGTCATTCTCTCCCTCCCCGACTCACCGGTCTTCATCGAGGCCGACCTCACCCGTCTCGCGCAGGTCTTCACGAACCTGCTCAACAACGCGGCCAAATACAGCGAGCCGGGCAGCACCATCACGATCACCGCCCGGGTCGATCAGGACAGGGTCGCCGTCTCGGTGAAGGATGAAGGCATCGGGATCGAGGCCGATCATCTGCCGACGGTCTTCGATCTCTTCACGCAGCTCGATACCTCGATCGAAAAGTCACGCGGCGGTCTCGGGATCGGGCTCTCCCTCGTGAAACGCCTCGTCGAGATACACGACGGCACCGTCGAGGTGAAGAGCGACGGCCCCGGAAAGGGGGCGGAGTTCATCGTTACGGTGCCGACCCTGGAGATTCCGACCAGACCCACAATGCCCGCCGAGAGCGGGACGCCATCGTCCGATGCCGTGTCCTCCCTCCGCATCCTCGTCGTCGATGACAATCGCGACAGCGCCGACTGCCTCTCGATGTTACTCGACGCCCTCGGCCATGTCACCCGCACCGTCTACGATGGAGAGGCGGCACTCGCCGCAGCCGATTCCTTTTCGCCCGAAGTCGTCCTGCTCGACATCGGACTGCCCGGCATGAGCGGCTATGAGATCTGTCGCCGGCTCCGTCAGCGACCCGGCGGCGGCGATCTCATCATCTTTGCCCAGACCGGCTGGGGGCAGGAAGAGGACAGACGGCGCACGCAAGAGGCAGGCTTTGACTGTCACCTCGTGAAACCGATCGACCCGACCGACCTCTTCCGTCGCCTCCTCGAAGTGAAAAAGACAAATCGCCGTGACGTCTAGTGTCGCCTCTGGACATGCGGGTTTCACCCCATTGGCGAAATCGAGTTTTTCTCTTCTATTGCCGTAACGACAGCATCCTGTCATTACACCAACAAATCCATGGCAATTCTATACACTATTCTTATCGGTCTCGTAGTCGGCGTGGTCGCCAAAATCCTGATGCCGGGAAAAGACCCCGGCGGATTCATCATCACCACCCTCATCGGGATCGCCGGCGCGATGCTCGCCAAATTTCTCGGGCAAGCGATGGGCTGGTATGCTGATGGAGAAGCGGTAGGGTTTATCGCCTCAGTGCTGGGAGCGATTCTCCTGCTCGTCATTTACCGGGCCATCAGCGGGAAACGTGGCAGAGTCTGACCCGTCTGCGGGTCACGCCCGAGAGCCTCAGTTCTCAGTGTCGGAGCGGCGGCGGATCTCTTGATCGAGATCCGCCTTTTCGGGCCCTACGGATTTTTCTACGAGATCTTTCAGGCGCTCCAGCTCTTTAGTCTTGTCTGGCTGAGCTTCGAAGCGCTCCAAGTCGCGGTCACTCCCGCCGGCATCTTCGTCATTGTCATCGTTCATCATGAGATGACGATGCCACAGGCCGTGGGCGCTTTCCATAGGGTGAAACCCGCAGTCGAATTCGTTGCAGTCTGCCCGACGACCAGGGGTCTAGCAGTCTGTCGAACTTAGAGCGTCTGCGCGAGGGAATTGGGGTTCGAGTCAGAATTTTCAGGAGTTTAAGGAGTTTTTGTGAACACAAATGACGAAAACGAGAATGGGCGCACGGAGTGACCGGTCGCCCCATGGGCAAAGCCTGCCAGGCATGGTCGGCATCGGAGTTCCTCCTCGCCTGCAACGAACTGAACCTCGGGCGCGTGTATCAGGGCGAAGTCTCGCGGTCCTACTCTCCGTCGCTCTCGCCTCATCCCCCTACTCCCGCAGGGCTCTTTACCGTCAGATCATCCTCGCCGAACTCCTCCTCGATGAGTCCGGCGATGGACTCGCACTCCCGCGAAAGACTCTCGCAGATCTCGTGAAAACGGCGCTCGTTCTCGCGGTGCTTTTCCAGCAGCAGCGGAGCGAGATGAATCGCAAAGAGCGCGTGGCGCAGGTCGTGTAGCAGCGCCGCGCGGCCGCTCATCTCAGCGAGTTGGTTAAAGGGATTTTCTGTCATAGCAACCTCGGGTTAGCATCCAAGATATCGCCCCGCAGCGAAGTTCTCTATGGGGTGTTTCCCCCAACGGGCAAAAGATCCCCGCTCAGAGACTCACCGTCCCTCCTCTAGCGGTCCGTCAGTCGATCAAGTGAGAAGAGCACCGCGAGCAGCAGGATGACGAATCCCGAAACAAAAACGGATCTCGGAATCGGGACGAGGTCAGAAAGCAGCACCTTGCCTTTGTCGCCCCATTTCCCGATCGACTCGTCGAGCCACCCTGACATCTCGGCAAAGAGGTAAGACTCGGCGACCAATCCGGCCATCCCGAATAGAACATCCCAACTCCCCTGGCCCAGCGCCGCCGCGCCGGTCCCCGGGCAGTAGGCGATCAGCGCAAAGCCGGCCCCGAAAAGCAATCCGCCAATTCCCTGCGGGGCGATCCGCGTGGGGATAATGTGGAGATTGGCTTTTGCGAAATGATGCAGAACAAAAACCCCCGCCATGCCGACGAGGATCGCGCTCAGCATCACCTTCAACACGGTGAAATCCTGAAGAAGGAGTTGCCCGACGAGGACATTGTATTTGCCCACGCCCCCCTTCTGCAAGAGAAAACCGAAGGCGATTCCAAAGACAATTGCTCCAAAAAGCCGCACCCTCCGGACCCCATCGCAGGGCGGTTCGACGGATTCCGTGACGAGCTTTCCGGGATCGATCATGGCACGGTGTAGAGTAGCATCGCGGTGATGATCCCGCCGGTGAACATACACGCGACAGTGAGCCACGACCCGGCATTGAGCTGGAGCGTGCCACTGATGCCGTGACCGCTGGTGCAGCCGCCCGCGAGTCTCGCACCGAAGGCCATCAGAACCCCGCCGGCAAACCCGATCCCGCCCCGGAGCGGAAGACTGTCGCCGAAGCGATCCACCCACATCGGGTGGAGCCATTCATCGCGTATCTCGCCGCCCGTCCAGGCCGCCAGGAAGCCGCCTGAGATCGACGAGAGCACAAAAACAAAACCCCAGTCGATCCGCGGCGGATTCGACTGGAAATAAGCGAGCGAGTCGGTGTGCTTCCGGGCAAAAATCCGTCCGCAGAAGCCCGCTATCGTGGCGTAGAACGAGGAAGCTCCGATGGTCTTGTCGGCCAGGGAAAAGGTCAGCCACGAGAGCAGGCCGATGCCGGCTCCGACGAGGTAGGGGGACCTCGCGCATCCGCCGTAGTCCAGCGCCTCGACGCCAAAATCCAAGGCGCTCAGGAGGGACGTTTGCCCTTCCATTAGAGCAATTGGCAGCCATTTCATGTCGACCCTTCGCCCCCTTCGACTGCATACCCCGAGGCCACCCATGCCTGCCAGCTCCCGGGAACATTATGAACGTGGCGGAACCCCTCCCGCTTCAGGATGCTGGCACCGATGCTGGCGCGGTATCCGCTGCCGCAGTAAAGCGCGACCGGTTTGGTTTTCTTCAGGCCGGCGGTCTTTTCCCGCAACTCCGGGAGAAAGCGATGAACCGCCCCGGGGACGTGTCCCTCCTCCCATTCGCCCGGCCTACGCACGTCCACGATCTGCACGTCGGACCCCGCCTTCCGCATTTCATGCACCGACATCTGACGCACTTCTTCGAGAGGCATGCCGGCATTTGACCACGCCGTCATCCCGCCCGCCAGGTAACCGACGATATTGGTGTAGCCGGTGCGAATGAGGAGCCTCAGCACTTCGTCCAGATCGACATCCCGTTCGAGCACGAGGAGGAGTGGCTCGTCGGCATCGAGGAGCCAGCCCGCCCAGATCGAGAGCAGGGGCGTCCCCTCGATGTTGAGGGATCCTTTGACATGCCCGCCCCCGAATGCCAGCATGTGCCGCGTGTCGATGACACGACCGGCCTTCTGTCTGACTGCCTCGCGAAAGACCTTCGGCGGCAGAGCGGGCACTCGCGGGAGATGTCCCAGCACTTTCGGGCCGCGTGCGTTCCGCTTTTTCATCACCGGGTAGTAGGTCGGCACCGGGGGAGCACCAGCGGCGGTGAATTCTCTGAACGCCTCGAAGTCAGTGAATTGCAGGAAGGGATTGCACTTCCGCTCGTGGCCTATCGAACTCTCCAGCCGGTCACTGATGTCGGCACCGCACGGAGACCCGTGACCGTGCGCCGGATAGATTAGAACACTGTCAGGAAGCGAAAGATACAAGCCCCGGAGAGTCTCGAACAACTTCCGCGTCAGGGTTTCAGTACGGCCGCTGCCCATCAGATCGGGGCGACCCGCCGATTTGACAAAGAGGGAGTCTCCCGTCAACACGCCCCACGGGACTGCCGGATCCTCCGTTTCCGAGAGAAGATAACTCACGTGCTCGGGAGTGTGACCGGGAGTGTGCTTCACGACGATGCGGGTTCCGCCGAAGGTGAAGGCGTCCCCGTCCTTGACGCCTTCGTGATCGAAGCCGTAGCGGGCCCCTCCCTCGTGGCTCGCATAGACCTTCGCGGACCCGACCGCAGCACAGAGTTCCAGAGACCCACTCACCAGATCCGCATGAATGTGGGTCTCAAAGATGTGGGTGATCGCGACCTTTTTCTCCCGTGCGAGTCGAGTGTATTTCTCCACATCCGGCGTGGGGTCGAAGATTGCCGCCACGCCGAAGCTGTCATCGCCGAGGAGATAGGAGATCTCGGCGATCCCTTCTGTAAAAATGCGTTCAAAGACGAGGGCCATGGTAACGATAGGGAGAGGTAGCTGCCGCATCTCTCACGCAAGGAACATACCAGCAGCCCGCAGCCCCGCGCCAGCGCAGCGCCGGGGCGGAGCCGTCAGGTCGTCGAGAATACATCCGTGCAGGAAGCAAGACGCCATTCGGGCACTATGCAAGGGATCGCCCGTGAGTGCTCCGCCCGAAAAACTCACGTTTTTCGCTACAAATGGATCGTGCGTCGTGTGCGGCAGGTAAAAATGTGACTGCCTCGACGAGCAGGCAGCAGCAAACACACCTCACTGGCCCGAACCCGCCTGCCCCTGCAGCGGCAGGTTGGCGATGTAGACCCGCGCGCCGTTGCCGACGACTTCGAAGAGGTCAATGATATCCGAGGATTTCATCCTGACGCACCCATAACTCGCCGGAGTCCCGATGCTGCGTTCTTCGGGCGTGCCGTGGATGTAGATGTAGCGTTTGTAGGCGTTCGCGTTGTTCGCCTCGGTGCCCTTGAGCCAGAGGATGCGGGTGACGATGGGATCGCGACCGGGCGCGTCGGGAGAGAGGACTTCGCCGGTGGGCTTGCGCGATTTAAAGACGGCTCCGGCGGGGGCGTCTTTGCCGATCTTTTTCGCGATGCGGAAGGCCCCCAGCGGCGTGTGATTGCTCCCCTTGTCGTCGCCGAGGCCGAACTTCGACGTCGAGATCGGGTACTCGCGGATGCGCACCCCGTCGCGATAGACCGCCATGCGCTGCTGTGGCACCGAGACCTCGACGATGTGGTGGTCGTCCGTAATGCAGGAGGTGAGCACGAGGGGGAGAGCAGCGAGGGAAGCGAGAGGGAAAAGGCGGGAGATCATGGGTGGGAAACGGACGAATAATCTACGCTCGATCCGAAAACCGTGCAATCACGGGCTACCGACTTCGCCGAAGGAAAAAAGGGTTAGGAGGAACGCCCGAGGACCAGGCGTCTCCCTTCCACCCTCTCCGCCGGACTCGTCTCCCAGCTATTCGACGGATCATAGGGAAGATCTTCGAATGGGGGAAGTATCCCGAAAAACGGGCCATCGACCGCCATTTCCTGCCGGTTGATTGCTATCGAGATCGTCACCGGGCGGCCCCCGCTATCCCGGAGGATATCATCGGTATATCCGTTGGTTTCCACCGTACGAGTCCAGACCTCACCGCAGGCGAGTGCTATCATGGATCCCTGATCTCCTTTGGGAGAGTCCTTAACGGTTACATTCAATCCCGAATTGGAACTGCCGGAGAAAGAGACAACAACCGCATCAAAACGAATATCACGATCAGCCCGGTTGGTGAGCCGTAATTCCAGGCGATACTCCCCCTCCACCTTGCCCGGAACGTTTCTGTATTCCCCGGCGCGGACGAAGACTTCCAACTCAAGCGACATGGGGCGTTTCCGTTTCATAATAGGCTCGTCCTCCAGAGTAATCAGGAAAGAGAGCCCGAACCAGCAAAAGTTAGACTTTGGAAAGGGATTTCGTGACTTGCGAGAGCGCCCGCTTCACCCCGGAGAAGGTCAGATCGTCTTCTTGAACGAACCAGAGACATCGCTGACAATGTTCCCATGCCCTCTCTCACCGGAAAGGATCTCGTCGATGCCGGCTGGCAGCCCGGTCCGAACTTCCCCGCTCTCCTCGCCGCCGCCGCATCCTACGAGGAACGGGGAATCCATGACCCGGCCTACCTCGTGAAGTTACTTGAGCGCGACTTCGGCAAAGAGGACTCCAAAATCAGGCTCCGCGATGAGGCGATCCCTTTTTCCGAAGCGATCAAAGCGACCTGCGCACTCGATGAGAAAAACATCGCCGGGGTGCGCCGATTCATGGGCCAACTCCTGCGCACGCCGGTGATCGAGGCGGGGGCAGTGATGCCCGACGCCTGTCCCGCCGGATCGGCCGAGGCGACGATCCCGGTCGGCGGAGCGATCGCGGTGAAAAATGCGATCCTGCCCGCTGCGCACAGCGCCGACATCTGCTGCTCGATGTTTGCGACGGTCTTCCAGGGCGAGTCCACGACCGCAAAAATGCTCGACGCGCTGATGGACTCGACCCGCTTCGGGTTCGGCGGTCGACCCGAGGAGGACCGCGTCGATCATCCCGTCCTCCGCGAGTCGATCTGGTCGAATCCTTTTCTCAACGGGCTCGAGGAACACGCGGCCCGCCATCTCGCCGATCAGGGAGACGGCAATCACTTCGCCTCACTCGGAAAACTGCGGGTCACGAGAGCGTTCATCGAGTCGCTCGGTTCGGCCGGACACGATGACATCGCCCGCGCCCTCCATGATGCCGTCACCGGCCACATTGACGAGACCGACGGGGTAACCTTTTACACCCTCGTGACCCACCACGGATCACGCGGACTCGGTGCGCAGCTCTACACTCGCGGCCACAAGGCGGCGATACGCGAGACCAATCGTATCGCCACCGGCATTCCCCCGGCCGCCGCCTGGCTCGATGTGACGACAGAGACGGGAGCGGACTACTGGGAGGCGCTCCAGTATGTGGGGCGCTGGACGAGAGCGAATCACGAGCTTATCCACAGCCGTTTCCTCGAACGGACGGGCGCACGCGCGGTGACGAACTTCGGCAACGAACACAATTTCGTCTGGAAGCGCGGCGAGGCTTTTCTCCATGGAAAAGGCGCGACCCCGGCGTGGAAGGATGCCGACGGACGGCCTCTCCTCGGGCTCATCCCGCTAAACATGGCCGCTCCGATTCTGGTGACGTTAGGACGTGACAACGAAGAATTCCTCAGTTTTGCCCCGCACGGGGCCGGCCGGAACCAGTCCCGCACCGCGACGCTGCGCGATTTCCGCAAAGCGAACGGAGAATTCGATGATCGCGCCGTGGCGGCGGCCATTGCCGACGCGACGCGGGGTCTCGACATCCGCTGGTATTACGGCAAGGGCGACCTCACCGAAAGCCCGGTCGGCTACAAACCGGCGGCACAGGTGCGCGCGCAGATCGAGCATTTCGGACTCGCTGACGTCGTGGCGGAGGTGACGCCACTGGGATGCATCATGGCCGGAGACGGCGGCCCGCAGCCCTGGCGGAGACAGGATCACCTCACCCCCAAGCAAAAGCGCCAGATCGAGCACCGCGCCGACCGCAGGAAGGATCGCCAGAGCCTGCGACACCGGGAGACGCGGGAGGACGATGCGGATTAAAAAAAGACGGCCCGACCCATCGCCCGCCAGACGTCACGGCGGCTGATCTTCACCTTTTCCCGCATCACCCGATGGACCCCGGCCTCGCGCAGGAGAGTCACGGTGTCCTCGGCGAGCAACTTCGGCAGACGGGTGCAAAAGCGAACGCGGGCCCCGCGGACATCTTTCACGTAAGAGTCGGCCTCATCGAGAAATCCGTGGCAGACGCCGAGCCATTTGTGGAAGACCGGCGAGAGCTCGGTTGCGGTCAGGGCGGAGAGGCCGTCCCAGCCCACCGCGAGCAGTTCGTCTTTCGGCAGGTAACAGCGTCCGAGCGGAAGGTCTTCGTGGAGATCACGGAGGATGTTCACAAGCTGGAGCGCCTGACCGAGCTTGCGACCGCTCATGAGCATTGCAGTGGCTTTGTCAGGGTTGGCGAATTTTTTCCCGAGGGTGGTGAAGCCGATCTTCGTCCAGAACTCCCCCACCGATCCGGCGACCCAGTAGGTGTAGCGCAGGAGATCGTCGCGCGTCGCGCAGGCGGCGTGCTCGCCATTCTGAAAAGCGCGGATGTCCCAGCTCTGTCCGTGGATGATCGTGAGGATGACTTCGCCGAGGTGTTCGCGCAGAGGCGCGGCGAGCCCGCCATACCAGTCGAGCAGTTCATCGCACGAGCGCAGGAGATGCCGCTCGCCGGGATGTTTGAGCCGGTCGCTGAGTTTCACGAGATCGCCCCCGACCGCGGTCTGTCGCCCCTGAATCACGAGCCGAAAGTCGTCGAGGAGCGCGAGCCTGTCCTCGTCGGGGAGACCGGGCGCGTCGGCGAGGGTGTCAGTGAAGCGGGCGAGGAGATAGCCCAGGGAGACCGGTTCCCGCATCGCCGGCGGAAGGAAACGCATGCTCAGGAAGAACGAGCGCGAGACGGACTTGAGGAGAGCGTTTTTTGACGAGGAATCAGTCATTGTTTCAAGGCTACAGCGCCCGAGAGGCGGAAGGGAGGTAGGGCGAGGCGTCCCCGCCGAGCCGCTTGAGTTTCCAACGACTCTGCGCCCAATCGGCTCACCGGGACGGTTCGCCCTACCGCTTGCGCAGGCTCGGGCAGTTTCAGGCTTCTTCGCTTGCCGGGCATTCTTTTCATTTTCTCACCCCAGTTTCTCCGCCGCAGCGCGGATGATGCGTTCGGTCACTTCCCAACTGATGCAGGGATCGGTGACGGACTGGCCGCGGGTCATTGCGCCATGATCGGCGAGGATGGACTGATTGCCTTCGACGAGATTGCTCTCGAGCATCGCCCCGACGACATGCCGATTCCCCGCGACACGCTGAGCGACGATCTCTTCAAAAACGGCGGGCATTTTCTCGTAGTCTTTGGCGCAGTTCGCGTGGCTCGCGTCGATCACGACGGCGGGCGAGACCCCGCCTTTTTCCAGGGCCACTGTCGCCGCAGCGACGGAGGCGGCATCGTAATTCGGTCCGCCGTCGCCACCGCGCAGGACGGTGTGGCAATAGTTATTCCCCCTCGTGCTGACCATGGAAGCGACGCCCTCGGGGCTGATCCCGAAGAAAGTCTGCGGAGCCATCGCCGCCTTCAGCGCATTGACCACGGCGGACATGCCGCCAAAGGTGGTGTTTTTGAATCCGACCGGCATGGATAGGCCCGAGGCCATCTGGCGGTGCGTCTGCGACTCGACGGTGCGGGCTCCGATCGCCGCCCAGCAGATAAGATCGGCAATGTACTGCGGAGTAATGGGATCGAGAAACTCGGTCGCGGCGGGCAGACCCAGATCCACGATCTCGCAGAGGAGCTGGCGGGCGATGCGGAGGCCTTCGGCGAGGTTCGCGGTGCCGTCGAGATCGGGGTCCATGATGAGCCCCTTCCACCCGACCGAAGTCCGGGGTTTTTCAAAATAGACCCGCATCACGATCTCGATGCGGTCTTTGACCTCATCGCGCAGCCCGGCGAGCTTCGCTGCATACTCGAGTCCCTGCGCGGGATCGTGAATAGAGCACGGCCCGACGATCACGACAAAACGATCGGAGCGTCCGTGGAAGATGTCTTCGAGGCGGCGACGGGCGGCGAAGACGGTTTGCGCCTGGGCATCGGTCCGGCGGATCTCGTGCATGAGAAGCGCCGGTGCCGGAAGCGGCACATTGAAGACGACATTGAGGTCAGAGACTTGATCGGGCATTGAAGAAAGGGGTTCAAAAATTGACGAACCGAACCTTAAACTTGAAACCTGAAACTTTAAACTCCTACCTTAGATCCCGTAGCCGGAGAGCATCTCGCCGGGGACGACCTCCTGCCCGGGGGCGAGGCGGACGAGGCAGTTCGCCCGGCTCAGGCCGAAGATGGCGTGGGACTGCTGCGTGCCCGAGAGCCGCACCCGGCCCCCCTCGCAGACACCGCGCAGGTAATGAGGCCTGTCGCCGGGATTCGACATCGGTTCGGCGGCTATGCCACTCACTTCGCCGAGCCCGACGCAGCCCACATCCACCTCGTAACCGAGCATTTTCCGGATCACGGGGATGACAAAGAGGGAAAAAGTCACGTAGGCGGAGACGGGATTCCCCGGGAGACCAAAGACGAGCGTGCCGTCGGGATGGCGGCCGAAAACGAAGGGTTTCCCAGGCTTCACCCGGACGCGCCAGAACTCGGTCACCACTCCGAGCTGGTTGAGGGCCTCTTTCACAAAATCGCGCTCCCCTACCGAGACTCCGCCGGCGATGACGACGATGTCGGCCACAGCGAGGGCGCGACCGAGGACGGTTTTTAACTCTTCGAGATCGTCGCAGGAATGAGAGGCCGCCCCGATCGCCCCCGCTTTTTCCACCGCGGTCTGGAGCATGGGCGAGTTGCTGTTGTAGATCTCGCCGGGGATGAGTGGCGCACCGGGCTCGACGAGTTCGTCGCCGGTGGTGACGACCTGCACGAGCGGTTTGCCATGGACCGGCACTTCGGGGATGCCCTGGGAGGCGAGCAGCCCGATGCGGGTCGGCGTCATGATGTCGCCACGACGGAGCAGCTTCTGCCCGGCGCAGAAGTCGCTGCCGCGCCAGCGAATGTTCTCACCGGGCTCGACGGGTTCCATAACGCGGATGTAATCACCCTCGCGCTCGACGTCTTCCTGCATCACGACGGCGTCGGCTCCCTGCGGGAGGACCGCGCCGGTGAAGATGCGGATCGCTTCGCCCGACTCGCAGACCAGACCGAGGTCACCGCCCGCCGGCTGGACGGTCGTGCCGACGCGGAGGAGCGCGCCCTCTCTCGCCTCAGCCGCCCGGACCGCGTAGCCGTCCATGCCCGAGTTGTCGAAGACAGGAGAGTCCATCGCCCCGACGATGTCCTGCGCGAGGACTTGACCGAGGGCCAGTTCGAGGGGAACCCAGATGACGGCACCGGGACTGGTGAACTCCAGGATGCGGCGACGGGCTTCCAATTCCTCAAGCATACGGAGATGAAAGAGGCGGGTGCAGGGATAGTCAACGACGGATCCTCTCAAATGCCATACCCCGAAGCGATTGAACGTGGACGACTGCAGCGGGGCTGCCTCACTCCACACTGGAAATAACGGAATTCAGGGTTATCGGTCCCACCCGCCATGTTCACCCTGCTCAAAACCGATACCGAGACCGCCGCCCGCCGCGGGCGCATGGTCCTCGCGCATGGCGAGGTCGAAACACCGACTTTCATGCCGGTGGGGACGCGCGGCACGGTGAAGTCGGTCCACCCGCGCGAGCTGACCGATCCGGCGCTCGACTGCCGCATCATTCTCGGCAACACCTACCATCTCTTTCTGCGGCCGGGCACGGACGTCCTCGACGATTTCGGAGGGCTGCATAACTTCATGCAATGGGACCGGCCCATTCTAACCGATTCGGGCGGGTATCAGGTCTTTTCCCTCGCCAAACTGCGCAAGATCACCGACGAGGGAGTGCGCTTCCAGAGCCACATCGACGGCAGCCCCCTCTTTCTCACTCCCGAGTCCGTCCTCGAGATCCAGCGCTCCATCGGAAGCGACATCTGCATGATTCTCGACGAGTGCCCGCCTTTTCCCTGCGAGAGGAGCTACGCAGAGAAATCCCTCGCCCTCACGCAACGCTGGGCCGAGCGCGCACGGGACTGGATCACTGCTCACCGTCCCGCGGGGCGGCCATCCGCGGGACAGCACTATTTCGGCATCGTCCAGGGCAGTTGCTTCCCCGAACTGCGGGAAAAAGCGGCGCGGGACCTCGTCGCGCTCGATTTTGACGGCTACGCCATCGGCGGACTCTCCGTCGGCGAACCCGTGCCCGAGATGCTCAAGGCCGTCGATGTCGCCGCCCCCATCCTGCCGGCCGACAAGCCCCGCTACGCCATGGGCCTCGGCCAGCCCGACCAGTTGCTAGAGCTGATCTCGCGTGGAATCGACATGTTCGACTGCGTCCTCCCCACCCGGGTCGGGCGCAACGGCACCGCCTACACCGCCGACGGCACCATCAATCTCAAGAACGCCCAGTGGGAAAAGTGCCACCTCCCCCTCGCCCCACCCGGCGAAACGCACCCGCTCTGCGAGGGATTTTCCCTCGGCTACCTGCGTCACCTAATCAAAAACGACGAACTTCTCGGCCTGCGGCTTTTGACGCTTCACAATGTCACCTTCTATCTGCACTTGATGAAACAGGCTCGGCATGCTATTGACACCGGCACGTTTGCCGATTTTAAGGTAGGATTTATCAGCCGATACCGGGCGGGTAAGTCTGCGGCCTGATCGACGGACGTTTTTTATTCTCTCAAGACCTCAATTAAATTAATGATTTCTCTTCTCCCCCTACTCGCCCAGGACGCTCCCCCCGCCGGAGGAGGACTCGGAATGTTCGTTCCGATGATCCTGATCATGGTGATGTTCTACTTCATCCTCATCCGCCCGCAGCGGAAAGCCCAGAAAGCCCAGGAGGTGATGCGCAAGAACGTCCGTGTCGGGGATAAAGTAGTCACCGTCGGTGGTATTCACGGGATGGTCTCGGGAGTGACGGACAAGACCGTCTCGATCAAAGTCGCCGACTCGCTCAGTCTGAAATTCGACCGCGCCGCCGTCGCGACCGTCGAGAGCAAATCCAAGGCCGAAGAGCCCGATACCAAAGTGATCGAATCCTGATCGACGGATTCTCCTGGCTCAACCCTGTTGAGTCAGTCTTTCGACCCCGTCGACTCAAGCCCCCACATTCCTTTTTTCCCCCATGCAAGTTCAAGCAGACCAGGCCCCAAATACGCCGGCTCCCGCAGCCGCGGAATCCGACCCCGCCCCCGCTCCCGCAGCAATCGCCCCCGCTCCCGCAGCAATCGCCCCCGCTCCCGCAGCAATCGCCCCGGCCCCCGCAGCAATCGCCCCGGCCCCCGCAACACCTGCGGTTGAGAGTCCGGCTGCTGCCGCTCCGGCTGCTGCCGCTCCGGCTGCTGACGCCGCTCCGGCAGTCGAGGCACCGGCCACTCCAGCGATTGAAACCCCTCTCTCCGTGCCGGCCTCCGCCGATGTGCAGGAAGCGGTCGACAATGCGATCGCAACGATAGGGACCGCCCCGAGCGAGGTCTCTGACGCCGCCGCAGCTCCCGTCTCGAAGATCACCTCCGGCTCCGTATTCCTTCTCGGACTGGGCCTTTTGACCATTTTCATCATCTATCTCGCTGCCGAATCGACTCGGAGAAAGCGCATTTTCGGCTCCATCCTCACCGTCTCCGTGGCGGCGCTCTGCGTCTGGCTCTTCGGCACTCTCGGCATGGAAAAGGGCATCGAGCTCCAGGGCGGTGTCTCCATGGAGATCAAGATCAAACCGGGCCAGGGCCGCGAAGTCACCAAGGACACGCAGGATCAGGCCATCAGCGTGCTCACCAAGCGCTTCAATGACCTCGGCACCGGCGAAGTCCTCCTCGCGCCCTCGGGCGCGGACGGGATCTTCCTGCAGATGCCCGGTGTCGGGCAGGAGGAACTGGAAAGAATCAAGGAAACCCTCGAAAAAGTCGCTCAACTCGAGTTTTCCATCCTCCACCCGCAGAGCAGTTTCCTCGGCGCCCAGGTCGCGAGCGGTGGCCAGGTCATCCCCGGCTACGAGGCCCTTCCCTACAAAGAAGAGCTCGACGACAATGGCGAAAAGCTCCCGACCCGCTACGGTCTCGTGAAGATCAAGCGTGACATGTCGGGCAAGAACGTGGCCAAGGCCGGCTACTTCTACGGGGACAAGGGCGACTCCATCAGCGTCGATTTCACGAGTGAGGGAGCCAAGATCATGGGGCCGCTCACGAATGCGAACCAGGGCCAACCGCTCGCGATCATCCTCGACGATGTCATACTCTCCTCACCGGTGGTTCAAGAGCCCTTCTCCTCGGGCTGCTCCATCACCGGTGACTTCACCCAGGCCGAGGCTCTCGCCCTCGCCTCGGCTCTCGAGAACCCGCTGCAGAACCCGATCGAGATCGAGCTCTCCAACTATATCTCCCCCACCATGGGCGAGGTCTCGGTCCGCCAGGGCATCTACTCAGGCATCACCGGTCTCACCATGACCCTGATCTTCATCCTCCTCTACTACCGCTTCGCGGGGATCGTGGCGCTCATCGGGCTCTCCACCTGTATCCTCATCATCTTCGGGACGATGGCGCTCTTTCAGTTCACCCTGACGCTGCCGGGGATCGCGGGCATCATTCTCTCCATCGGTATGGCGGTCGATGCCAACGTGCTGATCTACGAACGACTCCGGGAGGAGCTGGCCGAGGGTAAATCCCTGCGCGCCTCGATCGACACGGCTTACGAGAAGGCTTTCTCGTCGATCATGGACTCGAACCTCACGACCCTCTTCACCGCGATCATTCTCTATTTCGTGGCCGACGGCACCGTCAAGGGCTTCGCGGTTACGCTCGTCATCGGTATCTTCGCGACCCTCTTCGGCGCGCTCATCGTGACGCGCGTGTGCTTCACCTGGATCATGGACGCGAAGTTCTTCAAGAAGCTGTCCTTCATGAACCTCGCGCCGAAGCGGATCTTCGATTTCCTGAGCCACGCGCGGCCCTGGCTGATCTTCTCGGCCGTCTCCGTGATCATCTCGATGATTGCTATTCCGCTGATCGACCCCCGCGGTGTCGAGCTTAAGGGCGGCGACTCGATCACGATCCGCTCGTCGGAGGGCCTCACCAAGCAGAACATCATCGAGTCCATCACGAAACTCGACCTCGGGGCCGTGCCCATCGTTCAAGAGCAGCACCCCGTCGGTGACGGCGGCTCTTTCTTCCTCGTCCGTACTCCCGACAACACCGCCGACACTGTCATCGAGCACCTCGAAGAGGACATGAACGTAAAACTCACCGATACCACGGTGAGTTCGGTCGGCTCGGCGGTGGGTAAATCGATGCTCTACAGCTCTGTCCTCGCCCTGTTCCTGGGCATCCTCGCGATCCTCGCCTATGTGACGCTCCGCTATGAGTTCTCGTTTGCGATCGGGGTCATCGTGGCCCTCGTCCACGATGTCGTCATCGCCCTCGGTGTCGCGACCCTCCTCGGGCAGGAGCTCTCCCTCATCGTCGTCGGTGCGCTGCTGACCATCGCCGGTTATTCGGTCAATGACACCATCGTTATCTTCGACCGGGTCCGCGAGGGTCTCGCCACGAAGCGGGGTGAGGTGAAGGACATCATGAACTATTCGCTGAACAAGACTCTCAGCCGCACCATCCTGACCAGCGCGACGACCTTGTTCACCGTGCTCGTGCTCCTGATCTTCGGCGGTCCGGGGCTCCGCAGCTTCGCGGTGGTACTTACCATCGGCCTCATCGCCGGGACCTACTCGACCCTCTTCATCGCAGCCCCCATCGTGCTCTGGTGGGCCAAGCGCACCGGCACCAACCTCCGTCGCGAGGTCCTCGACACCGAGCAGTCGAAGATCGAGGCCGCCGGCGGCCCCGCCGCGCAGGTCGTATAATCAACACGGCAGAAGGCGCCACGCCTTTGGCCGGAAAAAGGGACCCCGTCACAGTGATGTGGCAGGGTCTTTTTTGTATCCGGACGGTAACCATCCTAAGAAAGGTAGGGCGAGGCGTCCCCGTCGAGCCGCGAGGGTCGCTTGACGCGCGCCTGCCCAATCGGCTCACCGGGACGGTTCGCCCTACCAAAAACAGCTAAACAGCTAAACAGCTAAACAGCTAAACAGCTAAACAGCTAAACCCCTCACTCCCACTCGATGCTTGCGGGCGGCTTGGTCGAAATGTCGTAGAGGACGCGATTCACACCGGGTACCTCGTTGAGGATGCGGTTCGAGATCTCGGCAAGGAGTTCGTAGGGCAGATGGACCCACTCGGCGGTCATGGCATCCTCGCTGGTGACCGCACGGATGCTCAGGGCATACTCGTAGCTGCGCTCGTCGCCCTTGACCCCGACTGTCTTCGTCGGGATGAGGGCGGCGTAGGCCTGCCAGACAGAGTCATACCAGTTACGCTCGCGGAGAAGGTCGATGTAGATTTTATCTGCCTTTTGAATGATCTCGATCTTCTCAGGGGTGACCTCACCGGGGCAGCGGACGGCAAGTCCCGGGCCGGGGAAGGGGTGACGACCGACGACCCGCTCGGGCAGCCCGAGGACACGGCCGAGCTCACGGACTTCGTCCTTGAAAAGATTGTCGAGGGGTTCGATGACACGCCCCTCTTTTTTCAAGGCCATGATCTGATCAACGCGGTTGTGGTGCGTCTTGATCGTCGAGGCGATCGAGCCGCTCGTGGCGCTCTCGATGACATCGGGGTAGAGAGTGCCCTGGGCGAGCAACTCGACATCGGACCCGACCGCATCGAAGAAGACCTCGACAAAGATCCGCCCGATGATGCGGCGCTTTTCCTCGGGATCGGTCACCCCGGCGAGGGCCGAGAGGAATCGCTCCGATGCGTCGACCGTCTCGATCGCGATGCCAACTTCTTTGAAGATCGCCTGCACGTCGTCCGCCTCATTGAGCCGCAGCAGGCCGGTATCGACGAAGATGTTCCGCGTATCGACCTTTGCTTCGTGCAGCAGCGCCGCAAGCACGGCGGAATCGACACCGCCGGAGACCCCGCAGACGACCTTGCGTCCAGCCACTTCGGTCTGGACGCGCTCGATGAGCTCGTCTTTAAATGAGGCAATCTTGAAAGGCGGCAAATCTTTGGCGAGGGAGAGGAAGTTTTTGAGGATCTCGCTCCCCTCTTTGGTTTGCGAGACCTCGGGATGAAACTGAATCCCGAAAAAGCGCTCGTTCCATTTCAACGCCACAGGGATGCCGTCGAGATTGCGGCCGGTGACCTGGCAGCCTTCGGGGAGGACGCTGACGGTGTCGGAGTGGCTCATCCAGATCTTGGAGTGCCCCTTCAAACCATTGAAAATGCTGTCGATCCCCGCCTCGATCATAAGCGTGGCGGGGCCATACTCGCGGGTGTTGCCCGGGGCGACCTCGCCGCCGAACTTGCGATTGAGCAACTGCATCCCGTAGCATACCCCGAGGACGGGGACACCCAACTCCACGAGGTAGTCGAAGTCGATGTCCGGCGCTCCCGGCTCGAGGGTCGAGCGCGGCCCGCCCGAGAGGATCACGGCGGCGGGGCTACCCGTTTCGCGCAGCTCGGACGGCTGATAGAGGCGTGAGAAATAGCCCAGTTCTCTGATCCGACGAACGATCAACTGAGTGTACTGGGAACCGAAATCGATAACGGCGATGGGATGGTCCATTAGGGAAGAAAGAGAGAAGTAAAGTAGTAAAGTAGTGAAGAAGTCGAGGAGCCGAGAAGAAGCCCGGAATCAGCTCACTGGCTGGTAGTTGACCGGCTCTTCGGTGATGGTGACGTCGTGAGCATGGCTCTCTTTGAGACCGCCGCTGGTGATGCGGACAAAGGTGGCGCGATCTCTCAGCTCCTTGAGATTTTCCGCCCCGACGTAGCCCATGCCACTTCGCAGCCCGCCGAGGAGCTGGAAGACCGTGTCAGCGAGCAGCCCGCGATAGGGCACCCGAGCCTCGACGCCCTCGGCGACGAGTTTGCCGGAAGAGTTCTGCCCGTAGCGGTCGCCCGAACCCTTGCGCATCGCCTTGAGCGAACCCATGCCGCGGTACTCTTTCCAGGTCCGGCCCTGGTAGTTGACGGTCTCTCCGGGACTCTCGCGGCAGCCGGCGAGGAGCGATCCCAGCATCACGATGTCGGCCCCGGCGGCCATGGCCTTGACGACGTCGCCCGAGTAGCGGATGCCGCCGTCGGCGATCAGCGGGATGCCCTTCTTGCGACAGATCACGGAGACATTCTGGATCGCGCTGAACTGCGGCAGGCCTACCCCGGCGATGACGCGGGTGGTGCAGATCGAGCCGGGCCCGACCCCCACCTTGATCGCTGATGCCCCGGCAGAGATGAGATCGGCCGCGCCCTCGGCGGTGACGACATTGCCCGCGATGACGGGGGTGGAAAATTCACTGCGCAGCTTTTCGATGACCGAGAGCACCCGATCGGTGTGCCCGGTCGCGGCGTCGATGAAAACGGCGTCGGCCCCCGCCTCGATGATTGCTTTCGCCCGTTCAAAAAAGTCCTCCCCCACCCCGATCGCGGCGCCGACGCGGAGTCGCCCGCTCTGATCCTTGGCGGAGTTGAGATACATGTCCCGCTTTTCGATGTCCTGCGCGGTGATGAGCCCGGCGAGGCGGCCGTCCTTGTCGATGAGGGGCAGCTTTTCGATGCGGTTCTGATGGAGGATGCGGCGGGCCTCGTCGAGCCCGGTCTCGATAGGCGCGGTGATGAGACGCTCGCGCGGGGTCATCGCAGAGGAGACGGGGGCCGAGTCATCCTCGATAAACCAGATGTCGCGGCTCGTGACCATGCCGACGAGGACACCGCTCTCATCGACGACGGGGAAGCCATTGACCCCTTTTTCCCGCATAATCTCCTGGAGGCGGGCCAGAGAGACATCGGCCGCAGTGGTGAAGGGATCGATAATGACGGTGTTCTCAGAGCGTTTCACCTTCGCGACCATGTCGGCCTGGTCGCCGATGGGCATGTTGCGGTGGATCACGCCGAGACCGCCCTCGCGGGCCAGGGCGATGGCGAGGCCGTCCTCCGTGACCGTGTCCATCGCCGAGGAGATGATCGGGATATTGAGCGGGATATCGGCGGTGAGACGCGTCGAGAGGTCCACCTCGGCAGGCAGGACCGCGCTGCGCTGCGGGATTAAAAGAACATCGTCAAAACTGAGACCGAGAGGAAGATCACCCATAGATAATATTTAGGAGGGACTACCGCACGATCAAGCGAAAGTTTTCGGGAAAATCGGGTTGCCGACCTCCCGGCGGCGACGCGGAGGTCACCCGCCAAGGCAACTCTTCGCCGTCGCCAGATCCTCTCCGCCCTGCAAAATGGTGAAATTCACGAGCCCGGCGAACAGAAAGGCCGTGACTGGAGCGAAAGTGAGATGTTGGCTGTTAGACCCTTTGCCAAAAAGATTTGCCGAAAAGATCGAGTCAACATTTTCCGTGGCAAGGCGTGAAGGAGGGAGCGCAGCGGGCTGCCTGACTGAGGAACAACGCAGCCACGGAGAATGTTGGCCGGACAGCGTTCATCATCCATCACTCATGAAGCCCATTCTCGCACCCCTCACCGCCCTGCTGCCGGTGCCGCTGCCCGCACTGCGCGCCGCCGACGAGAAACCATCTCTTCATCCTGTCCGCTTTACGCAACTTCGAGCGCACTTCGCGATTCGATCCGCAACGAGCCGGGCCGGCACCTTTAGCCTAAGAGTAAAAGGCTTTAGCTTACTGGTCGGACTTTGCGTGTGGAAATCCTCGGCCTTCGGTTGTATGGCTGGGACACATCATGCGCGCGCACCTGTTCTTCTCCACCTGTATCGTCTTGTTCACGAGTCTGCGACTCGTAGGGCAGGTTGTCGACGGTCAGTTTCCCGTTTCGTCAAATCTGCGGGCGGGCGTAGCGAAAGCGGACATCACACCGACTGATTTGGCGGGCATCACCGTCGCGGGACATCGGCGGGAGGTGACGTCTGTGCGTGACCCTTTGCGCGCCGGGGTTCTTTTGCTGGATGATGGAGAGACGAAGGCGGCGATGGTGACGATGGATACCATCGGTGCCTGGGAGAACATGGTGAAGCTGGTGCGGGAGGGCATCGAGACGGAGACGGGGGTGCCTGCGGCGAACATCATGGTGACGGCGACGCACAATCACTCGGGGCCGGGTTATATGGAGAACATGGCGTGGGGTGCGGAGTTGATCAAAAAGACCACGGCTGCGGCGAAGGAGGCGGCGGGGAACATGCGCACGGTGAGCATCGGGTATGGCGAGGATCGCATCGGCTTTGGCATCAACCGGCGGAAGACCATTGACGGCCATGCGATCATCCGGCTGAATGCCGAGGGGCCGAATGATCCGCGCGTGAAGGTGCTGCGTTTCGATGATGGCAAATCGCTCACGCCGGTGGCGGTGCTGATGCACGCGGTGTGTCATCCGTGTTTCTTCACTTGGGGCGACAAGGGCTCGCAGCCGTATCCGAAGGGCTATCCGAAGATGAGTGCGGACTTTCCCGGCGAGGCGCAGACGTTCATCGAGTCGGTGTATGGTCAGAAGACTTCGGTGATGTTCATGCAAGGGTGCGCGGGTGACATTCGTCCGAATCTGCCGGGCTATCCGTATCGCTGCGCGGATGAGGCGGACATCCAGTGGGCGGGCCGAGACCTCGGCGGCGCGGTGGTGCGGGCACTGGCGCTGAGTGTCACGCGCGAGAAGCTGAAGCAGCGCGAGTCCTTCTACCAAATCCGCGTGGCGAGCGAGGTGATCGAGTTGCCCGGCAAAGAGGGTCCGGTGCGCGCGGAGATGATGGCGATGAAGGTCGGGCCGTTCCTGTTTCTTACGTTGCCGGGCGAGCCGATGGTCGAGTATGGTTTCAAGCTGGAGAAGGCGATCGCGGACCGTGCCACACCGATCATCGTGGGCTATGCGAACGGCAATATCGGCTACCTCGCGACAGCGGAGGCGCACACCGTCGGCGGCTACGAGCCGAACATATCCAAGGTGCAGCCGGAGGCCGAGGCGATCATTTTGAAGCAACTCGGCGTGCTCGCGGACAAGGTGGTGGGCGATGTCTTCGAGTCGTTCTCGAAACACCCGAAGGACGTGGAGAAACGTGAGGCCGAGGAGAAAGCGCGGCTCGATGCCGCCAAGAAACCGAAGCCTTAGTCGCACCATGGCAGGAGCGTTCGTGCTTGCGGGACTGATCATCCTCCCCATGGACGCCACGAAGAAGCTCGTGCCTGACGAACCCATTTCGCCTCACCCCAACCTCCCATGACCCACCCACTCGCCTCCTATCCGCAACTCCCCGACACGCCGACCTCACATCTGCCCTTCAGCCCCTGCGTGGTGGTTGGTGATCTCATCTTTGTCTCTGGCCAGGCCTCCGTCGATCAGCAGGGCAACATCGTCAGCGACACCTTCGAAGGCGAGTTCCGCCGCAGCATCGAAAACGTGCGCCAAGTGCTCGAAGCCGCCGGCAGCGACCTCGCGCACGTCGTGCAAACCCGCAACTACGTCCGCGATCCGAACGACCTCCCCCTCTACAACCAACTCTACCGAGAATACTTCCCGCAACCCTCACCTGCCCGCACCACTATCACGAACTGCCTCCCGCCCGACCTCCGCTATGAAGTCGAAGCCGTGGCCGTGCGCTGTTTAACTGGAGCCAGTCGGTAACTCAACATCATCTGCCTCATGACTTTCAAGGTTCCCCCGTTCTTACTTTTATTTGTGTCTCTCATCACCGCCACCATGACTCATGCGGAGCATCCGCTCGTGTTCATCTCCGCGTTCGCTTCTGGCGAAAAGGCAGGCATCCACGCCTTTCAGTTCGATGCTGAATCAGGCACCTTGCAGCCGCTGCATCGCACCGCCGACTTGCAGAATCCGTTCTTCCTCGCGGTGTCGCGGGACCAGCGGTTCCTGTATGCGATCAACGCGGAGAAGTTCGGCGACGAGGTGGACGAGTTCGTCGCTGCGTATGCCATCGAGGGACGCACGGGGCAGTTGAAGCGGCTCAACGAGCAGCCCGCGCGCGGCACGGCATCATGCTACCTCGATACCGACGCGACTGGCAAAACGGTGGTCGTGGCCAACTACTCGTCCGGCAGTGTCGCCGCGCTGCCGGTGAAGGCGGATGGCTCTCTGGGCGAAGCCGCGTCGTTCATGCAGCACAGCGGCTCAGGTGGCGATCCGGCGCGGCAAAAGGGTCCGAACGCGCACAGCATTGTCATCAGTCCGGACAATCGTTTCGCCCTCGCGGCGGACTTGGGCATCGACAAGATCATGATCTACCACCTCGACGCCGCCACTGCGAAGCTGACGCTCAATGAAGCTCAGCCCTTTGCCAAACTGGCCCCCGGTTCCGGTCCGCGTCACCTGACGTTTCATCCGAATGGAACACACCTCTATGTCATCAACGAGATGGCCAACAGCGTCGTCGTCTTTGACTACAGCACCGACACTGGCACGCTCACCGAGCGCCAAACCATCTCCACGCTGCCTGCCGACTTCACCGGCAAGAGCTTCACCGCCGACTTGAAAATCACTCCAGACGGTAAGTTCCTCTACGGCACCAATCGCGGCCACGACAGCATCGCTGTGTATCGCATCGCCAGTGACGGCACGTTGAGTCTGCTCAGCATCGAGCCCAGTCTCGGTAAAGGGCCTCAGAACCTGCTGATCACGCCCGATGGCCAATGGATGCTCTGCGCCAACATGCCTGGCAACAGCGTCATCGTTTTCCGAATCGACCCGCAAACCGGCGGCATCAAACCAAGCGGTGATCCCGTCGCGATGCCGATGCCCTCGTGCATCCGGCTCGTTCGAGAATAGCAGTCCACCTTGGTTTCTCCTCATGCCAAGACCAAGCACCATCATTCGGCTAGCCGTCCTCGCGCTCACCTGCAATGCCGCATTCGCGCAGCAGCGGGTGCCGTGGACGACTTCCCGCATCCATGGCACGCCGGAGCCACCACCGCCGTTTGTGGTCGAGCGGATGTTTCCCGGGCTCACGTTTGAGAAGCCGCTCGATGTCAC
>JBDNIL010000113.1:0-26419 GCA_041688355.1 Verrucomicrobiales bacterium | reverse complement strand
GGTCCGACAGATGGTCCGACAGATGGTCCGACAGATGGTCCGACAGATGGTCCGACAGATGGCTTGGCCCCGAAAGCGTGCAATAAATTTATTGCGCAATAATTTCATTGCTATGGAAATAAGAATCGGCCCTCCCGCCACAGGTGACAACTTCTTCAAGCGCCCGAAGCTGATCTCGCGGCTCATGCGAGCGCTTCATCGGGGGAATGTCGCCTTTCTCGGACCGCGGCGGACAGGCAAAACTTCGTGTCTCAAGGAAATCCACGCCCACCAGGACGAATACCTGACGATTCTTTTGAATCTTGAAAAACTCCATTCCCCGGAAGCATGGCTCGCTGCGATGGTCGAGGGACTACGAACCGCGCTGGAGAAACCGCCAACGCGTTTTGCATCCACCAAAGCGGGAATCGCTTCCTTTCTGGAGCGTATCCGGACCCTCTCCATCCCCGGCGCGGGCTCCGTGGAACTGGCCGAGCGCGACTCCTCGAAAGCATGGGTCAAGAATGCACGGAAGTTCCTCGACCTCCTTGCCGGTTCGGAAGTCCCCGTTTTGTTTCTTCTCGACGAGTTTCCGACATTCCTCAACTTGGTGGCCAAGCGTTTCGGCACCTCTGTTGTGGAAGAAATCCTGCTGTGGTTCCGGGCCGCCCGGACCGAGTTGCAGGAGGCCAATGTTCGATTTCTCGTGACGGATCCATCGGCTTGAAAGGCGTTGTGCGAAAATGGGGACTCGCGCCGACGGTGAACGAGTTCGACACTCACGAGATTCCGCCTTTGAGCGAGGAAGAGGCTCACGGTCTGATTGCCGCCCTGGCGGAATCGGAGAGTTTGGATTTGCCGGTTCCCTGCCGTGAAAGAATCCTCGATTTGCTCGGGGCGAACTGGCCCATCCTTATTCAATTATTTATCTCGGAAATTCAAGAGGCGGAGTTAGGCGGTCCGCCCACTTTGGAAAACCTCGACCGGATTTACCACGAAGGTCTTGTCCATGGCTCGCGCAACCAATACTGCGAGGGCATGTATGACCGAGTGAAAGAGATTTTCTCCGCAAGCGAAGCCCGCTTGGCTCGCGCCATCCTGAGATCCCTTTGCTCGCATTGCGAGGGGTTCACCCGGGCGGAGATGGAGGCGATCCACGCTCAGGTCGAGCCGAACGCCGAGGTGCGCACCACCCTTGCCGACGAGTTCGACCACGTCTTGGATACGCTGAAACACGACGGCTACCTGCTCCAGCGAACCGGCGGGGAACAGCGCACGGCTTTCGCCTCGAACATCCTGTTCGACTACTGGTGCCGCAAGGCGAGTTGACCGCGTCCGCCCACGATACCTCGAGCACTCTTACTCCTCATGCCCACCCCGCCTTTTGCTCTCTACAATCCCGCCCTCCTCGATCCCGACACTCTGCTCGGTGAATTCACGGCGCGACTCCCGCTCCTTGAAAACTTGCTCAAAACGATCCGAGGTTGTCAAAAGGGCCATCCGCCTCAGCACTGTCTTCTCATCGGGGCCCGTGGCATGGGCAAAACGACTACTCTCTGGGCTGTAGCCCATCGCATCGACCGGGACAAGGAACTACGAGCCGAGTGGCAGCCCGTCGTCTTCGACGAAGAAAGCCGCCGTGTCGGCGATCTTGCCGATTTCTGGCTGGAGGCGATCCGACATTGGGAGGCCATGACCGAGTCCGAACCGGGCTTGAGGGCCGAGCACCTTCTCGACGAAGCCCCGGCGGATCTGGAGCAGCGCGCCCACGATTGCTTTCTCGGGCTTCTCGACCGCAGCGGACGACGTGCCGTGCTGCTGATCGACAATTTCAACGAGTTGCTCGCCTCGATTCGAGAACCCGAGCAACTTCACCGCCTGAGAGCCTTTCTCATGGAGGACTCCCGCGTGCTCCTGATCGGCGGGGCGACGAGTCTCTTCGAGGAGGTCACCTCCATCGACCAGCCGTTCCACGATTTCTTCCGGCTCTTCGATCTCAAGCCCCTGACCCTTGGGGAAATGCGGGAATGTTTGCAGCGTCTCGCAGAACTTCGCGAAGACCGCGAGGTGGAGCGTGTGTTGCGTGAACGCCAAGGCACTGTCGAGGCCCTGCACCTGCTCACTGGCGGGAATCCCCGGCTCGTAAAAACCTTCTACCGGCTCCTCAGCGAAGGCTTGCGGGCTGATATTCGGGCTGAACTGGAGCGGCTCCTCGACGAGTTCACTCCCTACTTCAAAGCCATCGTCGATGCGCTGCCTGCCCAGCAGCAGCGCATCTTCGACGCGATCGCCCTCGCTTGGAATCCGGTAGAGGTCGCCTCGGTGGCCAAGACCACCCGGCTCGCCAGCAATCAAGTCAGCGCCCAGATCCGCGCCCTCCAGAAAGTCGGATTGGTTCGCGAGGCCGCAGGGTCGCCGAAACGGAAGACCTACCTGCTCGCCGACCGATTTTCGACCATCCACTACCTGATGCGGCACGGACGCGCGGCGAGGAACCGACTCGAATGGTTCGTGAAGACGCTGTTGATTCTCTTTCCCGATGAGTCGGGTGCTGACATGGTGGCACGACTTGCGGGCGAGGCGGCTGGTTGCGGCGATGAAGGACGCCGTGATGCACGGGACCTGATGCGCAGCGCATGGGCCTCGATGACGAGCGAGTCGGCGCGTCGGATCCTGGCGCATAAAGTCGGGGAACGGATGTGGAGCGAGGAAGGTGAGTCCGCGCTTGGGGAGTGGCTCGATTTGGAGAATGTGCATGGTGAGTTGCCCGAAATGGAGATCGTTGAATTTTTTCGGCAGATGCCGGCGGAGGTTCGGCAACGTTTGGGGTATCAGCCGGAGGTTTCGTTTTGGTGGTTTACGGTAGCTGGTCCGTTGGGCGAGAAGGGGGCTTGGCATTTAGCTGAAATGGCCTATCGCAAAGCGATCGAACTCGATCCAAGGGATGCCTTTCTTTGGACTTTTCTAGGCATTTTGCAGCAACACCGCCTAGAGCAGTTTGAAGATGCGGAAGTCTCCTATCGCCGGGCCATCGAACTCAATCCCAAGTATGAGTATGCGTGGTATTTTCTTGGCGATTTACAGTATCACCACCTCGGCCAATATTCAGAAGCCGAGGTGTCGTATCGGAAGGCTATCGAACTCGATCCGAAAGTCGCGCTCTCATGGTCCAGCCTCTCCCGCGTGTTGTCCCACGCGCCGGAGAATTGGCCCGAAGCGCAAGAATGTGCCAAAACCGCTTTACTCTTGGACCCCTATAGCGGCTCAGCCCACCGGCAGTTTCGTCGGGTGTGCGCCACTTCCGTCCCGGACTGGTGCGAAGTCCTCCCGACTCTCCTCTCCGCCGCGATCAAACAACCTTCGGACACCCCCCTCTTTGACTTTGCCATTGAAGGAGCGATGCGCCTAGCCCACCTATCCGGTTCAGCAGAAGTCTTGTCCCTCGTCGAGGGATTAGATGGCGCAATTCCCTTTGAGTCCCTCCTCGATGCCCTACGAGTCATGAGATCACACGACCATCTCCAAAGCCTCGCACCGGAACGCCAAACGGTGGCTTTACGCCTCATTGAACGTTTTAAGCCGGAGCCGGAAGAAGGCCTTTCGTCCGACGGGTGAGCCGCCTCACTTCCCCTTCTCCGCCATTCCCTCAACATTAAAACCGCGTGCGAGACTCGCGAGGTAAAGCACGACCAGCCCGCCTTCCGCCGCGTCTGAACTCGATGTGATAAAAAATCATCCCCCGCCCGCCATTGCGCGCTACTCTGCCTTCGGAACCGACTCGTTCGGAACCACCTCGGGAACCGGGGCTACGGGATCCTCGAAGATCTGCGCCTGCACGAGCACGAGCCGATTCGCTCCGTCAGGTCTCTTCACTGCCACCACTGCGGTATGGCCCGTCGGTATGGTCGTCCGGATCGTCGGGCGCAGAATAGCGTCTTTTTCCAGCAAGGCCTCGCCAGTCTCCGGCCGGTACAAGTCCAGTTCGACCTGACTGTTGTCCGCAGAGAGCGCAGCTGTCGCTCCGCATCGTCGATGGCCGAGTCGGGACAGGGCGGGTTGACCTGAAAAAGTCATCACCGAGGGCAGCGAGATCAGGTCGATCCCGCGTTTTTGGGCCAATCGTCGAATCACTTTTTGGATTTCGGCATCCGGGAGAACGGCGGAGAGTCGAACTTGGCGGTTATCGTGAATTCTTTCCTCTGCTTCCGGGGAACCTGCCAACTCGTCACGGAAGGCCGTAGTGGAAGTAAATGCAACTCCCTCACTGATCTCTTTGGTCATCGGAATGGGAGTGGCGGGATTCTCCGGGAAATCAAAGGGCCTTGCGACGGGAGTTTCAGGATCGTGCGGTGACGGATTCGACTTTGCGTGGGCGGCGTCGAGGAGTTCAGCCAGCTCCCCCGTAAAGGAAACTTCGCGAAACGTGAGGTAGACGTTTCTGGTGACCGCGGTATTGCGGGAAGTGACGAAGGCAGCGATCTTTTTCATATGCTCCGCTGTGGTCCGCACAGTGAGCCTGGCAGTCGCAGGATCGTACTCCGCCGAGGTGCCTTTGGAAAATTCGATCCCGGCGCTTGCCGCTCGCGGCGGATTTCTCGGCACCCATGGCGGTGATCCTGCAGGGGCGCAACGAAGCGCTCGCCGGGCTGGAGGGATTTTTCAAGGCCGAGGAGAGGATCCGGCAGTCGGGCATCTACCTGATGGAGCCCTACGATCCGGATCGAATCCCCGTGCTCCTCATCCACGGGCTCATCTCGCTACCGATGATCTGGCGGGACATCATTCCCGAGATGATCTCGGATCCGGAGATCTCGGAGCGCTACCAGTTCATGGTCTTCACCTACCCGAGCAGCTACCCTCTGGTCGAGTCCGCCGCGCTCCTGCGTGGCGAACTTGCGAGGCTGCGGGCCGAGTACGATCCCGGCGGGACCGACCCGCTCTCGCGGAACATGCTCGTGGCCGGGCACAGCATGGGCGGCATGTTGACCCATTCTCTCGTCGTCGATATCGGGGACAATCTCTGGAGGCAGTCAGTGACAGTTCCCTCGACGAGGTGCCGGTTGGCGACGCGGAGCGTGAAGACATCCGTAGTCTGGTCTACTTCAAGCCCGACCCCGCCGTGCGACGAGTGATCTATTTCTCCGCGCCCCATCGGGGTGCCGACATGGCTACGAAGGACATTGCCGGAACGGTCGCGAAGCTGGCGAAGCTGCCGTCGGACGTCTTGAAGTTCAATGCGGAACTCCTCGATCTCCGGATCGACGAGCATTTCAAGGTTCCGATCGGCAAAAAATTCACCAGCCGGGAATCGCTCGAGCCCGGTGCCCCAATGGTGGCGGCGATGGACATCTCCCCCTACAAAAAGGGCGTTACTTACCACAGCGTCATGGGCGATCGGGGCAAAGGCGATACCCCGAACAGTTCTGACGGCGTTGTGGAATACTGGAGCTCCCGACAGGACGGTGCGGCTTCGGAGTTGATTGTGCCGACTGACCACGGTTCCTACAAACATCCGCGGGCAATCGAGGAGCTGCGCCGCATCCTGCTGCTACACGCGGGCATCTGAGGGGGAGAACGGGGTCGCCGGGGGAAGTGGTCCCGCATTTCTGTTCTTGCGCGGCGCGGGGCGATGCCTTTCCATGATGGAGTTAGTCCTCAAACTCCCCCCTCCCCCTACATTTATGCACCCGACTCTGCCCCGGATTTTCGCCTCGGTCCTCGCCCCGGCTCTTTTGCCCTTCCTCCTCGCCTCGGGGACGCTCCACGCCGGAGAGTTCACGATCAAGGAGGAAGCCGACGGGGTCACTGTCAGGATCGACGGGGAGCTCTTCACCAAGTACATCACCGGAGACGATGCGACCAACAAACCCTACTTTTACCCCGTGATCGGCCCGACCGGCAAGGCGATGACGCGGGCCTACCCGATGGAGGATGTGAAAGGCGAGGCCCAGGATCACCCTCACCACCGCTCCCTCTGGTTCGGGCATCAGTTCATCAACGACTTCGATACCTGGCACGAGGAACTCACCCTCATCGGGCGGGCGAAGGGCGACGCCGGGAAGCTGGAAGAGCTGAAAAAGACGCTTGGGGCCTCGGTCCATCGCGAAGTTCTCGAAGCCTCGGCCGACAGGGACATGGCGGTGCTGAAAGTCTCGACCGACTACACCGACCCGTCCGGGGCGGTCATGGCATCTGACGTGCGCACCTTCACCTTTCACCTCGGACCCGATGGTTCACGCATGATTGATGCTGATATCGTCTTCACCGCCGTCGGGGAAGAGGTGATATTTTCCGATGCGAAAGACGCCGGTTTGAGCCTGCGGGTTGCGCACTCGATGAGTGTCGATGCCAAAGAGGGCGGTCATATCGTCACCAGTGACGGGGCAACCGATGAAGATGCCTGGGGCAAGCGGGCCGACTGGTGTGACTTCAACGGTCCCGTCGGCGGGGAAAAGCTCGGTATCGCAGTGCTCAATCACCCGACGAGCTTCCGTTACCCCACCCCGTGGCACGCCCGCACCTACGGCCTATTCACCGCCAACCCCTTCGGACTGAAGACGGTCGCGGGAGAGAGCGAAGAAGGCTTTGTCACCTTAAAAAAAGGAGAGTCCTTTTCGATGCGCCACCGCATCATCCTGCACAGAGGGAACGAAAAAGACGCTGACATCGCCGGAGCGTGGAAGCGCTACGCGGCGGTGCAGTGAGCGACTCTTACTCCGAAACGCTGCTGAGGAGGAGTTCTCCCTCGCCATTGAGCTTCTCGTTGATCGAGACCCGGAGTCGCTCGACACCGCGACGGATGCGGGCCTTGACCGTGCCGAGGGGGCTGTCGATGCGTTCCGCGATCTGCTTCTGGGTGAGTCCCTCAAAATACGCGAGCTCGATGACCTCGCGCTGCTCGGGAGAGAGTGCCACGACAGCCGTCTGGAGAACCTGACGGGCGTCGGAGAGATAGAGCGCCTCGCGTCCGGTGGTGCGGGCCTCGGGGGCGTCGCCTTCCATCTTTTCTTCGAAACGGTCGTAAAGAGCCGAGCGCCGCTGCACTGAACGAACGCGGTCGATCGAGCGATTGCGGGCAGTCGTGCAGATCCAGGTCACCAACGAACCCTTTTTCGGGTGGTAGGTGTCGGCCTTTTTCCAGATCGTGGCGAGGACCTCGTTCATGATGTCCTCGGTGTCTTCGTAGTGGTTGAGGACTTTGAAGGCGGTCGAGAAGATCAGAGCCGAGTATTTCTCGCTCAGTTCCGCGAACGCCTTGTGATTGCGCGCTACGACCCGCTTCATCAGCGCGGCCTCGGCTTTGCGCTCGTCAGATGGCTCAATTGCTTCCATTTCGTTGTTGGTGTTTGAATTCATATTGTCTCGTTGTTGACGAACTATTGTCTATGAACAAGAATTAGACAAGAGGAAACTTTGAAAAAGGATGAAAATGTGTCTACCGGTGTTCGTAACCTCGCAGCCTGTAACGCTCAATCTTGCCCGATACCGCCATGAAGACCCACGATGAATTTTTCGAGATCAGTGCCGTTGCCCGGCTCACGGGGATCTCGTCTCATGTTTTGCGGGTCTGGGAGCGGCGGTATGGCGTAGTCGAGCCGAACCGGAGTGATTCAAAGCGGCGTCGCTACAATCAGAATGACATCCGTCGGCTCTCCCTCTTGAAAACCCTCGTAGACAACGGACATGCCATCAGCAGTGTCGCCCGACTCAGCACGGCCCAGCTCGAAGAGCGGCTCGCCAGTGCCCTCGAGGCGAGAGGATCAGATGAGTCCCTGGAGACGCCGGCACCGGCCGGAATCTGTCGGATCGGGTTGATCGGGATAAAGATTCGACAGGCGGTGCGAGACGCTGCCGAGAACACTCCCGCGATGCGAATCGTGGGCGAGTTCCAGGCCGCTGAGGAGATGATGGCGAGCCTGCGGCCGGGCTCGATCGAGCTCATCATCGTCGAGCGCGACACCATTTTCCCCGAAGACATCGTCGAGATTCAGGAAATGGTCGCCACGATGCGGGTCCGGCGTGCCATCCTGATCTACCAGTTCTCTCGCGAGGACACGATCAATCCACTCGATATCAAGCGCATCACCGCTCTGCGGGCTCCGGTCGATGCGACCGAGATCCAGTTGGCCTGCATCGCGGACATCCAGTTGGCGCTGCGTACGGGTCTTGTGGGCAGAGCGGTCGAGGAGGAGGCAACTCCAGCGCCGTTCGAGCGCCCCGTGGGCGAGATCCCGCCGCGCGCCTTCACCGACGAGCAACTCGTGCGCATCGCGAAGGTCTCGTCGGTGGTGAAATGCGAGTGTCCCCAGCACCTCGCAAGCCTGCTCTCGGGCCTGATCGCTTTTGAGAGATACAGCGAACAGTGCGAGGACCGCAGCGAGAGCGATGCCGCGATCCATGCCTATCTCCACCTAACCACCGCCCGGGCCCGCGCGAGCATGGAGATCGCCCTGTCCGAGGTCCTCACTGAGGAGGGAATAACAGTCTGATTTTGGCAGATCTATTCCCCGGCCGGGCCTTTACCGCAGCGGTTGCAATTGGCGGTGCGAGGTCGTAGCATGGCCCCCAGCATGGGGGAAAACGCCATATCACCGCAGGCCTTGCTCGGTCGTTTTGCAGAACAACGTATCCTCGTTGTTGGGGACGTCATGCTCGACTGGTTCATCTGGGGCAGCGTCTCCCGCATCTCGCCCGAGGCACCCGTGCCCGTCGTAGAGGTGCAGAGCGAGTCGCGCTACCCCGGCGGGGCGGCCAACGTGGCGCGTAACATGACGCCTTTCGGGACCCGCGTGGAGCTCTCGGGGCTCTACGGGACCGACCCCAACGGCACTTTGCTGGAGATTACTCTCGCGGAAAACGGCATCGGCGTGGAGCTCTGTCTCCGCCGCGAGGAATACCAGACCATCACCAAGACCCGCGTCGTCGCACGTCATCAGCAGGTCGTGCGGATCGATAGGGAAAAGAGGCGTCTGCTCGCGCCGGCTCTCGCGACCGAGTTGGTAGAGCGCATCCGCACCGTCCTGCCCCGGATCGACGGCATCATCATCGAAGACTACGGAAAAGGCCTCATCAGTGCCGAGTTGGTCGCCGGGCTGCTCGCTGCGGCCGCCGAGCGCGGCATCATCGTCACGGTCGATCCGAAGCCGGGTAACCCGATCGAGTGGCGCGGGGTCACGACGGTGAAGCCGAACCGGTCCGAAGCCTTTGCCTGTGCGGGCGTCGAGGATCTCAATCGCGACGCGGGAGTCGACCCTCTTCACGACGAGCCTCTCCTCGCGACGGGGCGCGCCCTCCTCGAGAAGTGGTCGTGCGCGCAGGTGCTGCTGACACTCGGCGAGCAGGGCATGCTCGTTTTTTCCGCCGACGCGGCCCCGGTCCACATCCCCGCGAAAGCGCGCGAGGTCTTCGACGTCTCGGGGGCCGGGGACACCGCCATCGCGGTTTACACTCTGGGACTGTGTTCAGGACTCTCGGCCGGCGTCGCCGCGCACGTCTCCAACCTTGCGAGCAGCATTGTCGTGGGAAAACTCGGGACGACTCCGATCGAACGCGAAGAGCTGCTCGCGGCGATCACGCTGAATTTCCCCGACGGTGTCCCGCTCTGAAATCCCCTTTTTTACCGACTTTCCCCCCTCATGTCTGCCGCCGATCTCATCCACGATACTTTTGCCGATCATGCCGCAACGGTGGCCCGTTTCCAGGAGCAATCCGCCGGGGTGATCGCGGCGATGGGTGAGCGCACTGTCTCCTCTCTCCAGGCGGGCGGGAAGATCTGCTTTTTCGGCAACGGCGGCAGTGCGGCGGACTCCCAGCATCTCGCGACGGAGTTCGTGGTGCGTTTCACCCGCAATCGTCGCGGTCTGCCCTCGATCGCTTTTACGACCGACACCTCCATCCTCACCGCCTGCGCCAATGACTTCGGGTTTGAAGCCGTCTTCGCCCGCCAGGTCGAGGCGCTCTGTCGCCCCGGCGACATCGTCGTGGGGATCTCGACCTCCGGGAACAGCGCCAATGTCGTGCGCGGGCTCGAGTTCGCCCGCAGCGAGGGCATCACGACCTTTGCCTTCACCGGCGAACAGGGCGGTGCCTGCGGCGAAAATGCGGACCTCCTTCTGTCCGTGCCTTCACCGGTGACGGCGCGCGTGCAGGAGTGTCACCTCATCGCCGGGCATCTCCTCTGCGACCTCGCCGAGCTCGCATTCGCCGGGACTGTCTCCACTATTTCCGGGAGCTGAGCGCCTTTTCGACCGGAGCGAGGATTCGCTCGAGTTCAGCGAGAGATGTCTCGGTTTTGCCGATGACCTTCAGTTGCGGCTCGTACTTCTCCCGATGCTCGCGGCAGACGCGGCGGAGCGGTTCGAAGAGAACGATGAAGTCGTGGTAAAAGGCAGTCGTCCCCTCGGCGAAGGCCTTGCGCTGCTTTTGCGCAATGATAGGGCGGTGCTTTTCGAGGATGCCGGTATAGAAGGTCCGTGCTTTCCGCACCGACTGGGCCCCCACGACCGCAGCGAAGGCGAGCAGGAGCGAGGCCACCCCGAAGGTGATCGCATTCCACGGCGTCTGCTCCAGCATCGTGAGGATGACTCCGCCGAGCGCGGTGAGGATGGCTGCGAAAATAAATCCCCAGATGATGCGGCTGCGCCGGGCGAAGAGGCTGCCGAGCTGGTCCCGCAGATTGAGATTGCGGAGCGCTTCGGCGGTCGCTTCCTCGACTTTTTCCTCGATTCGGCGATGGGCGGCGCTCCAGTCGGGGCTGCCGTCTTCGCCGACGCTGAGCTCGAGATTAAAATGCTCTTCCATCTCCTCGGAGACGCGATCCCAGAGGTGGGCGACGTCTTCCCTCACCGCCGTGGCCCCGGCACCGATGCTGCGGCGCACCGCCTTCATCGTCGTGGCAAAGATGAGCCCCTCGATCTCTTCCGCGCTCTTGCGACGGGGGAGCAGGGCGGAGATGACGCGGAACTCTGAGTCGAGAAGCGGCTCGGCCTGGAGACCGGCGGCCATGAAGCTCTGGTCAAAAGCCTCGAAGAGCGGCTCGCATTTTTTCAGGGTGCGCTCCTGTTGGGTGCGACAGGCAGGCTCGAGCTCGCTCAGCAGCTCCGTGTCGGCGCGGATGATCTCCGAGGCGGCACCGAGGTTTTCCTTGATCTCGCCCAGCACGTAGCAGGCCGCCCGCCATGCGTGGATGAGCTTGATGAGGCGCGGTTCGGACGATTCGACGATGCCCGAGATGTAGCGTTCGAGCCCGTCGATGCGGCTGTTGCGGGAGAGTTCCTCGTTTTCGAGGCCCGAGGTCTTGGCAAGGAAGGCCTTCTTTGCCGAGACTGCAAAGGTCGGGAAATGCTGGCCGAAGCGGTGGTGCGCCGTTTTCTGGAGGTGCTCGAGGATGGCCGAGACTTCCTCCTCGGTGCGCAGGTCGCACTGCTGCAGGACAAAGACGACCTTCTTTTTCCACTGATGGTGGATACGGTCGAGGAAATCCCAGGTCGAGGCACCCCAGGGATTGGTGACCGCGAAGACGAACAGAACGAGATCCGCCATGGGGAGGAACTGCTCGGTGATCTTCTGATGCTCTGACTCGATCGAGTTCGTCCCGGGAGTGTCAACGATGTTGAAATCCTTCAGGAAATCATTCGGCCGGAAGATCTCGACGATGTCGTCGGAGAAATCGAACTCGTGCGCCTCGGCCCCGTACTTGAAAAACCCGATCCGGTCTGTCGTCGGGATGACGTCGGCATTGCAGAAGTCTTCGCCGAAGATCGCGTTGAGCAGGGTCGACTTGCCCGCATTGACCTCCCCGACGACGACAAAGAGGAAGGGATCTTCCAGATTCGCCATCAGGTTTTTGAGCAGAGCGAGCCTCGCCGCGCTGATCCCGCCGTCGCGTCCGAGCCCGGTGAGAGACTGAATCGCTTCACTCAGCTTCTCTCGCGTCTGGAAATAATTCTTTCCCAGCAGGTCTGTTGGTTTTTCAGGCACAGTGGCGCAGGTTGAGGCAATTAGTGGTCGGTGTCCCTGCGTAGCAGGATGGAGTCCACGTCTTCTCCATATAAAGCCCAAGCTTCGCCCAAATTGAAGCGAATTATTTCACTTTTCCAAATTATATTTGAGAACCTTCTTACTTCCCGGATCATCTACTCAGGTCGGGGCATATTGAAACGGTCCGAGGTGCGGCAGTAACCGGCCGGGACTTCCATGCGGCCGATCGGGGCAAAGTTCTCCGGGATCACGAGGAGCGTCTTCGGATCGCCAGGCGATGGGCCGGGGAGTGACGAGACCGCCGGGGAGACGGTAGGCGTAGCGGGCGTGCTCGCCGGTGAGATCAAATTCCATGTCGGGGGCGGTCGGGGATGGTGGCACCCCGGAGCTTGGACTGGTCGCGCCTCACTTGTAGCTGCCCTCGGCGAGGATGGGGGGAGTGACGAGAGAGGGTTCCTTGCGGTAGGTGCGCGTGAACTTTTTCCCCCAGGCACCGTTTTCGTAGGCGGGGCGGTAGGTGATGACGACCGCTTCGTAGGTCTCGTAGTTGCCGCACTCGAGACGCTCCGTCACGGTGATGTCCTCACGGCACCACTCGATGTTGCCGATGACTTCAGGCTCGGGGCTGCAGATGCCGTGGCGGAGCGAGAATTGCGGGAAGACTTTGCAGAAGCTGCGGTCTTTCCGGGGGTAATGGCAGCGCAACCCGGGCTTGATGTTCTGATACTGCTCGGCGATGGCATTGGTGCCAAAACAGACGATCAGGGCGGCGAGGAGAATGGAGACGCGTTTCATGGCGGGCAAAGAGTCCCCTCATAGTCGAAAGAAATGCGCCGCTTTTCAAGCAGAAAGTCAGAAGGATTTGCGCGGGATCATCGTTCCTTCTTCACCACGGCCTTCAATTTTGCCCGGCCGATATCGATGGCACGGGCGTCGCTGACGGAGCGGGCGATGAGATTGACGTTCTGGCGGGCCCTGCTACCTCGGGATTTTGCCTGGATCTGATGGAGGAAGACTCCCCCCGGATTCACCTGCGGCTGGGAAAAGCCGAGCCGAATCGCCGAGGCGGTCACGTTCATGCGGCCCGGGGTGATGTCGTTGTTCTGCGAGTCGAAGATTTGGTAGTAGTAGCTTCGTCCCATCTCGAGGGTCAGGTCGGCGGAGATTCGGGTCGCGTCACCCTCGTTCACGGTCGTGCCCGGCGAGGCGGAGAGGGCGAATTTGAAGTAGCCGTCGCCGTCGTGGTTCTCTCCGCTCACCGCGACGCGCCCCTGGTGATTGATGATGCCCGGAGGGTCGACCGCGTGGAGAGGGAGGAGGTCAGAATGGTAAAGCTTTCTTAAAATTCTGGTATTACTAATACCGCCCCCCGATGCTGAGTTTCAAGTCTTTCGCCCAACTAATTAGGGCTGCCAGCTCGAACACAGGGCGAAGACCTTGATGAAGAGGCCTTTCGGGCGATTCAGAGAGGGAAAAAGAGGTTTCCCGATTGCGATTTCCCCCGCCTCATGCAAGGGGTGACAAATTTTAGCTTTCTGGGAAATGCCGCGAGACACATCGATTCAAAAAATTCTACTGATCGGTTCAGGGCCCATCGTCATCGGACAGGGCTGCGAGTTTGACTATTCGGGCGTTCAGGCCTGCAAGGCGCTGCGCGAGGAGGGATACTCTGTCATCCTCGTGAACTCGAATCCGGCCACGATCATGACCGATCCCGAATTCGCGGATCGCACCTACATCGAACCCATCACCGCCGCGGTGGTCGAGAAGATCATCGAGAAGGAAAAGCCCGACGCGCTTCTCCCGACGCTGGGGGGGCAGACCGCTCTCAACACCGCGATGGAACTGGTCCGCTCGGGCTTCCTCGAAAAGGCCGGCGTCCGTCTCATCGGGGCGAATGCCGAGGCGATCGAGAAAGGGGAGGACAGACTGCTTTTCAAAGAGGCGATGATCCGCATCGGTCTCGACATGCCTCATTCCGGCGTCGCCCACACCCTCGAGGAAGCGCACGTCATCGCTCTGGAGATCGGCTCTTTCCCGCTCATCATTCGCCCCGCCTACACCCTCGGCGGCAGCGGCGGCGGGATCGCCTACAACCGCGAGGAATTTGAAACGATCATCGCCCGCGGTCTCGACCTCTCACCCGTCACCGAAGTCCTCGTCGAGGAATCGCTCCTCGGGTGGAAGGAATACGAGATGGAAGTGATGCGCGACAAGGCCGACAACTGCGTCATCATCTGCTCGATCGAGAACTTCGATCCCATGGGCGTGCACACGGGGGACTCCATCACCGTGGCACCCGCGCAGACCCTGACAGACCGTGAATACCAGATCATGCGCGACGCCTCTTTCGCCATCATCCGCGAGATCGGCGTCGAGACCGGGGGCTCGAACATCCAGTTTTCCATCAATCCCGAGACCGGCCGCATGATCGTCATCGAGATGAACCCGCGTGTCTCGCGCAGTTCGGCCCTCGCCTCGAAGGCGACCGGATTCCCCATCGCCAAGATCGCGGCCAAGCTCGCGGTCGGCTACACCCTCGACGAGATCCGCAACGACATCACCCGCGAGACGCCGGCGAGCTTCGAGCCCTCGATCGACTACGTCGTGACGAAGCTCCCCCGTTTTACTTTCGAGAAATTCCCCGGGGCCAATGAGACTCTCACCACGCAGATGAAGTCGGTCGGGGAAGCGATGGCGATCGGCCGGACTTTCAAAGAGAGCCTGCAAAAGGCGCTGCGCAGTCTCGAGATCAAGCGTTTCGGACTTCTCGGCGACGGGGCCGATGTCGTGGTCGATGACGAGACCCTCACGACGAAGCTCAGCGTCCCGAATGCCGAGCGCATTTTCTTCCTCGCCCAGGCTTTTGTCCGCGGGTGGGAAATCGAGAAAGTCTTTGCCCTCACGAAGATTGACCGCTGGTTCCTGCGTCAGATCGACGAGATTGTAAAAGAGCAGCTGCAGCTCGCCGACACCGATCTCCGCAAGGCGAAGAAACTCGGCTTTTCCGATCGCCAGATCGCCCTCGCCAAAGGGATCACCGAGTCTGCCGCCCGTGCCGAACGCAAGGCTGCCGGAGTCATCCCCACCTACCGTCTCGTCGATACCTGCGCGGCCGAGTTCGAGGCCTTTACGCCCTACTACTACTCGACCTATGGCATCGAGGACGAAGTGCGCGACAGTGACAAAAAGAAGGTCATCATCCTCGGCGGCGGCCCCAACCGCATCGGGCAGGGGATCGAGTTCGACTACTGCTGCGTCCACGCCAGCTTCGCCCTGCGCGAACTCGGCTTCGAGACGATCATGGTCAACTCGAATCCCGAGACAGTCTCGACCGACTACGACACCTCGGACAAACTCTATTTCGAACCCCTCACCCTCGAGGACGTGCTCAACATCTACGAGCGCGAGAACCACGACGATCAGGTCCTCGGCGTCATCGTCCAGTTTGGCGGCCAGACCCCGCTGAACCTCGCCAAAGGCCTTGAGGAAAACGGCGTCCGCATCATCGGCACCTCGCCGAAGAGCATTGAGCTCGCCGAAGACCGCAAGATGTTCGCGAAGCTCCTCGACGACCTCGGGCTGCACCAGGCCCCCAGTGGCACCGCGACCTGCCTTGAGGAAGCCCTCGCCATCACCGCTACGATTGGTTACCCCAGCCTCATGCGTCCCAGCTTTGTCCTCGGCGGACGCGCCATGCAGATCGTTTACAGCGACGCCGAGCTGACCCACTACATGCAGAACGCGGTCGATGCCACGCCCGACCGCCCCGTCCTCGTCGATCGCTTCCTCGAAGACGCGACCGAGGTCGATGTCGATTGCATCAGCGACGGCGAGACCACCGTGATCGGGGCGATCATGGAGCACATCGAAGAGGCCGGGATCCACTCGGGTGACTCGGCCTGCGTCATTCCGCCCTTTTCCCTCAGCGCAGCGATGCAGGATCGCATCCGCGCCGCCGCCACGAAGCTCGCCATCGCCCTCGAGGTGCGCGGACTCATGAACATGCAGCTCGCTGTGAAAGGCGACGATCTCTACGTCATCGAGGTCAATCCCCGTGCCAGCCGCACCGCGCCCTTCGTCAGTAAGGCGATCGGCGTGCCGCTCCCGAAACTCGCCGCCAAGATCATGGTCGGGAAGACGCTGAAAGAGCTCGGCTTCACCGCCGAGGTCCATCCGAATCACTACAGCGTCAAAGAGGCCGTCTTCCCCTTCAGCAAGTTCACCGGCGTCGACATCATCCTCGGCCCCGAGATGAAGAGCACCGGCGAAGTCATGGGCATCGATATGGACTTCGGCCTCGCTTTCGCCAAGAGCCAGATGGCCGCCGGCGGCACCCTGCCGACGAAGGGTAATGTCTTTATCAGCGTCAAGGAAACCGATCGTCCCAACGTCGTCCGTCTCGCCAAAGGCTACGCCGAACTCGGTTTTACGATCTACGCGACGAGCGGCACCGGCAGCGAGATCAGCGCCGCGGGGATCGAAGTGAACATCCTGCCCAAGCTCGCGAGCGGCCAGCGTCCCAACGTCATCGACCTGATGAAAAACGAGGACATGGCTCTCATCATCAACACCCCCAGCGGCAAAAACCCGCGGGCCGACGAGGTGAAGATCCGCACCGCCGCGATGCAGGCTCGCATCCCCATCATGACGACCCTGCGCGGCGCCGACGCCGCCCTGCTGGCGATCAAGTCACTGCAGGGCAGCGAGGTGGAAGTGCGGGCGCTGCAGGACTATCACGCGTGAATCACCATTCCGGCAAGTCAACTCACTCAGGGAGCCGCTTTCCGTGTCACCCAGACCGGCGACGACCAGGCCATATTGCCGTCGACTTGCTCCACCCTGACGTAGTAGCGGTTCTCGCCGTCGAGCATCGCTTCGTCCGTCACGGAGGTCTCGAAGAGTGATTCCGCAAACGGGCCGAAGGTTTTCCAGTCCTCTTCGTTCCTCACGAGAGTGATGCGCTTGATCGGGGCGGTGCCATCGACGCGAAACCAGAGTCGTGGATTTTCCTCCGTTTCAAAAATTGACCCGAGGGGGCGGTCGTTGCAGGTGAAGTTGAGGTAAATCTTATCGGTCGCGGCGATCGTGCGGCGCTGATCGAGCGCTTCGATGATTCCCTCGCGGGTGAACTCTTCGCAGTAGACGCCGCCATAGCTTGTATGCTGGGAAATGTGATCCGAGCTCGCGAAGACCCCCAGCTTTCGCCCGAGTTCGAGCGCGTTTTGATAAGTGCCCGCTTTGTATTGCCCAAAATCTAGAATCGGGGCCGGCGGCGTCGCTTCGGCGTCTCCGTCGATCGTGTATTTTTCCCGGGGCTTCAATCCCGCAGTCGGCTGGGGCGCGCCCTCGCCCTCATAGGAGACCCGGGCTCCCTGATAGATCTCGACGACATTCTCCGACCCGTAGCCGATGCGGTCGTATTTGGCCCAGTCCGTCCCCATGCGGGTCGCGCCGGTGTGGCTGATGACCGCGACGGGCTTTCCGTAGTCCTCCATGATGTCCCAGAGTTCGTAGGGGGAAATTTCATCGAGCCCTGCCTTGACCGGAAAGACAGACTGCCACGGCGAGGCGCGATAGGTAGGACGCTTGATATAAACGAGCGGCCCGCCCCGGTCAGCAAAGACGACATTGCGATGCCCCCAGGGCCAGACCTGCTCCCGCTCGTAGACATACATCGTGTTGAACCGGCCCGGACTGTGGAGGGCGTCGTGCATACGCTGGTTGTGCCACCACTCGTAGGGATGGTAGATCTTACCAATGTCAGTGTGATCCGAGGTTCCGAGAAAATCGATTTTACCGAGGTCATAGGCGTAGCGAAAATGGTCAACGATGCAGCCGTCAAAGCCGGTCCGGCAGTTGGAGACATCGGTGTGGCGGTGAAAATCGCCCCAGAAAAGCCCGAGGTTTTTTCCTCCGACCTCCCATTCGTGCCGCTCCATCGCGGGGCGCTCCGGGGTCGCCTCAGAGGGGGCAAATGGCAGCGCCGGTTTCTCCTTCGCGACAAAGGCCGTTGCAGGAGGAAGTGATCCGGGAGAGGGGAGCGAGGCAAAGTGAATCCCCACCTCCCCGTGCGCTTTCGTGGTTCTAAGATCAGACGGCCAGCAGATTTGAATGTCGGCGCCGTCGCCCGGGGGAAGAAAAACGGCCCGGCGATCCTGACCATAGCTGCTCCCGGGGAGTCGCCGACGGGCGCTCCAGGTCTCTGAATCCTGCCGGTAGGCGGTGAGCCCGATTCTCCAGAGTGCGGTTGCAAAATAGCGATAGGCGACCCAGGGATTCCCGTCACGACCAAGTCCAACCACGGGAACATTGACCGGATTTCCCGCTTCTCCGGCGGGACCAAGTGGAATCTCCGTGAACGATTCCTCCGCCAGGGAAAAACGTCCGAAGAGGACCGACTTTCCGGCGTTGATCCCCGTCCCGTTTTCATGACCACGCGAATCGAGTCCCCATCGCTCCTTCCCCCGCTCGGCCGCGATCCAGAACCCGTCACCTTCGGCGGTCGCCGTGATCGAGCCCCGGGCCTCGTAGGAAGCAGAGTGTCCGATCGGAAACACTTTCACCTCCCCTGCGGTTGTGACACGGGCGAGGTAGAGATTGAATTCATTTCCCCGGGAGCTGTCGTAAAGGACCCAGGCATTGCCCTCCCCGTCGAAGGCCAAATCGGGTTCCCAGTCTCCTCCGGGCGCGTCGCTCACCGCGATCTCACTGGACCAGGTCTTTGAAGCCGGGTCGAAAAAACGGGCAAAGACATCTCCCTCGCCGGCCCGGAGCGATTGCCAACTGACCCAGACACGACCTTCGGAATCGGTCCCCGCATCGACGAAGGCCTCGGCAGCGTCGGAGTCAGCGATGACCTCCCGCGGACCGACCCCACCGGCCCCGGTCCACGAGGCGGCGAGGATATTGACGGAGTCATCCGCTTCATTTGTCTCCGGCCAGAAGCACCAGACCGTCCCCTCCCCATCGACCGCGAGAGCAGGCTCGTGCAGGATCCCTGACTCGACGAGAGTCGCGACGATCTCATTCGAATCGGCCGGGACCTTCGCAAGGCGAAGTGCGTCGGAGACCCCGTTCCACTCCACAAAAGCCGCCATGACACTGCCATCGGGCATCACCGCCGCTGAGGGAAGATCCCGCTGAAGCCCTTCCCGCCGAATGGAAAGAGCGGGCCCGACCAGGGAAATCGCGGCCTCTTTTTCAGGTATTTCCTGAGATGCCCTGGGGCGGGGCGCCCGCTTTTCCGGCGCTGGCTGCGGCGCTGGTTTTTCTTCGCTGAAAAGCGTAGCACCGGCACCGAAGAGGGAGGCGGCGAGAATGAGAGCGATGAGGGGGGATTTTTTCATGCAAGGACAGAGTGAACAACCCCACCATGAACATCGGTGAGGCGCTGGTCGATCCCATTGTGATAGAAGGAAAGCTTTTCGTAGTCGAGCCCGAGGAGATGCAGAACCGTGGAGTAGTAGTCCCAGACCGTGGTCGGATTCTCCTCCGCACGGCGGCCGAAGTCGTCGGTGGCGCCGTAGCTGACGCCTCCCTTGATTCCGGCTCCCATCATCCAGCAGGTGAAGCCATCCGGATTATGATCACGCCCTGAGGTGCCCTCCTGCCGGGTCGGCATGCGTCCGAATTCGGTCGTCCAGAGCACGAGCGTATCCTCGAGCAAGCCGCGCTGCTTCAGGTCAGTGAGAAGGGCCGCGGTGGGTTGATCAAAGATCGGGCAGTGGCGCTCGTAATCGCTCTTCAGGGTCTTGTGCGCGTCCCAGTTGAGGAGTCCATCAACACCCGAGGCACGGGAGGAACAATAGAGATTCACGTAACGAACCCCGCGCTCTAACAAACGCCTCGAGAGGAGGCAGTTGCGTGCGTAGGCAGCCTTCAACTCATTTCCGGAATCGGTGCCGTAGAGTTTATGAATATCCGGCGACTCACTCGCAAAGTCGCTCACCTCCGGGGCGGACATCTGCATTTTTGCGGCAAGCTCATAGGCTCCGATCCTCGCACGAAGGTCGGTTTCGGCGGCGCGCTCGGCGGCGTGTCGCTCATTCAAAAATGTGAGAAGATCGCGAGTCCCCTGCTCCTTTGCATCGCTCACCCCGGACGGACGCCTGATGTTCCGGATTGGCTGATGAGCGGCCATGGTGATGGCTTGATGCTTCGCCGGGAGAAACCCGTTGCTCCAGTTCGCCTTACCATTCGGGGGCTCGCCGCGGATATCGGGAATCGCGACATAAGTGGGAAGGTTGTCGGTGAGACTCCCGAGAGCGTAGCTCGTCCACGCTCCGGCGGAGGGGAAGCCCTCAGTCGCGTGACCGGTATTCACAAAGACACAGCCCGGTCCGTGGGTGTTAGTCTTCGAAGTCATGCCGTGGAAAAAGGCGATGTCATCGACATGCTCAGCCATGTTCGGAAGCATGGTGCTGATCATTTTTCCGCTCTTTCCGGCAGGAGCAAAGGGCCACGGACTCTTCATGAGGGGACCGTTTTTTCCCTGAAACGAGACCATGTCCTCTTCCCCCGGAAGAGGCTCGCCGTGCATTTTTTCCAGCATCGGTTTGTGCTCCCAAAGGTCCATGTGAGAAGCCGCACCCGGGCAGAAAATCTGAAGGACCCGTTTCGCTTTCGGCGGGAAATGCGGCCCCTGCCGGAAAGAGGAAACCGCGCCGAAGCCCTCACGGGTCATGAGTTGGGCCAGCCCGACCCCCATGAGACCGGTCGTGACATCGCCGAGGAAACGGCGGCGGGTGTTGGCGTGGAGAGGATTCATGATCAGTCAGGGGATTGACAAAACAGGTTGTAAAACGGAGTTTTACGCATGAAAAAAACAATTTCTAAAATCGGCAATTCTCACGGATTGATTTTTGACTCGACTCTTCTCCAGCTTGCCAAGCTCAAGCCCGGTGACCAGGTCAATGTCGAGGTCCACAGTGGCGGCACGATCACGCTGACGCCGATGAATGATGTCGAGATCACTGAAGAAGCAGCCGCCGGGGCCGCGCGGGAAATCATTGGGAAGAATAGCGAACTCTTTCGGCATCTTTCATGAGCGAACTTCGACATCCTGGAAAACCTGCCGCTCTTGCGATTCACCGGGAGGTCCTTGCCGCGCATGGCGGTGGTGACGGGATCCGCTCCGGGGACTTGCTGGAGTCTGCCATCGCCGCTCCGCAGGCGACGATGGGCGCTCAGGCCCTGATGAGTGATCCCTGCGAGATTGCGGCGGCCTACCTCTATTATCTTTCCAGCAATCACCCTTTCGTCGATGGAAATAAACGAGTCGCCCTCGCCACCTGTCTCGTCTTTCTCGAAAGCAACGGGCTTCTCCCCGAACCAATTCTTGATGTGGAACCATGGCTGGAGTTCACGATGAACGTCGCATCGGGTTCCCTTTCCAGAGAGGAAACGACGGAACAATTGAAGAATCTGCTTCAAGTCGGCTAAGCGGGGATTGAGCGTGAGTGTCATCAGTCGAGAAAGATCAGTTCACTGCTGTTGAGCAGGGCACGCGCAACGGAAACGAGGCCGAGCTCCTGAATCGAGGCGGCAAGTTTCGCCATCTCTTCCGGATTCGGCGAACGCTGATAAAGAATGCGATAGGCCTCGTGAACTTGCGCTGCCGGGTCAGCTCCTTTTTCGGCGATCCGCCCCGCGAAGGCGTCTGCCATGTCCATCGTGAAATCGTGATTCATCATCGTGAGCGCCTGGAGTGGCGTCGTTGTCTCGGCGCGTTCCGGAGCGGAGAAGGTGCAGTCGGGCTGATCGAACTCGGTCATGAGATCGACGACCGACGCTCTCGCATTCTGGTGATAAACCGCCCGCCGATAGGTCTCCGGACCGTGCTCGTCGAGCGGTTCGTAGGTGCTGACATTGTCCTGCATGAAGTGGAAGAGCCGGAAGCCGGGGCCACCCATCCCGTCATCGAGTTTTCCTGACACAGCCAAAATTGTATCCCTGATCTCCTCAGCGGAAAGTCGCCGCGGAGAAAACCGCCAGAGGAGCCGACTATCTCCGTCCACCTTCGCCGCCTCCTCCCGCCAGGCCGAAGACTGCTGATAGGCCTTCGAGGTCATGATGAACCGGTGCATCTCTTTAAGCCGCCAGCCATTTTCCCGAAGCTTCACGGCGAGAAAATCGAGAAGTTCCGGATGAGTGGGTCGTCCCCCCATGTAGCCGAAGTCATTCGGGGTATCGACGATCCCGGTCCCGAAATGGTAATGCCAGAGCCGGTTCGCGAGAACGCGGAGCGTGAGAGGATTCTCCGGACTCGCGATCCAGTTCGCGAGTTCGAGGCGCCGGGTCGCTTCCGGAGCATCGGCCGGCAATACGTAAGTCGGAGCGGAACCCGCAAGAGTGGAAAGGCTTGCGGGAACGACCTCCTCCCCTTTCCTCTGCGGGCTGCCGCCGATGAAAAGATGAAAGGGTCCCTCCGCGTCTTTGGCGACACGATTTCCGATCCACACTTTCGGGAGCTCAGGAACGGCTGCGATTTCCCCTTGCACCGCTGCCAAATTTTTCCGAATTCCTGCCACGGTTGCCGCCTCCTCCGTTGTCATTTCGGCTTTGCGCCAGCGGACGTTCCGATGAACTTCACTCACCGGTTTCCGGTCATGGCCATTGGCGACCTCCCTCCACGATTCCCCGTCAGACGATACTTCGATGCGGTAATCGGCGACGAAAGTGAATTTGCGATGCTCCGGATTGTCCTCTCTCCTGGCACTGGAGAAAACGACCCTTTCAATCATCGTCGGCTCCGCCAGCTCGATCGTGAGGTCCGTGCCTCTCGCGAGAAACCGCTCACCTGTTTTTCCATCGATCGCATGCTGAGCGCCGTAGGCCCCGGGAAAGTCTTCGATCTCTCTCGAAGCTCCGGAGGCCTTTGCGCCACGATCAGCCAGTGCCACATTTTCGGAACTGCTCCCGGCAGACCAGACTTCAAACTCATCAATCCCGAAGCCCGCTGCCGTATTCGGAGTACTATCCTGAGCTTCGCTCACGAGGCGGACAAAACGGGCCTCGACCGGAGTGAACGTTTCAGTCGTCCCCGTCCGGTCTGTTTTCTCCCGGGTCCATTGCCTTTCAAACTCAGCGGCACGGGCTCCGGCACGGTGCTGAATCCCGGCCATTATTGCCTGCTCCTCTTCCTCCAGTTCCTTTTTCCGCCCGTTCAGGGGAGCGAGCAGGGCCGCCACTTCACCCTTTTGCTCCGGGGTCGCAATGGCCCGCTCTCCATGGCGAACTCCGGCGAAGGTGGCGTAGAGTTGATAGTAATCCGTCTGCGCGATCGGATCGAATTTGTGATCGTGACAGCGCGCGCAACTCACCGTCATCCCGAGGAAAGCCTGACTCGTCGCGTTGATGATTTCATCGAGCGTATTCGCCCGGATTTGTGCGGCCTGCTCCGCGTCCTGATTTCCCACATCATCATAAGGACCCGCCACGAGAAAGGCGCTGCCGACTTCGACCAACGGATCTCCCGCCCCGAAGACATCGCCCGCGAGATGCGCGCGAATGAATTGATCGAAGGGTTTGTCTTCATTGATCGACCGGATCACGAAGTCTCGAAACGGCCAGAGGCTGTTAATAATGAAATTTCGCTCGTAGCCGTTGCTTTCTCCAAAGCGGACCACATCGAGCCAGTGGCGCCCCCAGCGCTCTCCATAGTGAGGTGACGCAAGGAGGCGATCAATCAGCTTTTCGTAAGCCTCCGGATCCTCATTCCCGACAAAGGTCTCCACTTCCTCCGCCGTCGGGGGCAGGCCCGTCAAATCGTAGGTGGCGCGGCGAATCAGCACCCTCCGGTCAGCCGGTGGATTCATCGAAAGGGATTTCTCAGCGCGCTCTTTCTCGAGGAAGGCGTCGACTGGATGATCCTCGTCATTCTCCGGTGGGGCGGCTTCCTGAAGCGGCTGATAGGCCCACCAGCTCTTGTCTGCTTTTGACGCTTCGCGCAGCACGAGTCCCTCCGGCCACTCGGCGCCCGCATCGATCCATTGTCGGAGCAGCTCCGCCTCCGCCTCCGTGAGCGGTTCGCCCTCGTCCGGCATGTAGGGTTTCTCTCCGGGCTCTTCCGGCGTCGCGACGAGGTAGAGATCGCTCGCGAGAGCTTTTCCCGGAATCACCAGTTTTGCTTCCGGATGCAGGACCTCCTCTGCCGTCGACAACGAAATATCCCCCTTCGCGGTGTTCGGATTGTGGCAACCGAGACACTTCTTTTCCAAAAACGGCTGAATATCTTTAGCAAAGTCGACTGCGCCAACCGATCCGCCACTGATCGAAAGGGCCAGAAAGAGGCCGGGGAAAAGCCGGAGGGCGTGAAGGGGAGGATTCATCGGGTTGCAGATTTCAACAGAAACATCTACCATCAACCAAGCCCTAATTCATTTTGTATACAATCCGCACGATCACGGTATGCCCGCTGCAGGCCCTGTGAAGCCCCCAATTTCATCGTCGGCTCGCAAAAAAAGGTCATCCTCTTCGTTCCTCACGAGAGTGATGCGCTTGATCGGGGCGGTGCCGTCGACTCGGAACCAGAGTCGTGGATTTTCCTCCGTTTCAAAAATTGACCCGAGGGGGGCGGTCGTTGCAGGTGAAATTGAGGTAAATCTTATCGGTTGCCGCGATCGTGCGGCGCTGATCGAGCGCTTCGATGATTCCCTCGCGGGTTCCACTCACTTCTGGCTGAGCGGGCCAATTTTGATGCCTTTTCCCGGGGGAGCATTCCCGCTGAGTATCGAGGCTTGTTTTTCAGCGTTTCGGGATGACACCGAAAACCGTGTTGCCCTGAGTGTCTTCCAGTCTCGTGAGAACCAAATCTCCAGTTGAGCTTCGAGCGGTTCGCCCCCTCGCCCTCTTCGGCGAGGCGCACCGCCTGCTCGACTGCGTTCCAGGTCTTGCCGGTGCCCGCCCCTCCCTCGATGAGGAGCTGGCGGTTGCCTTCGAGGATGTCGAGGAGCTGGTATTGCCGGGTGAGCTGTTTGCGGAAGAGGATCTCGTTGTGGTCGAGAAAGTGTCGCAACTCCCCGGGCGCGGAGCCCTTGCCGTAGACCTTGAGAAAAACTTCGCGGTGGCGGCTGAGGTCGCGGGGCTGCTGGCCGCCGAAGAAACGGCCGAAGAGGGACTCGAGGCGGTCGAGATCGCGACGGTCGACGAGTTGGTCACGGGGGATGTCCCGGAAGCTCGTCTGCCCCTCGGGGATGAATTCATTCGGCAGGCAGAGCGCCTTGGCCACCGGATGCCAGCCGGGGCTCGCCTCGTCGAGAGCGCGGATCACCCCGGCGTGCTCCTGGTCGAGCCGGTCGACGCGTTGGTCGCAGTTCTTTTCCGGGTCGCCCTCCCAGGCCCCCGTCGGGGCGAACTGGCGGAAGCGGTGCCCCTTCACCTCGAGGACGAGCAACCCGTGGAGCGGTTCGAAGATGAGAAAGTCACCCTTGCGGCGCACGCCCTTATTGTCTGTGTAGTAGAAACCCCGGCGTATCGTCCAATCTGTGTCGCCCCGGGTGGGAAAGGGCGACAACATTTGACAAACGATCCAACTCCTATCCCTCTTTATTGATGCCTCACCCTCTTCGATTCCGGATCCGTTTGCTTCCAATCGTGATCTTTGGATATGCCTGTCTGAATGGGTCTCTCGCCATGGGCGAATGGCGCACGACTCAAATCAACGAGATGTCCTACGTAGCGCTCGGGGAATTTGCCGAGGCGTTCTCAATGAAACCGGCGAAGCGGCGTAAAGAACCGAGGGAGATCGGATTTGCCGGGGAATCTCATCAACTGGTCGTGAAGACAGGGACGCGGGAAGTCATCGTCGATGGTGTCAGGCACTGGCTTTCGTTTCCGGTTGCGAGCAGAACCGGTCAGGCGTTCGTCTCTCTGGCGGACATCAACGCAACGCTGGGTCCTGCCATGAGCCCCGCTTCAGTCAAACAGATCGGAAAGGTCAAAACGGTCGTCTTCGATCCCGGACATGGCGGGCATGACATCGGAGGCAAGAGTGCCTACGGCTACGAAAAAGACTACACCCTCGACGTGGTCAAGCGTGCCCGCCGGATTCTCGAGTCAAAAAAAGTAAAGGTCGTGCAGAGTCGGCTTTCAGACTCCTTCGTCGATTTGGCGGAACGCCCGAAAATGACCGACGACTACGACAACCCGATCTTTGTCAGTATTCATTTCAATTCAGCCGAGTGGAAGCCCTCGGCCAGTGGCATCGAGGTCTATGCGCTTCCTCCGCTGGGCTTTCCCATAACAGGGAAGGCGCCCGATCCGATTTTGGATCGCCGAAAGTGTGAAGGGAACGCGATTGAGCCGGCCAGTTTTGTTCTGGCGAATACGATGCAGCACACCCTCCTTGGCAAAACCGGAGGCTTTGATCGCGGGGTGAAACGTTCCCGATATGCCGTTCTACGTTATTCCAACGATCCATCGATCCTAATCGAGTGTGCCTTCCTCACCAACGCGAAGG
>JBDNIL010000112.1:0-13393 GCA_041688355.1 Verrucomicrobiales bacterium | reverse complement strand
ACCCGAGCCAATCTGGAAAAACTGGGCATTCCCACCGGCCTCGCCCTCATCCCGGGCGCGCCCCATGCCTTTCTCGGTCAGCAAAAGGCATTCAATCTCTGCGTCGAGACGGCCGATGATTTCTTTGCCGAGCATCTGAAAGGCCCGGCGGTTTCGGCGATCAGCGAGTCCTTCGGCGACGATTTCGAGGCGAAACGTTTCAGCACGTTTATCCCCAACAAAAACACCGAGGTCCGCGACGGCGCGATGTGGACCCGCGGGGCGAGCGGGGGCAAATACCCGCCCATGGTCTCCCTGCCGGTGGACGGAGACGATCTCGAGATTTCCTTCCGCTACCGCCATCTCGGAGCGGGTGGCTGGCTCTGGTTTTTCGTCGATGGGGACGATGGCTACGGCAGCGTCGACCACATATTGCGGGTGAAATTGCTGCGCGAGGGCGTTCAGCTCCAGGTCGACGGGCACTCGCTCGATCCCGATCATCCGCTGCGCCAGAAGGTGGGGCGCGAGGCCGATCCGCTCAGTGGTGCCTATCGGCTCAATGAGGTGCTGCCTCTGGAAAAGCTCGAGCTCTCGGCGAATGATTGGCGCGAGGTCAAACTCACGTTTAAGGGCGAAGAAGTGGCTCTTTCCCTCGACGGAACCGTCTCGACCGAAACGCTCAGCCGGCCCGGATTCAAGTCGGGCAAACGAAAGCTGCTCTGGATGCAGAACGGCGGCGAGGCGGGGATCGAAATCGACGATATTGTCGTAAAGCGGATCGAACCTTGACAATCGGGTCATTGAAAAGGACGACTCATAAGGATGTTGTCTTTGCACCGAACCTACCTGCCGTTATTGCTCTGGAGTTTCCTGTTTTTCTCAGGATTCCCCGCGACGGCGGCGCGGGCCGATGACTGCGCGGAGTGCGATAAGTTGCAGAGCCTGCTCGTGAGACGTCCCTGCGGCCCTGATTCGATCAATGGCCCGCTGCGATACCTCTTTTTCCAGGGCTGCGCCGGGGCCGACTTCCGCGCGGCCTGCCGCCAGCACGATGCCTGCTATGACAGGATCGGGTCCTGTCAGGCGGACTGTGACCTGCAGTTCCTGAACGCCCTCCTCGCCGAGTGTCACAAGTCGAAGTTCCCCGCGCACGCCCGATTCCGCGCCCACATGTCCTACTGGGCGGTGAGCGTGGCCGGTCTTCCGGCGTGGGAGGCGGCGCAGTTCCTGGCGGGCAGCAAGGCGAACGGCACCTATATCGCTCCACTCCCCAAACCCGCTCCTGAGCAGTTCACGGGGGTCTTCGCCGGCTTTGCAAAATTGCCGCTCTTTGCGAAATAGTCGTGACTGGCCCCCGGCAGCACCTCCGTGATCTCCCGATTCCTTCTTTTCCCCGGCGCGCTCTCGCTCGCCGTGGTTGCCCCGATCTCTGCGGAGATCAGCTCGGCGGCATTTCCTTGAATCGCTAATTTTCATGAGATTAACTTCACTTTTCCTCTCATTGACCCTGGTCACCCTGTGCGGCACGGCCCGCTCGGCGGAGAAACCCAATGTCATCTTCCTCCTCGCCGACGATCTCGGCTGGAGCGATACGACGCTGTATGGCACCACGAAGCTCTATGAGACGCCGAACATCGAGCGCCTCGCGCAGCGCGGCATGACCTTCACGCGGGCATACTCCGCCAGTCCGCTGTCGGCACGCCCCTCGCCGGGCTGGGACTCGAGGCGGAGAAGGAGCAGGTCTTTGACGGCGGCGATCTGCTCCCGGCGCTGAAGGGCGGCAAACTGGAGCGGGAAGCGATTTTCCAGTATTTCTCATGATCCCGGAGTGCCCGACTGGCTCCCGCCCTCGGTGTCGGTGCATCGCGATCTTCCGGACGAAAGAGAAGCCTCATCGGGCCACGTTGAGCGTGAGCCGTCAGGCGCGACTCACTTGCCTCCGCCCGAGATGAGCAGGGTGAGATGACTGACGAGAAAGTCGAGTCTATCATTCACGTCACTCATCTCAAGCAGTAGCTGCCGATCCGCGGGGTCGCTCACGAAACTCTGCCCCACGACGTCGGCGATCGCAGTGGGATCTTTCACGCTGCGGAGATGCTCGCGGAGTTGTTCCGAAATGCCCTGCCCATCTCCGCAGAGACGGCTGCTCATGTCGACGAGCTCGAGCGCGGCCGAGGCTGCCGCCGGTGGATCACCGAGATAGGAGGGCAGGGGCATAATGGAGGCGATCCGGAAAGGGGTGTGCTGCTCCCACCCTAGGATCTCGACCCTCTGGATCCCGGATAGCATCAGGTGCGAAGTGCCATCGGGGTGGGTCACACAGGCGCGAACAAGCCCCACCGTGGTCACATGATGGACCGGGTCGGTGCTCAATTCGACGTCAATCCCGGTCCGGGCGTGGCCGATGCAGAACATGCGGTCGCGCTCAAGGGCGTGGCTCAACAGCTCCCGATACCGCATCTCGAAGAGGAAAAGCGGCATGTAACCGTGAGGGAATAATGTCGCCCCTCCCAGCACCATGACCGGAACCGTCTCCGGAATTTTTATCTCTTCACTAGCCATCATAAGTTATTACGAACACGACAGACACGGCGTCCGGGTTTTTACTGGAAAACTGACATTTATGGCATCTTTTCCTTTGCATCGGTAATGAAATGTGATTCCGTTCGGACCCTGAATTAAGGAAAAACAACACGGCGTCAAGGCGATGCCAAAACTGAGAGCAAATGAGTGAATTAAGCAACAAGACAGTGGAGCTCCAACTCCATGATCGTGATACGGGAAGCGCCGACGTGCAAATCGCACTGATGACCGAGCGCATCACCCACCTCACCGGCCACCTCACGGCCAACAAAAAAGACGTTTCTTCGCGGCGCGGACTTCTGCGCCTTGTCGCACGCCGCCGTAAACTTCTCGATTACCTTGCCCGCACCGATCCCGGGCGCTATCAGAAAGCGCTCGCGACCCTCGGCCTGCGCCGGTAACATTTTCTTTGAAAGCGTCGGTTCACCCCGGCGCTTTCTCCGTTTTGGGTAGTCCCGCGGCTTGCTGCCGTTGTTGGCACCGCCCGAAACCCTGTCTCCGCCCACGTCACGGGTGGAGCTCTCGGTCGCAGCAGCGGGGATCCCTCCTGCCTGTCTCACTGAAATCCCCGATTTTTTAGCAAAAAGGAAACATATGAGTATTGAAAAAATTACGTGCCAAGTCGGCACGCAGGAAATGACGATTGAAACCGGCAAGATGGGCAAGCTTGCCGATGGTGCCGTGACCCTTCAGGTCGGTGAAACGGTGGTCATCGTGACCGCCGTCTCGCAAACCAAGATGAAGGAGGGCCAGGACTGGTTCCCCCTCTCGGTCGAATACAAGGAAAAGGCCGCTGCTGCGGGCCGCTTCCCCGGTGGCTACTTCAAACGCGAGGGTCGCCCCACGGAAAAGGAGATCCTCACCTGCCGGATGACGGACCGCCCGCTTCGTCCGCTCTTTCCCAAGGGGTATCTGTATGACACCCAGATCGTCGCCCTTCTCCTCAGCGCCGACGGGGTCAACGATGCCGACATTCTCAGCATCAACGGCGCCTCCGCCGCCCTCTGTGTTTCCGACATTCCTTTCGCCGGACCCATTGGCGCCGTGCGTATCGGCTTGATCGGCGACGACTTCATCGTCAACCCGACCTTCGACGAACGCGAAGATAGCACCCTCGACCTCGTCTACGTCGGTCTTCGTGACAAGGTCATCATGATCGAAGGCGGCGCCAAAGAAGTGCCCGATGAGAAGTTCAAAGAGGCGCTCCTCTTCGCTCAGAAGGCGATCCAGCCGCTCCTTGATGCGCAGGAAGAACTTGCCCGCCGTGCCGGCAAGCCGAAGCGCACCGTCGCCCTCATGGAAGTGCAGGACGAACTCCTCGAAATCGCCTACGAAGTCGCCGGGAACCGCATCGAAGACGCCCTTTACAAAGCCTCCAAGATCGAGCGCGGTGCCGCCGTCTCCGGTCTCCGCAAGGAAGTCTCCGCGAAGATCCTCGAGAAATACCCCGATGCGAATGAGTTCGCGATCTCCCAGGCCTTCGACTACCTGCAGAAAAAGGCCTTCCGTATCAGCATCCTCGACAAAGGCCAGCGCTGCGACGGACGCGACATCGACACGATCCGTCCGCTCTCGGGCGAAATCGGCGTGCTCCCCCGCACCCACGGTTCCGCGCTCTTTGCCCGCGGCGAGACCCAGGCTCTCGCCATCGCAACGCTCGCTCCGGCTGATGAGAAGCAGTATTTCGACAACTACGCCGGTGGCGAAGACTCGAAGCGTTTCATCCTTCACTACAATTTCCCGCCCTTCAGCGTGGGTGAGACCGGCCGTATGGGCGGCATGAACCGCCGCGAGATCGGTCACGGCGCTCTCGCCGAGAAGTCGATCGAGCCGGTCATCCCCACCGAAGCCGACTTCCCGTATGCGATCCGCATTTCCAGCGAAGTAATGGAGTCGAACGGCTCCACCTCGATGGCCTCGGTTTGTTCGGGCGTGATGGCTCTCCTCGACGCCGGGGTTCCGCTCATCCGCCCCGTCGCGGGGATCTCCTGCGGTCTCGTGACCGAGTTCGAAGGTGATAGTATGAAGCGTTATGTCACGATGATCGACATCATCGGCAACGAGGACTTCATGGGCGACATGGACTTCAAACTTTGCGGCACCAGCGAGGGTGTGACGGGCTACCAGCTCGACCTCAAGCTCGCCGGCCTTTCCCTCGACATCCTCCTCGAAGGTGTCGACAAGGCCACGAAGGGCCGCTTCGAGGTCCTCGAGGTGATGAACAACATCATTTCCGCACCGAAGGCCCTCAGCCAGCACGCACCCCGCATCGAGACGATCAAGATCGATCCCCAGAAGATCGGTGAACTCATCGGCCCCGGCGGCAAGAACATCAAGGGCATCCAGGCCGAGACCGGCGCTGACATCAACATCTCTGATGACGGCACCGTGAGCATCTACGCTGCGCACCAGGAAGCCCTCAACCGTGCCATCGAACTCGTTCGCCGCACGACCGCCGAGATCGAAGTGGGAGCGACTTACTACGGTAAGGTCGTCAGCACGACGAACTTCGGTGCCTTCGTCGAAGTCCTCCCGGGCAAAGACGGCATGGTCCACATCTCCGAGCTTGCCGACTTCCGGGTCAACGAGGTCAACGATGTGGTCAAGGTCGGCGACATGGTTTACGCCAAGTGCATCGGTGTCGATGAGCGCGGCCGGGTCAAACTGAGCCGCAAGGCCGCCATGGCCGAGCGTGGTATCGAAGCAGCCGCCGAGCTCAATAAGGCTGACTGATTGTCAGACCCGCAACTCTTCTGAGTGAAAGCCCGCTTCCGGAGACGGAGGCGGGCTTTTTTTGTGCCAGCCCGCATTTGGGAAATCGTTGCGGGAAAATACTTGCAGGCGGTGGCTGCCGCCGTTTCAATCGTCACCTATGAAACCGCATCCCAACCGCAGGCGCGCCACGATCCACATTCTTTTTGCCGCCGCTTCTCTGTCCCTCACTCCCGCCCGCGCCGATGAGGCCGAAGCTAAGGTGAAGGATATCCGCGAACGCTACAACCGCACCGAGAGCACCAAACTCCGGGCGAAGGAGATGGAGTTCACCTCGAACAGTGACCCGATCTCAGGGACTTTTACCCGCTATTATCTGGGCGACACCCTCGTCAAAATCAAGCTCTCCTATGGAATGGGAGACCACGGAGGTTCGGAGGAGTATTACTACTACGATCACGGCGAACTCCTTTTTGCCTTCGCCACCGATTCCGCCTGGGGATTCACCGGCGAAACACTGCCGAACGGGGAGGGCGCCACGATAGATACCGCGATCGAACACCGGGCCTACTTCTTTGACGGAGCCCTCGTGCGCCATCTCTCCCGCGAGGCGAAGTCCAAAGATGCGGCGGCGATCCCTAAACTGCTCCAGAAGGCCCAAAACCAGGCAAGCAGCGATTCTGATCGCGCTACGCGGCTCTACTCCGTTGGCACCGGAGCTTACAATGCCAACGACGGTGCCGGAATCCTCGGGCTTCTCATCGATTGAGCGGGCGGGACGTGGCTTGCCGGCATTCCGAATACAAAGACAGATGTAGAGCCCGTCGCAGTGGCCTGGCGAGCCACATGAAGCCGGGGCCGAGTAGCAGCCATGCAAATCATGAGAGCAGGTTAGCAAGCAGGCTTGCATTTTCTAAGGCGGCAGTTATTTTATTAAAATTATAATATTAAATCCGATGTTATTTATGCATTTAATAAATTTATCTTAATTTTGAGAAAAGTGACTTGAAGGTTGAGAATTTTGTAAAAATTGAATATTGTCAGTGATTGATTTTACCCGTGCGGGATGAGGTTTCTTGTCATCATTATCCTTTTTATATTTGCCGTGATCGGCTCGGCGGTGCTCGCGAAGTTCACCCTCCGGGCAAATCTCGAGTCAGAGATGCAGGACCGTGCCCTCGCTGTGCTCGCGGAAGCCAGCTATGAGGGGGTGGAGGTGAAGTTCGACCACCTCACCGGCGCTCTAGGCGGGGTCGTCGAGAGCCCGGATGCCACGGAGAAAGTGGTGGCACTGCTGCGCGAGAAGCTGCCCACCGCCTACTGGCCGGAGATCGACGAAACCGCGATCACGATTCGTCCCACTTTGTCGCCCTGGCTCCTCGTGACGCGGAGCGCGGGAAGCGATACTGCGAAGATCGGGGGAGTCCTCGCCTCGTCGGATGAGGAAGGGCGCAGCCTCCTCGCTTCGCGCCTTCACGCGCTGCCGGGTATCGGCGAAATCGACAATAGTATTTCCTTTGACCCACGCCAGCTGCCCTTTCCGAAGATGGCCGAGTTCGCCTCACTCGCCGCCGGGCTCCTCGCTCATCCCGGGGTGGCTGAAGTTTCCCTGAAGGAGGGAAAGCTCACAATCAACGGCACCGTTCCCAACGATGGCATCCGTGCGAGCCTGCTGGACCTCGCAGGGGGGATCGCAGCAGGCGGAACCGTCGATCAGATCGTCGTGAAAGTTCCTGATACATTTCTCCGCAACGCCGAGTTGAAACTTACCCGCAATCGCTTCGGAGTTACCCTTAACGGCATACTGCCCGACGAGTCAGGCAAGGCGGCCGTGCTTGCCGCTCTTCGGGCCATCGAACCTGCTCCCGCGATCTCTGATCGGATCGAGGTTTCGGGGGGCACTGCCCCGGCACCCTGGCAGGGGGCGCTTCCCGCCGTGCTCCCGGTATTGCTCCGGGGGCTCACCGGCGAGATGACTGCTGACTTTTCCGAAAAGCAGATCCGTCTGCACGGCACCTCGCCTGATGAACCGACCTTTCAGGCGATGGAGGCCGGTCTCTCTCCGCTGGGCGAGATCGAACCCGCCATCGAGATCGTAGCCGATATCTCCATCGCGGCATCGGTGACGGGTTCGGGCGGGGGACAGAGCCTGCTCGCCGTTTTCGAGGGCGAGCTGCTGGTCCTCACGGGCAGGCTCTCTGACAAATCGCTGGCGACGAAGATCGAGGAAAAGCTGACCGTTCTGCACCCCGGACTGAGTGTGAAGAACGACATCGAGCCTATCTCTGGAGCGCCCGGATACGAGTGGATCTCCCGGCTGCCTGAGTTCTTTACCGAGGCCCTCAACCGGGTGGAGAATGGAAAATTCCGTTTCGAGGACAATCGTCTCACGATGGAGGGCCGGACTATCGCTCTCTCGGACAAGCAGATTCTCCAGAACATCGCAGTCAACACCGTGCCCACGAACTTCACGATTCAGAACGATCTGCTCCACATCGACGCTCCGGTGCCAAAGCCGCCTCTCACGCCCGAGTTGCGTGAGACCGTCACTGTCGCGCTCAAGGAATTTCCCGTCTATTTCGATGCCGGTAGCGAAATCATCAAGTCCGGGGAGGGAACCAAGGTGGCGGCTCTCGTCGAGACTCTAAAGAGAGTAAACGGGGAACTGTCCCTCATCGTCACCGGGGTTTCGGACCATAAGGGCAATCCGGAAAAGAATCGCGAGCTGAGCCTTAAACGGGCCCAGTCCGTAGTTGCCGAACTTGAGCGACTCGAACTCATGGTCGACTCCGTCGAAACGGCCGCCGTGGTCGAAAATGTTTCGAATGTCCCCCGCAGTCAGCAGTGGAAGGCCCGTCGCGTCGATGTCTCGCTGAAACCAGCCGACGAAGCCACTGCACCTGCCGCTGCGCCCTGAGCCTGTTCGCCTCCATGTCTCCCACTCTCACACCCTCTGCTGAAAGCTATCTCCTCGACTGGGGGATGACACTGCTGATCGGCGGGGGCGCCTGTCTTCTCCTCGGCTGTTTCATCGGCTGGATTATTTGGAAGAATACACGTAAATTCACCGAGAAGGTCGAGGAGGGGAACCGCGCCGCTTTAGCCGATTACGAAAAGACGAGCGACGAGATCTCCCGAATCAAGTCCGAGCTTTCCGGCGGAGCCGAGTAACTTCCCCCCTGACGATTTCTCCAAACACAGACCCACGATGCACGATCTCTCCTTTTTCCTTCTCAAAAACTGGCTCCCGGTAGGGGTGTCTGCAATAGTCTTTTTCAGCATCGGGCTGCTCCTCGCCAAGGTGACATGGGGTCGATTCACTCAGCGCCTCAGTTACGCGGTAGAGGAGAACATGAATCTCGCGAGCCAGTGGAGCGCCCTCGGGGCATCCCAGAGAGACCTCTTTAAGAAACTCCGGGTCCGCTGGCAAGCGGATCGCGACTCGTGGGAGGCGACACTCGCGGAAAAAGAGCAGCGCATCGAGGTCCTTTCCCGCCAGCTAACGTCGTCCGGCAAAGAGATCCCTGCGGAACTCCCCGTAGATCAGGGGCTCAAGGTCAGAGTCAAAGAGCTTGAGGCCGCGCTCGAGCGCGAAAAAGACGAGCATCGCCAGTGGCGGGAGGACGCCGGGAGGGCACCCGTCGTCGGACCCGTGGCTAAGGCCATGGCTGCCGCCGCACCGGTTGAGTCAGCAGAGGCAGTTGCCGCCACCGAGTTCCAGGCACGGATCCGTGATCTTGAGCAGGACCTCATCGACACCCACGACGAACTCCACGACGTGCGCGCCGAGTATCAGAAGCAGCTTGCCCTCGTCGAGGCGCTCGAAGCGAAACTCATTGAGAATCCCGCAAGCAAGTCCGCGGATGAACTCGCGCTCGCCGCAGAGAAGATCATCGCCCTTGAGGCAAAGCTCACTTCCGCCGAGGCGATCACCCTCGCACAGGCTGCCGAGGTGGCCCAGTGGAAAGCGCTCCTCCCCCAGCGAGGATGGGAGATGCGCGGCCTTCGCAGCCAGCTCCTTTCCTTTAAGCAAAAGGGCAGCGAATCCATCACTGAACTGAAGCGCGAGTTCTCCGCGCGGGAGGAAGTCGTCGCTTCCGAAAAAGAAGCGCTCCTCGCCGGCTTTGCCACGAGGGTCGAAGAATTCGGATCCGAAAAAGAAATGCTCCTCGCCGGCTTCGCCGCGAGGGTCGAGGAATTCGGATCCGAAAAAGAAGCGCTCCTCGCCGGCTTTGCCACGAGGGTCGAAGAATTCGGATCCGAAAAAGAAATGTTCCTCGCCGGCTTTGCCGCGAGGGTCGAAGAATTCGGATCCGAAAAAGAAATGCTCCTCGCCGAGTTTTCCGCAAAAGAGGATAGTCTTCTCACTGCTCACCTCGGAGAGAAGGACGACCTTGAGGGAAACATCACCGCGCTCACCGGTGAAGTCGCCCGCTACCGCGAAGAGATAGGCACTCTCGAAACCGACCTTCTTTCCAAATCCGCCGACCTCGACAAAGCCGGCGAGAAAATCGCCGAGCTCGAGATCCTGCAGCGCCGCAAGGCTTCACTCCAGTCCGATCTCAACGACGCATGCCACGAGATGTACGACGTCCGTCGTGCCCTCAATCTCCGCCTTGCCGAGATTTCGGATCTGGAGACGAGCCTTTCCGAACTCGAGACCGTGCAGTCATGCCGCGAGGAGCTTTCTCAACAACTCGAGACCACTCGTGAAGAACTCGCCGGGGCGCTCCAGACCGTCAGCCAGAGCGGCGAATCGATCACCGATCTCACCGAAGAACTCACCGACCTGCGCCATGCCTTCGCCGAACGCACTTTTGAGAGCGAAGCTCTCCAGAGCCAGCTCACGGATGCCCGCCACGAGCTCAGTGACGTTCGCATCGCCTACAATGCGAGCGTTGTTGAATTCCAGAAGGCCCGCGCCGAGATGGAAGAACTCGAAGCGATCATCGAAGACCGCAGCGCCGAGGTGAACGACCTTTCGACCGAACTCCGGACCCAGCGTGACCTCGTGCGCCAACTTAAGAACACTCTTGCCGAGACCGAAGGCGAACTCGAAGCGCTCAATGATGAATCCCGCGTTCTCAATGCCGGGGTCGCTGCGAAATCGGCGTTTGTCGAAGAACAGAGTCAACGCATAGCCGATCTCGAACTCGCTCTAAGCCAGCGTTACCATGAACTAAACGCCGCCCGCGCCGACGCCGACGAGACCTCCAAACACGCCCGCTACCACGAAGCCCAGGCCCGTCAACTCGAGGCCGAACTCGAGCGTCGTCGCGACGAGTTCGCCGCGTCTGTCAAGCGCATCGCCACCGCAGAAGAAGCGATCGAGGCGGCCCATGCGCAGATCGCCGCCCTAACCGAGCAGTTGGACCAGTCCGGCGCCTCCCTCGCCCTGTTGCAGGAAGACATGCGTCAGGTCTCACACGACAAGGACGACACGATACGCGAGCTTGATCGCGCCACCCGCCGTGTCGCCCAGCTTGAGGAAGCCGCCGCCCTGCGTGAAAACCAGCTCGCCGCGATCTCGCAAGAACTCACCGAGAGCACCCGCCAGGCCGGTGACCTCGATGTCAGACTCAACCGCATCAACACCGAGTTGGAGAGCGCCCGCGAAGAAAAAGAAGCCTCCCGTCTCAGTATCGTCGATCTGGAAGAGGCACTCCGGGCCAGTGACGAACGCACGCTGCAACTCTCAATTCGTCTCGAAGAGAAAGAGACCGAAGGCAGCGCATTGCTAGCCGAACTGGGGACTCTCCGCGTTTCAATCGAGGCCCGTGAAGCAAGCGAAGGGCAAACTAAGGCCCGCCTCGAAGAGAAAGAATCCGAACTCCGCAGCCTCTTCGTGGAATGGGAAAGTCTCAAAGCCTCGCTGGAAAGCAGTGTCGCCGGCGAAAGCGAGGCAAGGGCCCACATCGAAGAGAAAGAATCCGAACTCCGCAACCTGATCGGGGAATTGGAAAGTCTCAAGGCCTCGCTGGAAAGCAGTGTCGCCGGCGAAAGCGAGGCGAGGGCACACATCGAAGAGAAAGAATCCGAACTCGGCAACCTGATCGGGGAATTGGAAAGTCTCAAGGCCGCGCTCGAAACCAGTGTCGCCGGCGAAAGCGAGGCAAGGGCACACATCGAGACCCTCGGGGCACTCCAGGCCGACTACGAGAGCAAGCTCACTCTCACGGCTGAGGAGCATGAGGTAATGACCGCACAGCAGCGAGAGGAGGCAGCCCGCCTCACGAGCGAGATCGAAGCGCTTCGTGAGACGATTACGGAGCAGACCGCTACATTGGAGTCGGAGACCGAACAGCGTCTGCAAAGCCTCGACGAGGTGGAGAGCCTGCAGGAGAGGCTGGAGCAGCGCTCCGAGTCGATCCGCGAACTGCAGGATCAGCTGAGCGCAATAATCATGCAGCGCGCCTCGCGCGACGGCGAGATCTCCGTGTTGAAAGAAAAACTGCTCGCCGTCGAAGCGGAACTTTCCGACGCCCGCGAGGCCGAAGCGCTTCATTCAGAAGCTCTCTCTGCCATGTCTGCGGAGATGGTCTCACCGGAGGCCACACCGCTCCTGGATGAGGCGAGCCTCGCCGCCGCGATTCACCGATCTCTCACCGCCGAAGCTTCGGGGGAGGAGGAGGGGATCTCCCTTGACGAACTCGTCACCAAGACCACCCACCACAACCCGAAAAAGGCGGCCGAGCCTGCTCCTGCGCCGGTGGAGTCCGGCGGGAGAAAATCGGGCGCCGGCAGCGACGATGACCACACCGTGTATTTCACCGAAGGCACCGCCTCACTCAGCATCGCCGAGCTCGAGAAGATCGACCTCTGCGCCCGGGCCATCCGTCGTTTCGGCCGCAAGGTCGAGGTGACCGTGATTGGCTACGCCGGGAGCGAGGGGAATCCCGACCAAAACGAGCGACTCAGCGCCCGCCGGGGCGATGCGGTGCGGGAGCGACTTCTTGAAAAAGGGGTCTCCCAGAACCTCGTCACCGTCCGCGGGGCTGGCCAGGATCGCCGCTTCACTGACTGGAAAGCCCGCCGCGTCGAGATGATCGTCGTCCCCGTCGCCGTTGCCGAAGCCGTCAACTGAGAAGCCAACCATGGCCGATCTCACCGCTTTCACTTCCCTGTTCGCGGAGCTCTCGCCACCCGGCGGGATGTCGTTCCTCGAGGGGGATTTGACTGGCTGGCCCTACCTCGCGATCTGCGCTGTATTTTTCATGACGCTGGGCATCGTCACCGGCTACTTCATCTGGCGAAAAGGGCAGCTCCAGACCATCGACGCCGAAGCCGAGATCCGCAAAGCCGGGGACGATCTCGCCCACCTGCGCGATGACTTGCAGCTCGAGATCCTCGAGCTGGGTCCCGGGCCGATTAAGTCAGAGGAGAGCTAACAGGGTACGTTCAAAGAGCACACCCTCTCCGGCGTGCTCCCTGCCGTCAAGCCGCCTAGCCCGTATCAGGCGCCCAGCTTCCAGTCGCCGCGGTAGGGGAGAGCCATGAGTTGCTTCTGCGCCTCTTCATTGCCGACGACTTTCTCTGCCTTGGCATCCCACTGCACCGGACCGCCGATGGAGTGAGAGACAAAGGCGAGATGGCCGGGGGTAATCGAGCGGTGCGCGGTCTCCGCATTGGCGATGGTGTCCTCGCGGGAGAGGACGCAATCGATGAAGTTGCGCTGATGGCCGGGCGTCTTGTAGGTTTTCCACTCGCCGGCGACAAAGCCGGGCTCGAGCCAGGCGGGATTCGAGGCCTCGATCTTGCCGCGGGTGACATAGACCCAGCCATCTTCGCCGATCCACTTCGTGCCCATGGTCAGCCGCGAGGACATCACGACCTCGGTGCCTCCCTCGTATTTCGAGATCACGTCGTAGCTCATCGGCGCGTCATAGAGTTTCGTCGAAGGATAGATCCAGTCCTTCGCCTCGACGGAGACCGGGCCGCTCTTGTCCATGCCGAGCCCCCAGTGGGCGATGTCGTTGTGGTGACCGATCCAGTCCATGAGCTGGCCGCCGCCGAAGGTCTTTGTCCAACGCCAAGACCAGTGGTGGCAGGCCTCGCGGTAGGGGAGCATCTCGGCGGGACCGCACCACATGTCGTAGTTGAGGTCCGATGGCGGGGTTTT
>JBDNIL010000111.1:0-7200 GCA_041688355.1 Verrucomicrobiales bacterium | reverse complement strand
CCTCTCCCGGAGACGAATTTTTCCGGCCCTCGTGAGAGCTCCGTCTGGCTCCCCAACGAAGCGATCGCGCAGGCCTGGTCGAGGTATGTCAAAGACACCGCCATCCCCGACACGACCCCGCCACCCGCCCCGACGAATTTGATCGTGAAAGGAAACGAGCTCACCTGGGACGCCGAAGCCGACCTCGAGAGCGGCCTCGCGGGCTTCCTCATCGAACGCGACGGCGCGGTCCTCGCGAAAGTGCCCGAGGCAGCCACGAACCCCTTCGGTCGCCCGCTCTTTCAGAATCTATCCTACAGCGACACCCCCACCCAACCTCTCGTCGCGATGCGCTACACGGACACGACGGCTGAAGCCGGAGTGATCCATCAATACAAAGTCATCGCGGTGAACACGGTCGGACTGGAGTCGAAGTAAAGGCCGAAAGCTGGATCACTTTTTCCCTTTGCCTTTCCCCTCCTTCGGCGGATCGACGCGCCCCTTTGTCGGCACGGCCGCTTTGAAAGCCTCGCGCCGCGCGTTGATCGCGACGGACTTTACCGCGGTCTTTTCGCGCAATTCCGCGAGGATGTTCGCGTGTTCCGCGACGGAGGCCAGATTGGTGCGTTCGTAAGGATCGGAGTCCAGATCGAAGAGCAACTCGAACTCCGCCTTGCGGCCGGAAAAATCGATGTCGCCTTCCTTGAAAGGCATGACCCCGTCATACATGCGGATGTACTTCCATCGCTCTGTCCGCATGCCCTCCTGAAAGGGATTGTCACGCAGAGTGAAAAGACTCTCCAGGAAGAGTTCGTCGCGCCACTCCGTCTCGCGACCTTCCACGAGAGGGCGGAGGCTGCGGCCCTCCATGAACTCGGGCGCCTCGACCCCGGCGTAGTCGAGTATCGTCCGCGTCAGGTCGATGCTCGAGACGAGATGATCCAGCTCGCGCCCGCGCTGCGCCTCGGCGGCGCGGGGATCGTGAACGAGGCAGGGGATCTTCGAGGCGAGATCGAGGAGCAGTTCTTTGCCGCCCATCCCGTATTCGCCCATGATGAGCCCGTGATCGCTTGCAAAGAGAATGACCGTGTTCTGATCGAGCCCCCGTTTTTTCAAGTCCGAGAGGAGCCCCCCGATGACGTGGTCGAGCCCGGTGATGGTCTGATAATAGCGGATGTGATGCTCGAGACAGGCGGCCCGGTCGTAGTTGTAGGGGTAAGTCTGATTCCGACGCCCCTTATCCTGATCGAGGATAAACTGCGGGATGAGTCGGTAGGGATCCGACCCCGTCTCGTCGGGAATCGTGATAGCGATGTCGCGATAGAGGGTGTCATAAAAGGGATGGCCCCGCAGTTTCGGATTTTCGTTCGCGGGGCGTTTCATGAGGTGCCAGTCCGGGTAATCGGCGTACATCGATGTCGTCTGGGACCCGTGCGGTACATTGAAGCTGACGGAGAGGGAAAAAGGCCGGCCACCCGGAACCTGATCGAGAAAGGAGGTCATCGCCTCGCCCATGATGGGGGTGATGATGTCCTCTTCGGCGTCATCGTAGGGCGTGGTGCTCGGGGACTCGTAGTCCTTCGGGAAAAATTTCGTCCATCCGTCGTGCCCCCGCCAGAAGTCGAACTTCTCCGCCGCCTTCCCTTTGAAGGTGTAATACTCGACCCCGAACTTCCCGACAAAGCCGGTGTGGTAACCCGCCTTCCGCAGCAGCGCCGGGTAGCTCAGCTCCCACTGCTCTTCCGTCATCTCGTAGGAGGAACTGAAGCCGACCCCGTGGACCCGCTCGGGCATCCCGGTGAAGAACGAAACCCGGCTCGGGGAGCAGACCGGCGTGGCGATATAGGTGTTACGGAAGCGCACCGAATCCCGCATCAGAGCATCAAGGTTCGGCGTCTGCACAAAGGGATGCCCCATCGCGCCGAGGGTGTTGTCGCGCTGATCGTCGGTGAGCAGGAAGATGAGATTCGGTCGCTCTTCGGCCCGCAGACTGCCGCCGGGAGAGGCAACGATCACTAGCGCGAGGAAGCTGAAAAGAGGGAGCGGGAGGGCAGTCTTCATTGGTTCTGTGAAGTTTTCAGGGCCGGGACAGGCAAAACCGTGGGGGACTGAACAGGGTGCGACCGATGACTTGACGGGGTCACCCCCGGGGAAATCACCCGAAAGTCCCCGAACCCTCATCCCTGAGCCGCGATTCCTCCCCCGGCGCTGCCCGTCACGTCTCGGTCTGTTCGCCCAGTAAGAAACTGCCCGTCGTCGAGAGGGAGAAAACCGCCAGCCCGCCTCAGAAAGAAACGCTGAGATTCACTCCGCCGTGGAAGATGTCGGACTGCCCGGAAAGACCGAGCCAGTTCGGCATGCCGTCCATCAGCCAGGAATCGGGAGCGCCAACAAAACCGATGTAGGGAGTGAGCGTGGTGCGGCAGTTCAGCTCCACCGGCAGTGATGCCTCGAGGTAGTAGTGATTCCACCCGCTAGAGCGCCCGCCGTTGCGGAAGTTCGGTCCTCTGCCCCAATAGTTGTCGGCATAGGCTACCCCGCCACCGAGGACGAGACCGTGGCCGAGCACGTCAAACTCACGCTCAAGGCCGAGCTCCCAATACCACACACCCGAGTCGTTGTTCGCGCCGCCGGGAATCATTCCGTTCCAGGCGTTGGGAAGAGAATTGTTATAAAAAAGGTCAAACTTGAGCACGGCCACTTGGAGGTCGCGGGAGAGGTGAAGACCCAACTCACCCTGACTGGAAGGATAGAGGCGGGTAGTCGTATCCTCAGGATAGAAATGGTAAACGTAACTGAGCGAGGCGTCGAACCCGGCAAAAGAAGGAAGATCCGCCCGGAGAGCGAGGGAGAGATCGTCGTTCGTCGCGTTGGTCAGGATGGCACCGGCGGCGACGTTGGTATATTGCATCGAAGCGGTCACGGGAAGCCCGAGGCCTTCGAATCGATAATGGACTCCGCTCGTGACAGCATCCTGTCCGAAGAGGTAGCCTTTGTAGAGGTAATGCGTTTGATACCCTGTGTGGATCACCGCTCCGAGATCGAGACACTCTTCCACCACTGGAATCTTATCAACCGGCGCCTTGCCCCAGTCCCCGGCCTGTGCGGAAATAACAAGCGCTAAGAGGGTCGGGATAATGATCAGGCTTTTCACTGGATGACTTGGGTGGACTGTTTTCGATTGCTAGCCCTCAAGAACTTGCACCGTGTAGACACTTGTTCGTGGACGACCCTAACGCAAGAAAAAAATACTTTTAATTCTGAGAATAATAGTGAAGAAAGACTAAAATTTTGGCGATCTTTTTAAAGAACAATTGCGGGAGTAAGTAGTTTACCCTGAGTCGGATGCCCTCGTTTTGGCGCTCAGCGGGGTAGAACATACATGCGGACTCCGTCCGCCTTCAGGTGAGAGACCCCGTTCCGGCGAGAGGCAACCGGGGCTTCGGGATCAAGCCGGTGAACTGAGCCGGTGAATTGAGCCGGCGCCGCCCCCTCAGAGCGGGTAGCGCTTCTTCATCTCCAGATAGACCACATTCGAGACGCCCCGTATCACATCCGCCCGGCTCGAGATCCACGAAGAGTAATTCGAGTTGTTGCGCCGGCCGCTCTCGATGACACCAATGACCGCGTAGGGATAATTTTTTCCGTCCTTCCCCCTCGCTACGAGGATGCCCATGTCCCCGCAGCACATCGCGGTGCTGCCCGTCTTATTGTAGACACGGGTTCCCGTGGGGACACTCTTCACCTTGGTGAAAAGTCGATCGTTCCCCGGCAGCCCCATCACTCGCAGCATTTCATCCGACTGGGGAAGGCGACGATGCCAGAGTTCGTGGAGAAAGCGGCCGTAATCACCTGCCGAACCTTGGTTGCGATAGGTCTTGCCGCCTTCCGGTATGTATTCCACGATGCGAATCTGCTGGCAGAGGGCCGGGTAGAGCCTCTTTAAGAGCGCCTCAGTGGCGGATGGTCCGCCCGTCTGACGCATCACCCAGTTGGTCGACTCGTTGTTGCTCTTCTGGATCATCAGCTCCATGTGGCGACGGGCGGTCTCGCTGTAGGAGAGACGCCCCGCCTCGACTTCATGGAAAAAGGCGAGCGCCACGAAAGGTTTGATCATGCTCGCCGCCTGCAACATGCTACTCCCGTTGATATTCGCCACCTCGCGGCCCGAGGTGAAATCGTAGACGAGCCAGGCCGTCTTTTCGTCACTGCGCAACCCGCCTCGCGCCCGCAGGGACTTGACGTAGGAGTCGATCTTACTGCCGATCCCGTCGTCAGCCCGGCCCGGAGAAGGAACCGTGAGAATGAGGACCAAAAGCACGATAGAAAAGCGTTGGATCATGGAGATTCGATTCGTCATGAGTAAGATCCGGAGTGGGCAGGAGAATAAACACCTCCTGAAAATACGGCTTTTCTAATAATTTTCCTCCCTTTTTTGTCAAAAAGGCGGAGTTTGCGCATCAGCGCTCGCGGCACGCGTCTTCAGAAAGTCTCGAGGATGCGCCGATAGAGCTCCTTGACCTCCGGATCAAACGAACGCCGGTAGCCCTTTTCGATCCACTTTTGGTAGTCACCACCGAAACGTTTGCCGACAGAGGCGAGGTGCCGCTCGAGATATCGGAACCTGATCGCGAAGAGGCAAGAATTGATAGACCGGAAGGCCTTCGCGACCACCACCACCACCTTTTTCCCTCCCAACTCAGGATAAAAATGCCCCGCGACCAGTCGAATGGCGACTACACAACAGGGTCAGGGGCCTCACTCAACACGGTTACTCCCCGCGCCAACCGCCGATCAGATCAGCCGATAGCGCCGACTGATCGTCATCACCAGTGAGAGGCTCAGAAAGGCGAAGCCCACGAGCCAGAGCGCGGTCTGTGCCGCACTCTCGTAGTGCATCGCCTGCACATCATCGTAGAGCGAGATCGAGAGGGTGCGCGTCACGCCGGGGATGTTTCCGCCCACCATGAGGATGACGCCGAACTCCCCCACGGTATGGGCGAACCCGAGCACCATCCCCGAAAGGACACCAGACCAGGCCAGCGGCAAAGCGACACGGAAAAAGGTCCTCATCCGCGATGCCCCCAGCCCCCACGAGGCTTCGAGATAGTGGCGCTCGATGCTGCTGAACCCCACGATGAAGGGCCGCAGCACGAAGGGCATATTGAAAATCACCGAGGCCATGAGGATGCCGGCAAAGCTGAACGGCAGCGTCCCGCCGAACCACTCCTCGTAGGTCGCGCCGATGCGGGTGCGCGGTCCGGTCGCCATGAGAAAGTAGAATCCGATCACCGTCGGCGGCAGCACGAGAGGCAGAGAGACGATGGCTTCGACGATGACCCGTCCCCGCCATCGCGTCGTCGCGAGCCACCAGGCGAGAGGCAGCCCGAAGACCAGGAGGATGAACGTGGTGAGGGTGGCCAGTTTGAGAGTCAGCCAGAGTGCCGTCGTGTCCATGGGTCAATCAGGGGGCGGAAAAGCCGTGACGCTCGAGGATGGAGCGTCCTTCCGGCCCGAGGAGGAAGTCACGGAACGCGGCGGCAAGTTCGGGATCGCGGCACCCCGGCAGGATCGTGCCGCTCTGCACGAGGGGCGCGTGCGCGGTGGCGGGGACGAGCCAGAGATCACCGTCTTTCATCTCCGGCAAAAAAGTCAGGGAGTAGGCAAAGAGCCCGATCTGCGCGGCGCCCGACTGCACGAACTGGGCGGCCTGACCGACATTCTCGGCGAGGACTTTTTTCCCGTGCATCACGTCCGCCATGCCATAGTTAGCGAGAGTCGCCTCGGCGGCTACCCCGTAGGGGGCCAGCACGGGATTGGCGAGGGCGAGGCGGGTGACGCGGGGATCTTTCAAGGCTTCCATGCCCCGTTCCGACACCGCAAGCCGAGCCGTCTTCGGCGCCCAGAGGACGAGGTGCCCGATAGCGTAGGGAAAAGTGGTGCCCGCCCGTCCTTCCTCGTGGAGTCGGTCAGGGTAGGTCGTGTCGGCAGAGAGAAAGAGATCGAAAGGGGCCTCATGCGAGATCTGGGCATAAAAGACCCCGCTGGCTCCGTAGATGGGCTCGAGCGTGACTCCGGGGCGCCTCGACGTGAAGTCGGCGGAAATTTCTTCGAAAGCGAAACGCATTGAGGCGGCCACCGCTACGGAGAGCTTGCCGGGTGACCCTGTCTTCGAGGACGGCGGGACATCGCATCCGGAGAGGAAGAGGGCCAGGAGCAAGGTGAGGAGACGGGCGTTCATCGGATCATAAGGAAAGAATCGGGCCGCTCTCCGGGGAATCATATCCCAAATTTTAGAATTTTTAGGGAGCAGGTTAACTATTCCCCCGGAGCGGAGGTCAATCCCGCAATTTCTACCATTCGCTCCCTTGCGCCTTGCGCACTTCTCTCCGATCCGCCTTTATTTTGCAATCATTCATGTCGCTCCGGCACCCACTCTGAACGAGGCCGAGGAGTGGCTGGACATCCCCGATTTCTCCGCACTAACCCAAGTTTCTTATTCAGCCCGTGTATCGCCCATAAACCCTCGATCTTCGCGCAAAAGGCACTACAAAATCGATCACGGTTTGATTTCCGTCTTCGTCGCCGGGCAGAGCGCCTTCCAATCAACTCCGAGGATGCGGAAGATCCGGGCCTGTTCCGCGTCCGGCACGCTCGGTTTGCGCACGATGATGACTCGCCCGTCCGCCAACGGCAGCCGCGTCGAGACCAGTGCGTGGGTCCTCAGGATGCGACGGATCGTCTTCCATTCTCTCCGATCTCCATTCTCCTCGAGGCGACGACGCACCCAGCTCGAGAGGTGATAAGCGAGCACGCTGATAATTTGGCCCGGCTTCCGCGGGGCAACATCGGGGTGAAGCCGAGTTCTTCCCACGCCTGGAGGGCGACGAGATGGGGACCAAGCTGGACGACGTTTTCCGTTTCGATACCTTCGAGGACGACGCCGTCGATGGTTTCCTCGTGGACTACCGCCCGGGTGCCGCGGGAGCGTCCCGCAAGCTGCACGATGCGGGCGACCCACTCCGAAGCCACTGCGGAGAGTTCGGGTTCAAACCAATTCGAGTCGCCTTTGAGACGTCGCTCCACGGCACTGGCGATGAGGGGTTTTTCGACTCCGGGATGTCGGCGTCCCCGAGGGAAGCGACGACCCGCTGACGTGGCTGCCCCTCCGCGTTGCGGTAGGATTCGACGAGTTGCACGGGGGGCGTGCCTTTGATGATT
>JBDNIL010000500.1:0-3989 GCA_041688355.1 Verrucomicrobiales bacterium | reverse complement strand
TACTGTCTTCTTCATTGGCAGCGCGGAAGCGAATGTCGGCGCCGACTCCCGTGGTGCGCACGGTGATGTCGCCCTTGAAGGTGCCCAGCTGCGCCTGCACTCCCCATGGCCTGTCGGGATGACGCCACGCAACACCTTCCGTATCGGTGGTCGAGGGAGTCAGGGGATGCACCCCTAGATTGTCCGCGTTGCCCGTTCCGGTGAGCGGATTGATGTAGTTGCTGTAGGGAGCCAGCACGCCGTAGCGGTTCCCGTCGATATCCTCGATGTCGCGGAAGCTCGACTGCCGCCCGCCATGGCCGATCTGTGCGTAGTTCGCCGCCGTGGTGTTGCTGGCGGTCCTTCCCGTTCCCATCACGTCGATGCCACTCGAGGTCTGCACGACGATATCGCTGTCGGCGCGGTAGTCGGTGCCGTCCCCGCCGTGATTGCCGAAGCTCTGGGTGCCGCCATGCCCGATCTGGGCGTAGGCGCTGGTTCCTTCCCCGCCGCGGAGGAGGAGCGAGCCGGCGGTGCTCGTGACATTGATGGCACCGCTGTGGCCGTCCCCGAACTGGCTGCCCGGGTCGGGATTTGCATGGATATTAAAGCCGCCGTGACCGATCTGGGTAAAGGCGCGATCCCCGTTGGCATTGCCCCCGACGAAGGCAATGTCGCCGCCGGCGAGCACGGTGATGTCACCGGTGCGCGTGCCGGGGCGATAGACGATGTTTCTCCCGCTCAGCAGGTTGGCGCTCTGGCGGTAGGCGGGGTTGGTGCCGCCCCACTGGATCGCGGTGGTGCCGTGACTCTCGCGGCCCCCGTGACCGACCATAGCGTAGGATTCGCTGCGACCGCCTTTGAAGCGGATCTCGCCCGAGGCATCAAGATTGATCGCCCCGCTTTGCTCACCGCTGGAGAACGCTCCGCCGTGGCCGACCTGGGCGTAGGTGTAGGTCGAGGTGGAGGTATTACCGGTCTCCTCGACGCGATTGGCGTTGAAAAGAATGTCGCCAGAGGAGGCGGTAACAGTGAGATCTCCGCTGTGGTCCCCGCCGCTCTCGATGCCGCCGTGGCCGATCTGGGCGAAGGTTGCCGGTGCGGTGCCTCCCTGGAAACTGACGTTTCCCGAGTTCGCGGTGACGGTGACGTTGCCGCTGAAGCCGTCGTGGAGGGGATTCCCGAGGCCGAGGGCGGCGTTGATGGAGTTGTCGTTAGGGAAAGGAAACTGGCCGGTACCGTCGAAGACATACTGGGTGCCATCGTAATAAAAGGGGATGTTGAAGTCGTCGGCCTGCGTGGTATTGCCGGGCAGGGCCAGGTTGTTGCGGTACTGGCGGAAGGATTGGTAGCCGCCGTGGCCGATCTGGGCAAAATTGAGGTAGCCTGCATTGTTGTCGTGAGATCCATTGAGGCGGTCGCCACCCCGGAAGTTGATCCCGGCGCCGGCGGTGACGTCGATGTCGCCGGTCTTGTCCCCGTATACAAAGAGTCCGCCGTGGCCCATCATGGCCGAACTCTGGCGCCCCTCGGTGCGGTTGTAATGGTTCTCGTCCTGATTGCCGGCAGCATTCAGGACAAAGACGTGCGCGCCATAGGGAACCCGGGAACGATCACTTTGGGAATCCCCGGCCTGAAAGGTGACGGCACCCGCAGCACCGACGGTGATGTTCCCCTCGAGGTTGCCCGTGCTGGCCCGTCCGCCATGACCGATCTGGACAAAGTTGCGGCCTTCCGTCGAGTTGGCCCGATAGGTATCCCCGCCGCCGGTGAAGTTGATGTCGGCGCCGGAGATGACGTCGATATCGCCGTAGTGATTTCCATGCACCGAATAACCGCCGTGGCCGATCATCGCAAAATGACCATAGCCTCGTTCGCCGCCTCCGCTGAAGTCGATGTTGCCCGACGCCGTTTCGACGTAAATGTCGCCATTGTGCCCGCTCTCGGGCGTCGATGCCGCGAGAGGATTATTGGAGTTGTTGTCGATGCTACCGTTGGCATGTACGGTGACCCCGCCATGCCCGATGTGGGCGAAGGCAAAGAGAATGTCAGTGATGCCCGAGTTGGTCCGCGTCCCGGTAGACAGATTTGTCGCATATCTCGTCGGATCGGCCACGGTGGCATTGTGCGCGGCAGTCACTGCGGCGACCTCGGTGTTGCCGGTCCCGTAGTAGTTGAAGGCGATATGCTGATTGTCAACGAGACCGCCTCCCCCGCGGAAAGTGATGGTCCCGTCGGCTTTGGTCGTGATCGCGCCGGAGAGAGCGTGCCCGGCAGCCTGATTGCTGTCCATGCCCCCGTGACCGATCTGCACATAGGTGCGCTGGTCGTTCCCGGCGATAGCAGAGATGGAGCCGCCATTCCCGGTAAAGTTCCCCGAAGCGTCCACTCCCGCCCGCACATCGATGTCACCGGAGATGCCGCGATTCACGAAACCGGGATTGCCATCCTCGGCATGAGCGACGGCGAGCGAGTTGCTGGAATACCCGCCATGCCCGACCGTCGCATTGGCGTAGACGGCATCGTTGCGGATACCGGTGCGGTGGTCATAGTTGACGAAAACGTCCGGTTGCGCCGCTGTGTTCGTCACGATGGAGGTATTGAACTGTATTTCCCCCGTGGCGTAGCTGATCCGCCCCACCACATTGGCGGGATTGCCGTTCTCCACGATGTTGCCGGTGCCGTCGCCGTTGTCTTCGTCCACGAAGTCCGGTGTGGCATTCGCATCGAAAAGGGCCGGTGCCAAAATGGCGAGACGCAACTCGAGAGTACCGGGCTGGATATCGTCGCCGATCAGCTTCGTGATTGCACCGGCACCGGCGGAAGCCGCTTCATCAAGCAGCACGTAGCCGAGACCGCCACTGCCGTAGTAGCCATTAAATTCGCCAATGTCATTCGCATTGCCGCCATCGACCCCGTTGACTTCCTGAAACTCACCGATGCGGGTCACGACCCGCTTCAGAGCCACCCCGCCACGGATGTAAATGTCGCGCCCGGCGTAGAGCTCGATCGCCCCCTTGTGATTGCCGTCAAAATTGATGCCTCCATTTCCGATCATCGCCTGGGTGCGGTTGCCGTTGCCGGCCGCGACAAGGATATCTCCGGAGTTCCCAAGTGCACGGACCCGGATCGTCTCGTTCGATCTCCCGAGGTTGCCCTGGGCATTGCCACCCGCATGCCCGATCTGGGCCCAGTTCCACTTGTCGGCACTGTTGTCATTGCTCATCATGCCGCCGACGACATGGACGCTGCCGTTCTCGGCGATGACGTCGATGTTCCCGTGATGATCACCACTCGTGACATAGCCGCCGTGCCCGAGCTGGGTCCAGTGGAAACGCCCCTTGCCGTCGCCATGACCCGTGAGATAGCCGTTCGGATCAGCCGGTAGCGCGAGCGGATTGCCATCGCGGTCGAGACGTTCGCCGACCGGGATGTTGCTGCCGCCCATAAAGCTGATATCACCGTTGCTGGAGACGAGACTGATGTCGCCGAAGTGGCCCCAGTTCCCGTCACCGGCACCCTCGGTGCCGACAGGGAGGAGCGGGTTTGTTGCGGTCTGGCCGAAGAAGCTGGTATTGTCGTTGGTCGCGTCGGCGTCATACCCGCCGTGTCCGATCTGGGCAATGAGGCGACCGTCCTCCCGATATTCGGGGTTGTTGTTCGTGAGAGTTCCCGCGACGAGGGCGACATCACCGGTAACCGCGATATCGATGTCTCCATTCAGACCAAAATAGGTTCGGTCCGGACTGGTCGTGCCGGTGCGGGCATTCAGGCCTCCATGGCCGATCTGCGAATAGGCATCCTGGCGGTCCCCTGCTTTCATGAGGAGTCCGATCCCATCGGCATTCTCCGTGCCCCTGACAAAAATGTTGCCGAAGTGGTTGCCGTCGGCCTCGATCCCCCCGTGACCGAGCTGGGCATAGTTGTGGTAGTCGAATTGGCGCGCACCGCCGTGTCCGGCGAGGAAGCTCAGCCCGCCCACGGTCCCGAGCGGATTTCCCGCACCAATG
>JBDNIL010000499.1:0-4827 GCA_041688355.1 Verrucomicrobiales bacterium | reverse complement strand
GGTGCTGGGGACGGCGGCGTTTGTGGATGAAATCTTTTTGCGGGAAAAAGAAGCGGGCCGGGCGAGTCCGAAGCGGGAGAGCGGGGCGAGAAAGATGCGGGGAGCGGACTGGGGCGAGCTGCGGGTGATGCGTGACCTGCGTAAGGATGTGATGGGGGAGCGGGAGGCGGGCTAAAGGTAGATGCGCTCGACTCGATTGGTGATGCAGGTAAGAATCTCCCAGGCGATCGTTCCGGCTTTCTGCGCGATTTCGTTGGTAGTGATCTCAGCGTCTCCCTGGCGCCCGATGAGGACGGCTTCGTCTCCGGCGAGGACCTCGCTACCGATGGTGGACACATCGACGACGATTTGATCCATCGTGACCCGACCGAGAAGTGGGCATCGCTGACCTGCGATGAGCACTTCGGCGCCGGAGTCGGTGAGATGCCGGGGGTAGCCGTCTCCGTAGCCGACCCCGAGGGTGGCGACAGTCATTTCGCGATCAGCGATGAAGGTGCGACCATAGCTGATTCCGGTCCCGGCCGCTATTCGGCGAACGAGGGTCACCCTTGTTTTCAGGCTCATGACGGGTCGAAGCTGACTTGCGGCTCCCGGGAGCGGGGAGATGCCGTAGAGGGCGAGGCCGGGACGGGCGAGGGAGGCGAAGGGGGTTTTCCCAGGGTAGCCGATGAGGCCGGCGCTGTTGCAGAGATGGATGCGGGCCTCGCCGGAATCGATCGTGCCGAGCACCTCCCGGAACACTTCGATCTGAGCGAGGGTGAAATCGGTGTCTTCGTCGGCACAGGGAAAATGGGAGTCGATTCCTTCGAGGAGGCAATGTGGATTTTCACGAATGATTTCCACGAGTGCCGCGAATTGCCCGGGCGGGCAGCCCATGCGTCCCATGCCGGTATCGACGACGGCGTGGAGTTTGGCTCTTTTCCCGAGGCGGGCGGCGGCAGCTCCGTAAGCAGATACCTCGTCAGGGAGGGAGACTGAGCCGGAAAAACCGTTTGCTATGATGGGTTCGATCTCTTCCGGCGTCGCGGGACTGAGGATGAGCAGACGGATATCACTTTCGTCGGCGGCGGCGCGGGCGCGGAGGGCTTCGCGAAAATTGGCGACGCCGAACCAGCCGACGATGTCGCGGAGAGCGGCGACGACTTCATGGAGCCCGTGGCCGTAGGCGTCTGCTTTGACGATGGCCATGAGTTCACAGGCGGAGCCTGCGAGTTCCTGACAATACACCACGTTTGCCCGCAGGGCGGCGAGGTCGATCTCGGCCCGGCAGCGGGGTGGCGGCAGAGGGGGGTCTGTGGGGAGAGGCATCCGGCGTATCACTTGGGGCTTACTTCCAGTTCCCGCTGGATGGGCTCGAAGTCGCCTTCTTCGCAGCAACGGACGAATCCCTCGCTGAAGGATTTGAGCCTGTCCCACACGATTCGGATCTCGGCGGATTCTTCGGCGGTGATGGAGTTGTCCTGAGCGGCGCGCGAGACGGCATCGAGGAGACCGGCGAACTGCTGGACGATGGTGTGGGTCGCGGGGACGACCTGGTAGCTTTTCGCGCCGGGCGTCTTCGGGTTGCGGACGAAGTATCCCCCGGCGCGCTGACAGAGCCACTCGACGATGCTGCCGTGTCGAGTCAGGCGGACGAGGTCATCGACGCGGTCGAGCGGGTTGCGACTCCCCGAGCCATGCTCGGTATGCGGCTGGGCCCATTTGTAAATGAGCGAGAGTGAGACGCCGAGTTCGGATGCAATCTCCTTGGGGCTCGTGTTAGGGCTTTCGAAAGCCTCTTTGAGAACTTGGTATGACTCCATGGTTGCTTTTGAGTTTGCCCGAAGGAGCCGCCAATGACAAGCGGTGAAAAGCGCTCACCCTCCCGGCGGTCTTGAAAAGGGGGCGGCGGCATCGCGGGCCTCCTGCTCGAGATCGGAGTCCCAATAGCCGTCGCGGACACACTGAGTGAGATACTCGCGGAGGAATTCCTCGACCCCGCCGAGCCGTTCGAACTGGGCGACGTGGGTGAGTTCGTGCACGAGGAGGGATGGATTGGTCGCCTGGGACGCTTCGAGGTAGATGCCGTAGTTCACGGCCATGCCGGTGGGGCCTTCGGAGAGAAAGCCGAAGAGGTTGTTGAGCATGCGGGTAAAGCCGATCCCGGGCGTGGGGATGCGCGGGACGGGGAGGATGCGGACGTCTTCGGGGCGGCGCACCCCGACATCGTGCGCCCACATCGTCTCCCATTCGCTGAGCGGGCGACCGTCGCGCAGGATCGCGGCCTCCTGCTTGCGGACCCAGCGGGTTCCGAGCGGGAGGGCTGCCTTGACGAGCAGGTTGACCCAGAAAGATTTCATTTTATGCCATGCCAATGTAGCACTAGAGCGCATCGCCTTGAAGTGTATCCACGAGACGGGGATGGTCCAGACGATCCATGCATTTCAACGATTAATTTTCATTTGACCGCAGAGGGTGAGGGGCGGCTGACTGCCGGGAGATAATCTCCGATGACGACCCGCCGCCACCAGTCACCGGTCTCGCGACGTTCTTCGGGGGTGGTGAACTCGTAGCGCATCAGGCGCGCCCGGATGAGCCGCGGAGGTGTGTCAGGAAAAGGATTGGCCTTAATGAGAGCTTCCACGGACCGGTCGCCCGCGAGCAATTTCAGGACGAGTGACTCGATCCAGACGGCATTGGCGCTGCGGTAGTCGAAGCGTCCCTCGAGCGCGGCGAACCAGAACTGCCAGGCGACGCGGGGCTGATGCGGCGCGACGAATTGGGGGCGATCCCCGATTTCGTCGACTTTCCACGCAAAGTCATAGGCGAACCACTGCAGCCCGTCGCTGCTGCCTTCGATGATGATTTCGGGGCGTTCTGTCGTCATGGTGCGGAAGAGTCCATAGCCCGAGGCGAGATGAAAGGGCGACGCTTTTGTGGCGAGGGCGTTGAGCCAGGCGGGGACGAGATTGGCGGAGAGGACCGGGCTCGGGGCGCGGTGGAGATCGCGGAGGATGACTTGCAGATTGAGCAAACCGAGGAGGAGGAGTGCCGGGCCGGCGATGCTCAATCGGATGAGAAGAGGTCGCAGCCCTGCCCGGCCGCTTAGTCCGAGCGGTTCAAAGTCGAGGCGGCGGCGGAGCCACTCCGGCCAGCACCGGTCATGGACGAGGGGTAGGCAGAGCGCGATCGTGAGCCAGTTGAAGTAGGTGTAGTTCCCCGTCAAGAGGACGAGGAGCATGAGTCCCGTGAATCCGGCAGAGGCGGCGACTCGGCCCCGGCGACCGAAGATCACGGCGAAGGGCAGGAGGATCTCGATGAGATACATCGGCACGAGTGAGGCCTTGTGGAACCAGGCGGGGAGCTGATGGGTCCACCAGGCGGTCCACGTGGGCAGTGGCTGAGTCATGTAGTGATAGGTCATCGCGGTGGCCTCAGACCACCATTCGGGGTGGGTGCCTGAGTCCCACGCCAGCTTTACCCAGCCGGAGAAAAACATGAGCTTGGCGATGAGGAACCAGCTCCACACGAGAGCGATCCGGTTGACGAGAGTGAGGGGTGGCGGATTGAGCCAGGCGGTCTTGCCTTCCCAGCGGCAGAGGAAGACCGCGAGGAATCCCGCCTCGAGGAGGAGAATGTCCCATTGAAAGCTCATGAAGACGCCGCCGGAGTTCACGAAGGACAGATAGATGACCCAGAGTCCGGCGAGGGCGGGCCCGACGAGTCGGCCGGCGATGACGAGGAGAGAGAGGAGGCAGCCGGCAAAGGCGAGGAGATGCAGGGCGAAGTCGGAGGTGCTGGTCAGCCAGAAAAGGCCGGGGAGCGACCAGAAGGGGTTCTGACCGGTGCCGTCGCTCCGCTGGGTCACCCACTCGATGAGCCTGGAGGCCGGGGCGAGCCCGTCTTCCCCGACGAGGAGGCCGAGTTGGGACCACCACGAAGTGATCGCGATGAGGTAGATGATCCCCATGCCTCTGACAAAGAGGGAGCGGCCGATGCGATGGCGGTCCGTATCGGGTCCGAAGATGAGTTGCCAGTCCGGTTTGGTCACGTCCCTATATTGCCACGTTCAGCCTTTGCTGAAACGTGAAAAATGCGTTACAATGGAGACAATTCGAGCGCGATGGCTTCAGATTACAATTGGCACCCGGGAGCGCGGGGCAAGTCAGTCTTCAAAGTGGAGACGCGGAATCTGGGATGGTGGGTCATTCTCGCCATCCTCACTTCCGTGATCATTCACGTGATTTTCTATATCGTCCTTAGCGGCATTGAGAGACGCGGAGATGCTGTGGCGAGCGGGGAGGTCGTGTGGCGCAATCCGCGCGACCAGGTCACGATCGATGCGGATAAGCTCAACGAGATTCTCGCCGAGCCCGTCACATCCGAGGAAACCGAGGTGAAGCCGGAAAAACTGAGCGACCTCGACATGGTCGACAAGTCACTCGACGAGTTCGATCTGATGGAGCAGATGAAGGAGGAGACGATCCGCTTGTCGCCGATCGAGTCTCCCAAGATTTTTTCCGATGCGGCCCCGAAGGCACCCGGTCAGGCCCTCGACATCGCCGCCAGCAGCATGGAGATCTCTGCTGCGGAGATTCTTTCTCAAGATCTTGCGGAGATGCGGAATAAGCTCGTCGATTCGTCCGCGACGGTCTCGGCCACTCAGCCTGTGATGGAGTTGAATGCCGGCGACGATCTTGGTGCCGGTGCCGACACCGACAGCTTTTTCAAAGAAGCGGCCGCCAAGGCCTTTGGCACGGGAGCGGACGAATTCGTGAAAGGCTACGCCACTCTCGACGAACTCATCGGTCGCACCGGCGGCTTACCGACCGGTGAGGAAAAGATCGC
>JBDNIL010000110.1:0-2923 GCA_041688355.1 Verrucomicrobiales bacterium | reverse complement strand
GAGAAGGGGATGGTCCCACCAGCGACGAGGGATCGTCGCGCTCCGGCGAGGGCAAAGGGACAACTGAATCTCATGCTCCGGCAAGGGAGTCGCTGGCGTTATTATTAGCCTGGTACCGTGAAATCCCGTGAATTACGGGAGACGGGGTCAGGGAACGAGTTTCGGTCAAGCGACGGAATCAGGGAACCGATTCCCAGTCTAATCGAATCGAAAATGGCTGACCGGGTGAGTGCTTGAGCATGAGAGGGCGCAGGCGCGTGGAAAGTAGAACGGGTCTCCAGGCCCGTTTGGCACTGCCCCGGTCTGACGATGAACGGACCTGAAGCCCCTAAAAGTGGCTGCGGCTTCCGCCGCAGGTTCGGCGTGCAGTGACCCTCAGTTGCGGCCGAAGCCTCTTTGCGGCGGCCCTCGCGGCATCGTTTCACTTGCCAGAGTGCCCGGCATTTGGCAGTCTGCGGGGTAACATCTCCATTATGAAAATCGAAACCCTTTGCCTCCACGGCGGTCATACCCCCGATGCCACGACGAACTCGCGCGCCGTCCCGGTCTACCGCACCAGTTCCTTCGTCTTCAACTCCACCGAGCATGCTGCCAATCTCTTCGCGCTGAGAGAGCTGGGCAACATCTACACGCGTCTGATGAACCCGACCACCGACGTGCTCGAGAAGCGCGTCGCCCTGCTCGAGGGAGCACCCGAGATGGGCGGCCTCGCCCTCGCCTCGGGCACTTCGGCGGTCTTTTATGCGATTATCAACCTGGCCCGGGCGGGGGACAACATCGTCTCGGCCCGCAACCTCTACGGGGGCACTTATACCCAGTTCAACGATCTCCTCCCGGCGCTTGGGATCACGGTGAAGTTCGTCGATTCGCAGGATCCACAGGCCTTTGCCGCGGCGATCGATGACAAAACCCGGGCGCTCTTCTGCGAAACGGTTTCCAATCCCGCACTCGAGGTGACCGACCTCGAGGCGGTCGCCAAAATCGCGCATGATCACGGCCTGCCTTTCATCGTCGACTCGACCTTTTCCACCCCGTATCTGACGCGGCCGATCGATCACGGAGCTGACATCGTCGTGCATTCGCTCACAAAATGGATGGGCGGCCACGGGGCAGGGATCGGCGGCATCGTGATCGACTCGGGCAAGTTCAACTGGGCTGCGGGAAAACATCCGCTCTTCGATGTGCCGGATAATTCCTACCACGGTCTGCGCTGGGGGCACGATCTGCCCGCGCCCCTCGCTCCGCTCGCCTACATCCTGCGGATGCGGACGGTGCCGCTCCGCAATCTCGGGGCCTGCATCGCGCCGGACAACGCCTGGTTCCTCCTCCAGGGCATCGAGACCCTGACCCTGCGGATGGAGCGCCATTGTCAGAACTCCCTCGACGTGGCGCACTACCTCCAGAACCATGAGAAGGTCGCCTCGGTGCGTTTCCCCGGACTCGAGACCGACTCGGAGTTCGAAAAAAACCAGCGTTACCTCCGCGGCAAAGGCGGCTCTATGGTCGTCTTTGAGATCGAGGGCGGAGCCGAGGCCGGAAAGAGCTTCATCGAGAATCTCGAGCTCTTCTCCCACCTCGCCAACGTCGGTGATGCCAAGTCCCTCGCGATTCACCCCGCGACGACGACCCATTCCCAGTTGAATCCCGAGGCCCAGGTCGCCTGCGGCATCACGCCCGGACTGATTCGGCTCTCGATCGGGATCGAGAACATCGACGATATCATTGCCGATCTCGAGCAGGCCCTTGCCAAAGCGTAAGGCTGTGAAACCCACCCGACTGAAAAAGAGATGCGTTTTCCCTCGCTTACTGCCGTCGCCCTCTTCGGGCTGCTTACTTTTCCATCCGTGCTCCGCTCGTCAGAGGCACCGAACATCCTCATCTTCCTCGTCGATGACATGGGAGTGATGGATACCTCGGTGCCTTTCCTGACCGATGCGGAAGGAAAGCCAAAGCGATATCCGCTCAACGACTTTTACCGCACTCCGTCGATGGAGCGGCTCGCGGGGCAGGGGATACGCTTCAATCAGTTCTACGCGATGAGCGTGTGCTCGCCGACGCGCATCAGCATCATGACCGGACAGAACGCGGCCCGTCACCGCGCGACGAACTGGATCAATCCCGATCAGAACAACGCAGGCCCGCAGGGGCCTCCCGCGTGGAACTGGGAGGGGCTGAAAAAGGGTGATGTCACCCTCGCCGGCGTTTTGCGCAATCAGGGCTACCGCACCATCCATGTGGGCAAAGGGCACTTCGGTCCGCGGGCCTTCGCGGGCGCTGATCCGGCCAATCTGGGTTTCGAAGTCAACATCGCCGGCGCCTCGATCGGGGCCCCGGGGAGCTACTACGGGATGCAGAACTTCGACCGTCCCAAAAATTCGGAAGGAAAAGGGAAGGGGAAAAGCAAGGGCGCCGATTATGCCGTCCACGGGCTTGAGAAGTACCACGGGCAGGAGATCTTCCTGACCGAGGCGCTCACCCTCGAGGCGCAGGCGGCGGTGCGCGAGGCGGTGAAGGAGAAAAAGCCTTTCTTTCTGAACTTCGCCCACTATGCGGTGCATTCGCCCTTCAACTCCGATCCGCGTTTTGCCGATCATTACAAGGACAGCGGCAAGTCGCCCGCCGCGCAGGCTTTTGCAACTCTAGTCGAGGGCATGGACAAGTCGCTTGGCGATATGCTGGACCTTTTCGAGGAACTCGGTGTAGCGGAGAGTACTCTTGTCATCTTCCTCGGTGACAATGGGAGCGATGCTCCTCTCGGCGACCAGCATGTCGTCGCCTGTGCCGAACCGCTCCGCGGGAAAAAGGGTGCCCACTACGAGGGTGGGATGCGGGTCCCCTTCATCGCCGCCTGGGCGAAGCCGAATCCTGAAAATCTGTCGCAGCAGCGTCTCCCCATCGCCGCCGGGGCGATTCAGAGCCAGGT
>JBDNIL010000498.1:0-3097 GCA_041688355.1 Verrucomicrobiales bacterium | reverse complement strand
TCTCGCTGTCGTGAGACTCGAGGGAGAACGCGACGTGATCAAAGGTCGCAGTCCCGTGACCCACATCCAGGAAGAGCGCTCGGACACCCCCGCCATGGCCAACATCCTCATGCGCGGCGCTTACGACAATGTCGGTGAGCAGGTCGCGGCCGCTCCCCCCGCCGTGCTCCATCCCCTGCCCGAAGGTGCCCCCGCGAACCGCCTCGGGCTCGCCAATTGGCTCGTTGACCCGGCCAATCCCCTCACCGCCCGGGTCACCGTGAACCGCTTCTGGCAGGAGATCTTTGGCACCGGCATCGTCGCCACCCCCGACGATTTCGGGATCATGGGTGCGGCCCCGAGCCATCCCCAACTGCTCGACTGGCTCGCCCTGACATTCATCGAATCAGGCTGGGACACGAAGGCACTTTTCAAAACGATTCTCATGTCGTCCGCCTACCGTCAGGTCGCCGTAGCCACGCCTGAGAAGATCGAGAGCGACCGCGACAACCGCCTCCTCAGTCGCGGCCCCCGCTACCGCATGGACGGCGAAATGATCCGCGACAGCGCCCTCGCCGCGAGCGGAACGCTCTCGATCACCATGGGCGGTCCCGGCACCAAACCCTACCAGCCCGAGAACGTCTGGGAGACCGTCGGTATGGGCACTGCCAGATACGCGCAGGACAAAGGCGAAGGCCTCTACCGCCGCACCGTCTACAACTACTGGAAGCGCATGGCCCCACCCGCGAGCATGGAGCTTTTCAACGCGCCGAACCGCGAAGTGAGTTGTCTCAAGCGCGACCGCACCAACACCCCCCTCCAGGCGCTCGTGACCCTGAACGATCCGCAGTTCATCGAAGCCGCCCGCCGCCTCGCCACTCTCGCGCTACAGGAGAGCAAAGGGGACGGCGATCGCACCCTCGACATCATCGCCCGCCGTCTCCTCGCCCGGCCGCTCAATGAAGTCGAGAGCAACCTAATGCAATCGAGCCACCTCTCGCTCCTCTCTCATTACCAGAACACACCCGAAGACGCCACCGCCCTCCTCGCCGTCGGTGACACCCCCGCCGAAAAGGCGATCGCCCCGCCCGTCCTCGCGGCGTGGACGATGGTCTGCAACCAGCTCATGAATCTGGATGAGGCGCTGAATAAATGACCGCGAGAAAGGTTTCAAGTTTGAGGTTTCGCGTTTCAAGATTTTAGGAAATGGCAACGATCCAACAGTTCGAAGATATTCTCTCCTGGCAGAAGGCACGCGAGCTTGCCCGCGGCATTTACGCGGCTACGAGGAAGAGTGAATTCTCGAAGGACTTCGCATTAAAAGATCAGATCAGGAGAGCCGTCATCTCGGTCACTTCGAACATCGCCGAAGGTTTTGAACGCGACGGGTCAAGAGAATTCATCCAGTTCCTTTCCCACGCGAAAGGATCCTGCGGAGAAGTCCGCTCCCAGCTCTATATCGCCTTGGATGCAGGATATCTGAACGAGGACGAGTGGAAAACGCTCCACGACTCCTGCCTCGAGATCTCTCGTCTCCTCAACAGTTTTTCAAACTACCTGCGCGATACCGAAATCAAAGGCTCAAAATTCAAAAAAAACAGCTCCCCGGAACCAACTTGAAACTTGAAACCTCAAACTTGAAACCCTCTTCGCTCCCATGCTCCCCCCCGACTTCCAGCTTAATCAAACCCGCCGCCACTTCTTCGCGAAGGGCCGTAACCTTCTCGGGTCCGCCGCTCTCGCGTCACTGATGGGTCCGCGTCAGGTGTTTTCGGCATCGGGTGGCGAACCACATGTGCCGGTCACCCACTTTCCGCCGAAGGCGAAGCGTGTCATCTACCTGCACATGGTCGGCGGCCCCTCGCAGATGGATCTCTTCGATTACAAGCCGGAGATGGTGAAAATGTACGACAAAGACCTGCCCGAGAGCATCCGCCAGGGCCAGCGTCTCACCACGATGACGAGCGGCCAGGCCCGCTTCCCCATCGCCCCGTCGAAGTATGAGTTCACTCAGCGCGGCGAGTGCGGCATGTGGATGAACCGCGATCTCCTCCCCTACCTCGGCGAACGCGCCGATGACATCTGCTGGATGCGCTCGCTCCACACCGAGGCGATCAATCACGAGCCCGCCATCGCCGCGATGCAGACCGGCAATCAGGTCACTGGCCGTCCCTGCCTCGGGGCCTGGGCCTCCTACGGACTCGGTTCGATGAATGAGAACCTGCCCACCTTCGTTGTCCTCGTTGCAACCCCGACGAACCGTGAGCAAGAGCAGGCCATCTCCGCCCGCCTCTGGTCGAGCGGCTACCTCCCCGGCGAGCACGCCGGGGTCTCCTTCCGCAGCAAGGGCGATCCCATCCTCTTCATCAACAATCCTCCCGGCGTGCCCGACTCGGTGCGTCGCCAGACCATCGACGGCATCAACGGGATGAACCAGCTCAACTACGAGACCTTCGCCGACCCCGAGACCCGGGTGCGGATCCAGCAATACGAGATGGCCTTCCGCATGCAGGCCAGCGTGCCCGAGCTCACCGACATCAAGTCCGAGCCCGAGCATACCTACAAGCTCTACGGCGAAGCCGCGAAGACCCCCGGCTCCTTCGCCAACTCCGTCCTCATGGCCCGTCGTCTCGCCGAACGCGGCGTGCGCTTCGTCCAGATCTATCACAACAACTGGGACCACCACGCCAACGTCGGCGGGCGCATGCCCGACCAGTGCCGCGACGTCGATCAGCCCTGTGCCGGCCTTATTCAGGATCTCAAGCAGCGCGGCATGTTCGAGGACACCCTCATCATCTGGGGCGGTGAATTCGGCCGCACCATCTACAGCCAGGGCAACCTGACGAAGGAAAACTACGGCCGCGACCACCACCCGCGCTGCTTCAGCATGTGGATGGCCGGCGGCGGCGCAAAGCCCGGCGCGATCTACGGCGAGACCGATGACTTCAGCTACAACATCGTGCGCGATCCGCTCCACATCAGCGAATTCCACGCCACCGTGATGCAGTTGTTAGGGTTTAATCATGAACGTCTCACCTACAAACACCAGGGCCTCGACGGTAGACTCACCGGCGTCGAAATGGTCAAGCCGGTCAAGGCGCTGATGGCGTGAGGGGGG
>JBDNIL010000109.1:0-26202 GCA_041688355.1 Verrucomicrobiales bacterium | reverse complement strand
GGGTGGGAGGAAGTTACTGGCGTTTGCCTGTCAAGGACACGAGTGAATGCGGGCGTGTTTGCGCTGGCGGAGGAGGCCCGGCAGGGTATTCTACGCCGGTCTCGTGACTGCGGTTTCGATGGTGGGCTGTGCTTGCAATTCGTCCGGGCCATGGCTCCTTGACAGTATGGCGAACCCCCACGACGACCCCGCCGCGCTCAAGGCGCTGCAGGACGACATCTACCGCGAGCGGGTGCTCCGTGCGCGCGGCCTGACGGTGGAGCAGCGGCTGGCGGATGTGTTCGAACTCTCCAACCACCAATTCGGCATGATGCTGGCCGGCGCAATGCACCGACTTGGCACGAGGGACGAAGAGGCGGGTTGGAAGGAGGTTCGACGTTGGATGTCCCGTCTCGATCAGTTGCACGAGCATGGGCTATACGTAACGGAACCCCCCTCGAGCCAGTCAGCGGCATGAAACTGGAGGAGTTAGCGATTCACGTTATCGAGGCGGCCGAGGCTCTCGGGGTCGATTTCATGGCGGTGGGAGCCATCGCTGCCGGAGCTTACGGCATTCCCCGATCCACTCGAGACGTCGATCTTCTGGTTTCAGTCAAGCTGCCGGGAGCGGTGGACGCGCTTGTGGACCAACTCGGTCCGCATGTGCAGTTCGACCCCCAAGTCGTCTTCGATACGATCACCCGGGGACGGCGGCATGTAGGGAACAGTCGCGGCACGCCTCCGTTCAAGGTGGAATTGTTTGAGACCTTCGACGACGGGTTTGTGTATTCCGAGTTCGAGCGTCGGCAGCAGGTCTTCGTGCCGATGCTCAACCGCACCACCTGGCTGCCCACGCCCGAGGACGTGATCGTGCAGAAGCTCCGCTGGGGACGGGTCAAGGACCTCGAGGACGCTCGTGATGTGCTCGCCGTGCAGGGTCCCGAGTCCCTCGACATGGCCTACATCGAGGGCTGGTGTACGACCCACGGCACCGTCGAACGACTTCTCGCCGCCCTCGCCGGGATTCCGCCTATGGATTGACGGACCATGCTGGCGGCGGCGGTAGGCTAGCTCACGAAAAAGTGCTCGTGCTCGTGCCGAAAGCTTCGGTCTCCAGACCCATCTTCTGCGCGATATCGAGGAAGAGGTTGCAGAGCGGGACCTTCTTCGACCCGCTCGTCTCGATCTTGCGGAACTCGCCGTGACGGTAACCGCCGCCCGCGAGGATGATGGGCAGATCAGAGTTGGTATGAGAGTTGCCGTCGCCGATGCCGCTGCCGAAAAGGACGGCGGTCGAGTCGAGCAGCGTGCGATCACCATCCTTGATCGAAGCGAGACGGGTGAGGAATTTTCCAAAATGCTCGATCTGGTGGGTCTCCAGCGTGATGAGATGCTTGATCGCCTCCTCGTCTTTCCCGTGGTGGGAGAGGCCGTGGTAGGATTTATCGATCCCGAGATGTTGCGGCAGATAGCAGCCGCCGATCTCCAGCGTCGCGACGCGGGTAGAGTCGGTCTGCAGGGCCAGCGCGATCAGCTCGTAAAGCATGGGCAGATCCTCGACCGTGTTGCGGTCGGCCGGCTTTTCGAAGGGGGCTTTGGGTTTCGGCTCGTTCTCCCAGCGCCGCCGCATCTCGAGGCGTTTTTCCACGTCGCGGATGGAGGTGAAGTATTCGTCGAGTTTCTCCTTGTCCTCACGATTGACCTGCTTCGCGAGATCGTTGGCGTCTTCGAGGACGCTGTCGAGGATGGAGCCATGCAGCTTGTTCTCGCCGGACCGGCTGGCGCGGCGCTCGGGCGACTCCTCCACGAAGAGTTTTTCAAAAAGGTCGGCCGGACCGGTGATGGGTGGGACACGCACGCCCGACTTGGTCCAGGCGATCTGGCAGCCGCCATGGATGCCGTCTTCGGACCCCACCGTGAGCGAAGGCAGGCGCGTCTGCATGCCCACTTCGTCGGCGATGAACTGGTCGATCGAGACATTGCCGTCGGGTCGATTCTGGGCCTCGGAGTTGAGCACGCCGGAAAGGAAGGAATGGACCGCGAAGTGACCGCCCTTGATCCCGTGGTCGAGACCGCGGTAGACGGTCATCTGCTCCCGGTTCGCGGCGAGGGGTTTCAGCAGGGTCGTCAGCTCGTAGCCCTTGCCGGTTGTCTCGGGGAAAAAGGATTTTTGCTGGAAGCCGAGGAGGTTCCCCACCGCGACAAAACGGCGTGCCCCGACCCCTGCTCCCTTCGTCGCGAGGACGGCACCGTTGGCGCGCAGGGAACCCGGTAAAAACGAAGACAGACTCGGCAGGGCGAGTGAGGCGTAAAGAGAGCGCAACACAAAGCGGCGTCGGTCGAGTCGTTCCGTCATGTCGGAACGTCGCCGCGATGGGGACTTCTCGCAATCGCTACCGGGTCCGGCGTGACTACGCGATCAAGTTTCCTCCCGTAGAAGAGTTGCCAGGGCACAGCCAAGTGACAATTCGTCCATTCGTCTTGGCGCGAGGCGGATTTTCGGGTTAGCAAAGACGTGAGATATGAAGTTTCGCGAAACTTGGGAATTGGGACGACCGCCGGGCGTCGAAAAGAAGTCGGAGAAAGCGTTGTTTAACGTGGCCCTTGCCTATCGGGACGAGCTACGGGGCCAATTGGTGGAGATCAATGCCCCGGTCTTCCAGATCGCTCCGGCCGCAGCGGACAACCTGGCGGTCGCCATCGCGGGGTTGGCTGAGGATCTCCATGCGGATGCAGGACTGTGGCGCAGCATCGAAACCTCCAACACGGAGCTATTCGATATTCGGTGTGCCGCTGCCCTTGGTCTACCGCGAGGGCGACGAGGGATTGGAGGCATTCGATGCGGGGCGTTTCCGGTTTTTCCTCTACTCACTCTGGCGGCATTTCCTGCCGAATACCATCGTCTCGCCGGCCCATCGCGGATTCCTCGCGCTGTCGGAACACGCCTCCACTTTTTTCTCCGCTGCATTCGGCAGGCTGCCGCGGAAATCCCCGGTGGCGGAATACCTCGGCAGGCAGAACCACCGGGGATGGAGCGTGAAACAGAAGCTGATATGGCTCGGCACGCGGTCGTTCTTGTTTCGTTTGTTTCACGGGGACTACGTGGCCCGAAGTGAGCCGGAACCTGGAGCGGAGATCAATACGACCGACGACTTCCTTTGTCAGGAATGCACCGCATGGTCGGGTTTCGGAGTCGTCGATATCCTCGCGGCGGTCCTGGAGATGTCGGATGAAGACCGTTAAACGCTGCACGGGTGGCAAGAGCGCCATGTGGCGGTCTATCGGATCGTGAATCCATCTCATCCCGGTTGAATCGCGTCGAAACAACGAAGTGTTTCTCCGCTCCACGACAACTACGATGTCGATCCTACCATTTCTGAGGAAATAATAGGCTCTCAGGAATACGGAACGACTTGCCTGTTAAGCGATGATCTCCTTCAGCAACCCGCTGCTGTCTCCGTGTCGCTCGACTTCGACGCCGATACCGTGAAGGAGGGAAAGCCAGGCGTTACAGAGAGGCGTGTCTTTCGGCGCGACGATATTTTGACCCAGTTTGATTCCGGCACCGCCGCCGGTCAGAATAGTGGGGCAGTTGTTCAATTCGTGTCCGGTGCGGATGTTACTGCCGTAGGCAAGTGCGACGTGATCGAAAAGCGGGCAAGATCTGGAGAAATGGAGCCGCCACCGGACCAACGAGAACACGATCCAATACCTCGCCTACGCCCAAATGATGATGGGAGTCATGAGTATCAATTTATGGCGAATGATGGGGCGAATCGTCAACCTGGAGGTCGCCAATGAGACCGGAGAAACGGAGATGGCGGGAGGGTAGACAGAGGAGGAAAAACCGCTCAAAGTGATCGGCCCGATCATGGCCTTCGAGTCGCTCGTCCCGATGTTGAGGAAGGTGTTTTGTCGAGAGTTGCAGGGCAGGTCTCTCGGGAAAGAACTCCACAGCCTGGCACGCTACGCGACCCAGGAAAAGCGCTCCCGTGTCTCGTTGGACGAACGCATTCTTACGCTCTTAACTTGACGCGTATGGCCCAGTGCCGGGGATCGCACTGCCACCCGTGAGGCACGACATTCTTGTCGTGCTCTTCGGTCATCGGGGGGCCATTGATCGCGATAGCGCGCAGTGCACGAAACGCTTTGCGACAGACATGTCGCACCTCCTTGTCTTCAAGGTAGGGCGAACTGTCCCGGTGAGCCGATTAGACGAACGGACGCGGGGAATCGAACCGGCTCTCGGCGGGGACGCCTCGCTCTACCAGTTTTCAGTCGGTGGGGGCTGAGGAACCCGGGTGGGTCATTGTGCGTGCAACGGAGAGAAAACTCTTGCGAGTCCCTCTGCGCGCCCATAAATCCCAAGGAGGCACGACACTCCTGTCGTGCTGTTCGGCAATCGCGGGATGTTTAATTCTCCGACCGCGCAACAGTCGGCCAAGAATCTTGCCGAAGCGACGATCGACTGTCGAGTCGTTGCCCAACCGGGCTAGCCGCGCGACAGGAGTGTCGCGCCTCCTTGTTCTTCCCGGTCGCGGTGAGTCATTTTGTAATTCGGGCGAGATCGCACGCCGAAGAAAACGACTGAAGAGGCTGCTGGATAATTTTCGCGGTGGCGACGTGGAGGTCACCACTACAGCGGTCGGGATTCCCGTAGCGCTTTCGCGATCACGTCACCCGTCGCGCTTGACTTGGAAAGCCATCCCCTCTCAACTCTCCCCATTCTATCCCGCCAATGCAGACACAGATCAAAATCAAACTCGCCGTGTTCATGTTCCTCCAGTATTTCATCTGGGGTTCGTGGTATGTCAGCATGGGGACTTACCTCTCCAACACCCTGCAGTTCACTGGAGGCCAGATCGGTCTCGCCTACGGAGCCTTTGCGATCGGCGCGATGATCTCCCCTTTTCTCGTCGGACTCATTGCGGACCGCTACTTCGCGTCGGAAAAACTCCTCGCCGTCCTCGGGATCCTCGGCGGAGCGACGCTCTGTTTCCTTCCGCAGTTCAAAGACTTCAGCAGCTTTTACCCGGCCCTGATCTTCTACTGTGCCCTCTACGTTCCGACGCTCGCCCTCGGCAACTCCCTTTCACTCCATCACCTTGCGAATCCGAAGACCGACTTTCCCCGCGTCAAGATGCTCTCGGCGGTGGGTTGGATCGCCGGGCTGGTGACCCTCAATTACCTGAAAGGGGCCGAGTCGTCGGTGCAGTTCTACCTCGCCGGCGGCGCCTCGATCGTCTTCGGGGTGTTTTCCCTGATGCTCCCCCACACCCCGCCGATGAAAACCGGCGCCGATGTCAGCGTTGGCGAGATCCTCGGTCTCGATGCCCTCGCGCTGATGAAGAAGCCATCCTTCGCGATCTTCATCCTCTGCATGTTCCTCATCTGCATCCCGCTCTATTTTTACTTCGTGAATCTCGGCATCTACCTGACCGAACTGAAATGGGAAAACATGCTCGTGAAGACCTCGCTCGCCCAGATTTCGGACATCGTCTTCTTCCTGCTCCTGCCCTTTTTCCTGAAACGCTTCGGATACAAAAAAACGATCTTCGTGGGCATCGCCTGCTGGGTCGCCCGCTATTTCGCTCTCTCGAGCAGCGTCGATGCCGGGGCCGCCGCGACCGCGCTCATCTTCACGGCGATCCTGCTCCACGGCGCCTGCTACGACTTCCTCTTCATCGCGGGCCAGCTCTACGTCGATGACGAGGCGAGCGAACGCACCCGCGGCGCGGCGCAGGGCTTCATCGCCTTCATCCTCTGGGGCGTGGGGGCTTTCGTCGGGACACTCCTCGCCGGCAAAGTGCTCGCCATGCATAAGCTCGAGACTCCCGTGAACGGACTCAATTACGACTGGGCCGCGATCTGGCAAGCGCCGGCCTGGGGGGCGGCGGCGGTGCTGGTTCTCTTCCTGCTCTTTTTCAAGGATCCGGGAAAAGCGAAGAGCGCTGATGGGGCGACCTCGCAGTGATAGCCCCATGCGAATCTTGCGAATCTTGCGAATCGGCCTCGTTTGTCTCTCCCTCTTGCCCTGCCTCCCGAGCGCTCTGGTCGCCGACGAGTTCCGCGATCTGGTGCTCGTCGCGGGACAGTCGAATGCGGTGGGCTACGATGCCTATGCCTCCGATCTCCCCGCAGATCCCGAAGATGAAAAGGTGCTCTTCTGGTGGCGGTGCGGGGATCCGCCTCCGGATGCCCACGACTCCGCCGGCGCGCGGCAGTGGGCGACGCTCCGCCCGCAGCCCGCGGGTACTCCCATGCCGAAGATCAATGAGTCGGGCGACACCGCCTCGGGCCTGAAGCGCCAGTATGGGAACTTCGGAAAAGCCGAAGGCGGCTTCGGTCCCGAGATGGGCTTTGCACGGGCCTGGCGCGAGCAGGGAGACGCTCCCCTCGCCATCGTGAAGGTCGCCTTCAGCGGCACCTCCCTGGCGACAGACTGGAACCCCGACGACCCGGGGTCGGGCGGTGCCTGCTACCGCGCTCTCGTCGAGGAGAGCAAAACCGCGATCGTCGCGGCAAAGGCTCGCGGTATCACCCTGCGCCTCCGTGCCCTGCTCTGGGTCCAGGGGGAGAGCGATGCGAATGCCAAGGCCGCCCCGCGCTACGAAGAGGCTCTCGGGACAATGCTCGCGCAGCTGCGGGAGGATCTCGAGTCACCCGGTCTCGTCGCCCTGCTCGCGGTGAATACCCGCTTCGGCGACGGTTCCAACCCCCACCTGCCCGTCATTGTCGCGGCGCAAAAGGCTCTCGCGGAACAGGACCCGCTCTGCCTCTACATGGATACCACCGGAGCGGAGACGCTCGTGCCGCGCCACATTCATTTCACCGCCGCCGGCACCCTGGAAGTGGGCCGGCGATTCGCCACTGCCCTCGCCGATCTGGAAAAGCAGTGAGGAAATCCATCGCGTCGAAAGCGCAACTTTCCACGAAGCGGGCGGTTGGATCGTGCATGTCACCCGGTCACTTTCCCGCCATTGCCATCGGCTTCCTTTTTTCCCTCACCGGTGCAATCGCACAGCAGACGGACCCTTCGAGGATCGAGCGATGGGATGCCAACGGGGACGGCAAACTCTCCCGCGATGAGTTGCCCGAACCGCTCCGGAAAAACTTTGACCGGATTGATCGGAACGGGGACGGCTTTGTCTCGAAGGAAGAGGACGCCGCCACCGCTCGTCGATCGGACGGGGTTCCCCGGGAGGGCATGAAAAAACTTCCCGATCTCGACTACGCCGGGACCGGTAATCCCCGCCAGGCCATCGATCTCTATCTTCCCGAAAAGCCAGCCGGTGAGGGCCTGCTCCCCGTCGTCGTTTTCATCCATGGCGGCGCTTGGCAGGGAGGAGACAAGAACGGTGGCGGCAGCAAGGTCGCTCCCTTCGTCACGACGGGGAAATACGCCGGAGCCTCGATTGGCTACCGCCTCAGCAGCGAAGCGCAGTGGCCTGCACAGATCCACGACTGCAAGGCGGCGATCCGCTGGATCAAGGCCCATGCGGAGGAATACGGCCTCGACCCCGACCGCATCGCCGTCTGGGGAAGCTCCGCCGGCGGCCATCTCGTCGCGATGCTGGGCGTCTCTGACGGGGTCGGCGAACTCGAGGGAGAGATCGGTCCGCACCTCGACCGGAACGCCAAAGTGCGCTGTGTCATCGACTTTTTCGGCCCGTCGGAAATGCTGACGATGGGAGACCACGACAGCACCATCGATCACAACGCCCCCAACTCGCCCGAGTCAAAACTCATCGGCGGCGCAGTGCAGGAAAATCCTGACAAGGCAAAAACGCCTCGCCGATCGAGCATGTCACGGCTGACGATGCGCCGCATCTCATTGTCCACGGAGACCAAGACCCGACCGTCCCCTGCCCGCAATCAGTCGATTACCAGAAACGTCTCAAGTCCGCCGGCGTCGCGGCGATCCTGCTGACCGTCGAAGGCGGCGGCCACGGAAAGGGATTCGGCCCTGCGGTCAATGAGGCCGTGACTGCGTATCTCGAGAAAATGCTTCTGGGCGAGGAGAGGGAAATGGCTGATGCAACGATACCGGCGGACGAGTAGACCGACTGCGAACCCTTTCCCCGCCCTCGCCGCTAGCCGCTATGAAAGCTCCTTCCGCCAATAGGAAAGACGCTTCCGGCTCGGCCCCTCTGCATTAATCTCCTTCCACTCGAGCTCGCATTGCAGAGCAGGGTCTTTGCGATAGCCCATCCGATTCCAGAAGGCGTCGAGAGGTGCATATCCCGGCGGACGCAGGGGATGGTCGGCCGCACGGTCCACCGCGCAGAAGCAGGTATATCGAAAAGGCCCGACACGCTGCGCGTGGGACTCACGACGCCGGAAGAACTCGTGCCCGGCCCCGCGTCCGCGGAAAGCGGGGAGAATGACGGATTCACCGAGATAAAAGATCTCTTCGAGGTCGTAGCCAGCCGCGAGAAACGGTGCCTGGAACTCGGGCGACTCATCCGCCATCGGCAGGCACGTCGTCGCACCGACGATGTCATCTCCGCTTTTGAGTAGGACGACGAGGCTGCGGGCCGAGCGCACATAAGTCTCGAGATACGTCTCCTCGTAGGCGGGATCGCCGTCGTAGAGATAGGGGTACTCGCGAAAGACGGCGATACGGAGCCGCCCGAGCTCATGGAGCAGGGGGCCGATCGCCTCGCCGTGGAACTCTTCGTAGTGAAAAGGAGTGGTCATGGTAGAAGGTTACTTTTCAGAGAACGGGGAATAAATTCCAGCGGGAAAACCGGTATGCCTCTCCCTTTCTCCCGGCGTTCTGCCCATTCCCGCATTTTCCGCAATGAGACCTCATAAGACGACCGATTGAAACGTCTTTCGAGGTGGCATCTTCATGAAAAACTCCCTCTTCATTCCCTCCTGTCTGCTCCTCTCCCTCACGGTCTCCTGTGACCGGCAGACACCTCCAACGACCCCTGAGAAACAGGTCGAGCCGTCCGCCGCCCTGAATCTGCAATTGGAGATCCAAAAAGAGATGCTGGCTCTGGAGCGCGAACGCCTCCAGGCCGATCGCGCCGCCGCCCTCGCCGAAGCCGCCAGTGCCCGCGAGGCACTCAATCAGGCGAAGAGTGATCAGGCTCTCGCCGAGGCACAGTCGCGGGCGGCCCAGGCAGAGAAGGCTCTCGCGGAAGTGAGGGCGCAGGAAGCATCCGCGCGGGCGGAGAGCCTCGCTGCCGAAAACGCGGCACGTGCCGAGGAGGCCACTTCCCGGCCGGAGCCGCAGCCTCAGGTGCAGACCCCGCAGCGGCCCCGTCCGGTCGCTCCGCTCCAGCCCGACTACAATTCGGGTCCGGATTATTCTCTTTTCTATCGCGAACTCGCACCTCACGGCCCCTGGTTCGAGACCGCCGAGTATGGCTACGTGTGGCAACCCGAAATCGCGAGCCGCTCTCCGCAGTGGCGACCTTACACCGACGGGCGCTGGCTCGACACCGACCAGGGCTGGGCCTGGTGGAGCGAGGAACCCTTCGGCTGGGCGACTTATCATTACGGTCGCTGGACCGAGGTGGCCCGACTTGGCTGGATCTGGGTGCCCGGTCCGGACTGGGCTCCGGCCTGGGTCTCGTGGCGCGTGAGCAATGACTACATCGGCTGGGCTCCCCTGCCGCCCGTCACCGTTTACGAGACGACTTTCAACTACGGCGCCCGCACCGACAGTGCCTGCGGCATCCCCCCGCATCACTACAACTTCGTGCCGACAGGATTCTTCGCCGAGCCGGTGCGCTCCCATACCCTCCCGGAGGCACAAAGCCTCACCATCATCGAAGAGACGACCAACGTGACCAACATCCACGTCCACGAACAGAATATCATTGTCGAGGGCCCCCGTCCCGAGCCTCTGCGACGCGAGTTCGGCTCACGTATGCCCCGCCACGAACTCTCGCGTCAGGAATGGAACCCCGGAGCCCGCATCCAGGAAAGACCCGAGCTCCGCCAAAATGGCGGGCGCCTTGATTTCCTCGCCCCCCGCGTCGCACCCGTTTCGGTCGAGCAGGCCAAGCCGTCCCTGCTCGCCGGGATCATCGAGCAGTTGCTCCCCGCCCACAGCGCGGGTCGTCCCGATGACGGGCTCATCCAGAACTTCGCCCGTGAACGCGCCCGGGTAGAGACGGCGCCGGCCAGGGCGGAGCCCGGGCGATCCGCTGCGACCAAGCCCGCCGCGCCAGCCCCACCCGCGAAAGAGAAAGGAAAAGAGAAGACCCCCCCCGCCTCCGACCGTCCCCGTCCCGCTGAAAGGCCCAAGCCGGAGACCAAAGGTCCCGCCCCCTCCCGCCCGTCGGAGGCGCAACCGCGGCCCAAACCAGTCAACAAACCAATCAACAAGCCAATCAACAAGCCAATCAACAAGCCAATCAACCAACCGAAGGAACGACCGAAGGAACCGTCGAACTCCGCCCCCAAGGGCAAGACCGACAATCCTCCTGAGGCCAGACCTGCCCCTGCTGCCCCGGAATCCCGCCCCCGGCCGAACGATCTCGCGCCGCCCGCTCCCATGCCGGCAGCGCCACCGCAGGAAGGGAAAGAAGAGACATCTGCTCCGGTAGCTCCGACTGCGCCGATGGCGCTACCTGGCCCCGTGCCGAAGTCCACTCCCGAGCCCGAGGCGCCGACACCGCCGGTTCCCCCAGTCCCGATGCCTGCGCCTGCCCCTGCGCCGGAGGCACCAGCTCCTCCGGTCCCGATGCCCGCGCCTGCGCCGGAAACACCCGCTGCCCGCACCTCCTGAACCGGCCGCCGCACCTGAGCCAACCGAAACGAAACCCGAGGACGAGGCAGACAAACCCGCACCGCCGATGCCGGCCGCGGACACTCCTGAAGCCAGCGAGACGACGCCGGCTCCGCTCCCGGTCGATGAGACGGACCCCGATTCCGAAATCACCCCCGAGCCGGAAAACGCCGGGGAACCGAATCGACCCAATGGCGGCGCCAAAGGAAAGCCCGGGAAAGAACGCAAGGAAAAGGACCGCGAAAACCGTGAAAAGGGCAAAGGGGCGGAGAAACGGGAGTCTTTGCGCACTCCGCAGTAGAGGGCAGCCTCGATCAGGGCAGGAGGTAATCGGAAATAATGCTTCCTATTCCCATTTCTCTTCCCTTATCCTGCCGGGACGTCCTTATACCGGACTGACCTGCTCCCATGCGAAAGAAGGCGCTCGTCACAAGACTCACTTTTGCAGTGGCCTTCGTCGCTCTCTGGGGCGCAGTGATCCTTGTTTTCTTCCCGAAAAACCAGTGGGTCAGCCGACTCGGAGTTCCCCGCGATTTTGGCGATGTGAAGTTTTTCACCGAAGCCGAAACGTCGATTCCTACCGGACTCGCGGCTCTGCGCAGCGGTGAGGTGAAGCGGGAGCTGACTGACGAAAAGCTCTCCTTTATTTGGGAAGAGCCGAAAGCAGCCTGGCAACGCGCGGAAATCATCGGACGCGTTCCGCCCCGTTATACTGACGACGAGAAACAGGTGGTCACCCTCCCGGGTGCCGGGACGATACGGTTGGGCTGGGGCGTCATGGGGTATAATCCAAGCCTCAAAAACTTCCCCGTCAAACAACCCTTCACCCCTACGAAAGTAACTGTGCGCGGCGACACCTGGGAACCGCTCGACGATGCGGCCCTGCTTCAATATCAGAAAGATGTTCTGAAACTCCCACGCGGAAGCGATTCATTTTTGCCTGGCTGGAGCCCCGGACAGTCCTCCCTCTACTTTGAATTCCTGCACGAGGGCCTCCCCGAGTTTCGGACCATCGGTTCTGTCGAACTGATGAACCTCGATACCATGACCGAGGTTGAGCGGGATACCGGAGGGAGCTTTAACGCCCATCAAACCGGACACTTTCATACGATGCCCGCGCCCATGGTTTTTTATCCTGCAAGACTCGCTGTCGGGCTTGATGTCGCCTACGGCCCGAGCGAGGAAGTGCTTCTCCCCGCTGTCCCGGAGAGTCGCGGTGTACTCCCGGATCTGGCGATTGAGGTTATTGCGATTGAAAGAATATCCATGTCATGGAGCCAGAATAGCGGAAGATTGAAACAAGTCGGCAACCGCGAAACCCGGGCCCTTTCCTTTCATCTTGATCCAAAGAATGAGCCGCGAACCCATGTCATTTTTTCCGTTTCAGCTCCGGAACTGGGACGATTCTGCGACATCATTCTCGTGAATCGAAAAGGGGAAGAGGAGATCATCGAGCTCGATAGAACTTATACGGTGACTTCCATTGCAACGGAGACGCTGCCCGAAGATCTCGATAAACTGATTCTTCGCTATCGCCCCCATCAGGCACGCATCATCTTCGAACTGCCTCCCCTGCGCGGAATGCCGGAGCACAATCGCGAGACAGACAATCTCTTCGAAATCACCTTGCCGCACCTCGAAGCGCGGGAAGGGTGGGACCTTGAACGGGCCATCACTTCCCATGCGGTTGTCCGCCTCAATTTCCAGGATGCCGAGTTTCCCGACGACTATTTCCCCCGTCACTACGAAAACGTAACCGTCCGCGAGCTGCTCGAAGAATACCTCACCCACCATCCCGAAGGTTCCCGGGTGCGGCTCGATCCGAAGACACACTACCTTTTCATCCCCGAGCCGTTCAGCCTGGAAGCTTTGTGGAAAAAGCTGCGAAAGTGGGCCGGGATCTGAAAATCCCCCCTCACACCCGCGCCTCGACCTCGCGCATGTAGCGCATGCTCTCTTCGCAGATCGTCTCGATCCCTGGTTCGTAGCGGAAGACCTCCACCGAGACCCAGCCGTCGTAGGCGATTTCTTTCAAAGCCTCGAAGATGGGGTCAAAGACGACCTCGCCCATGCCCGGTCCGAGGAGGTTCGGGTCATTCGCGTGGAAGTGGGCGATCCAATCGCGACTCTCGCGGATGACTTGCGCGATAGGGATGGCTTCGCTCGACATCGCCTTCACGTCGAGGTGGAGACGGCAGTTCGGAGAGTCGATCATTTTCGCCAACTCGATCCCGAGGGCGGCGGTGTTCAGGAAGTCGCCTTCACTCGGGGCAAGAGGCTCAAGCGCGAGGGTGACCCCGCAATCCTCGAGCACGGGCATGGCGCGCTTGATCGTGTCGGCGGCGAAGGCCATCGCCTGATCGTGCGAGACACCGGGGAGGAGATTGCGCTGCACAGGAGAACCGAGGACCATGATGGTGCCGTCGAGATCACGGCAGAGCTTCGCGAGCTCGGCGAGGTAGTCACCGGTGCGTTTCCTCACCGCTTCATCGGGAGTAGTGAGGTAAAAACCCTCGGTCTTGGCAAGCAGCCAATGCAGGCCAACACACTCGAGCCCGGCATCGGAGATCTGTCCTTTGAGAACGGCCCGCTTTTCCGAACCGAACTCCGCGATGGGACCACCCAGTGTAAACGGTGCAATCTCGATGCCGGTGTAACAGACGGAGGCGGCGTAGGCGAAGGCCTTTTCAAAGGGCCAGTCTTGGAAAGTCTCGTTGCAGATCGCGTATTTCATGGCGCGCCGGAGCGTTGGGGTTTGAGAAATTCGGGCGCTTTGCGCTCAATGATCAGCGCTTGCGGCGCTTCGGTGCCGGCGGACGCTTCTTGCGGAGCGGCTTCGGATTGTCCTCGAGCAGAGCGGTGTAGTTGTAAGGAAAGCCCTCCAACTTGCGGCGCTCGATCTTCTGCTCGATGAAATGCTCGACGGACCTGGCGTTTTCCAGCTCGTCGGCGGTCAAAATGGTAAAGGCGTCGCCTTCCTTCTGGGCGCGTCCGGTCCGACCGATACGGTGGACGTAGTCTTCGGGATTCTCAGGAACGCGGTAGTTGATGACGTGGGTGACGCCCGAGATATCGAGGCCGCGGGCGGCGATGTCGGTGGCGACGATGATATTGAAGGTGCCGTCGCGGAAGCCCTGGAGCGCCTTGGTGCGATCGCTCTGCTTGATGTCCGAGTGCAGGGCGGTCGCGCGGGCCCCTTCCAGGGCTTGAAGGTGGGGGAGGAGGGCGTCGGCCTCTTTCTTCGTGCGCGTGAAGATCATGATGCTGTCGTAGTCGGTCTTCTCAACGAGGGCGACGATGAGTTCGTCGCGCTGGTCCATCCCCACGGGGTAAAAGGCGTGGCTAACGGTCTCGGCGGGAGAGCGGCGCTCGCCGATCTCGACAGCGATGGGATCTTTGAGGGCCCAGTTCGCGAGGGTCTGGATCGCGCCGGGCATCGTCGCGGAGAAAAACTGGGTTTGACGGCCCGAGGGGCACTGGTCGATGATGCGTTTCACATCGGGGAGGAATCCCATGTCGAGCATGCGATCGACTTCGTCGAGGACGAGGAACCTCACTTCGCTGAGGTCGAGATTGCCTTTCTCGAGGTGGTCGAGGAGACGCCCGGGAGTGGCGATGATGACGTCGGGCTTGCCTTCGAGCGCCTCGATCTGGTGGCCGTAGCCGACGCCGCCATGGAGGAGGACGACGTTGAGCGGCTTGTAGTAGGAAAAGACGTTCATCTGGTCCTCGACCTGGGCGGCGAGTTCGCGAGTGGGCTCGAGGACGAGGCACTGGACTCTCGTCGAGGGCTGCATCCGGCAGATGATGGGCAGGCCGAAAGCAGCGGTTTTCCCGGTCCCGGTTTGCGAAGCCCCGACGATATCACGACCTTGCAACGCCTCCGGAATTGCTTGAGCCTGAATGGGTGTGGGCTCCGTATAACCGGTCCTCGCGATGGCACGGAGCACCGGACCAGACAATCCTAGATCTTCAAATGAAGGCATCACGGATCAACGCGGCTTAGGCCCTTTGTTTCAAGGGGAAAATTCGTCGAGTTTTGCCCGAAAAGGGCCTTTCCCGTCCGTCAGAGGGGCTTTCTTCGCCTTTCCCGTCGATTCGCGAGGGCGTAGTCGAGAGAAAGTCCGCCGCCGCCGCCGCAGGCGAGACCGGCAAACAGCCCCACATAGAGAGCGAGCGCCTGGGGATTGAGTGTCGCCGAGAGAATGATCGGAGCGAGCAGGATGACCCCGGTGAGGAGGGCGAGGATGAGGGCATTGATCCGCGTGAAAATTCCGAGCAAGACACCAAGCAGGGAAATTGTCAGGATCGCGACGGAACAAAGGGCGAGGACGGAGGGGGCGGGAAACCCATCATCTGTCAACTGCGTGACGAGGTCCCATTCCCCCGCGTCCCAGATGAAGTCGATGCCGAGGGAAAGCTGATGCCCCATCTGGTAATAGAAAAAGATCGCCACCGTGATGACCCGGATGAGGAGCAGCCCGAAGTCGCTGAGATGGGGTTTTTCCGGTCCGGTGTCCGGCAAGGGTTGGAAAGGCATGGGCTGAAGACGAGTGAGACTACCGACTCAAACACGGGGACGCTCTTTTCCGCAATCGAAATCACGAAAATCCGCAATGAGGCAGCACGCGTTACTTCAGCAACTCCCGCGCCAGGGTCCCGAGCCCGTTGGCGGGGATGAGCCCTCGATAGATCAGGATCTCGCCGAGATGGAGGGAGATATCCGGTGCCGGAGCAGGGGAAGGAGCCTGGAGATACCCGAGCGCATGCCCGCCGAGAGACTGCTTCCCAACAGCGAGCGAGCGCCCCCCCGGCGACGCCGTGAGAGGTGCTTCTCCCTGCTTTACGAAAAGCGTCTTCCGGCTCCGGCGTCCGTCCCATTGCAGGATGACGAGGCCCTCCACTCCAACGATCCAGGGCAGCTTCGTTGCGACGGCTTCCTTCCCTCGCTCTGATCGGTAGCTGAGCTCACCCAAGCCACCATCGAGCGTCAGCGTGGTGAGATCGGCGCTGCCTTTTGGCCCTGTCAGGGAAAAACGGGCTATCGGTCCGGAGACTCCCTCGCTCGTCTCGAGGCGGAAGGCGATGGTGAGCAGATCGGTGATGAGCAGGTCGCCCTGGACCGCCTCGGAACGGGCGAGGAAGTGCTGCCCGGCTCCGCAGGTAGCTCGATAGCGGCCGCGACCATCGCGAGACAAAAGAGGGAAAGTCCCCGCCGGCCCCGTCCCGAGGAGAAGATGATCCGGCCCGCGGCCGCGAGTCAGGTTCTGGATCGCGCCGATGGGCTGGCCGGGAGTGGTGAGACGCGTCCCAACCGGGGAAAGAGCCCCCTCCGCCGGTTGGTAATGTGAGAGTAACACACCGCCGGCCGGCAATCCCGGGAGCGGGACCACGGGCGGAGCGGGAGTGAGATTATTGAGGCGGGCGACGGTGTGAATCGTCGGGAGCGAGGCGATCGGCACCGGTGCGGGTGAGGACTCCGTCAGGGCAGGAGCTTTCACCGGCGCGGGCGAAGACGTCGCGATCGAAGAAGAGGGCGGAGTGGGAGCAGAGGTCATCGTGCCCAGCGCGACGATGCCCATGACGAGAGCGGCGATGACTCCCCCGACGATCCATTTCTGGCTCCCATCCTCTTTTACCGTCGGTTGATAGCGCGAAGCGATGACGGGTTTCGGGACATGGTCGGTGGCCGGGCGACGCACGGGGCGCTGGGGTTCGGTATAAAGTGGTCGGGAAACGTGGTAGGTGGTCTGCTCGAGGACGCCGGGAGCGAGGACCGGTTCGGCGGCGGCAACCGGGATGGCCACGGGGATGGCAGGGGCGGGATCGTCGAGGTCAGCGGCGGCCTCCTTGGCCTGTTTGAAGGTCCGCATCGCGGCGGCGGCGTGGGCCGGCCTGTCCTCCGGCTTTCTGGAAATGAGCCGCATGACCCAGTCGCTGATCGGTCGCGGCAGGTCGGGACGCAGCTCCGCGAGCGGAGTGACCCGATGATCGAGGTGGCGATTCATCGTGTCGGCCACAGAGGCGCCGGAAAACGGGGCCCGCTGTGTCAGGGCGAAGTAAAAGACACAACCGAGAGAATAGAGATCGGTGCGCTGGTCGAGCGGGCGCACCTCGATCTGCTCGGGGGCGATATAGTCGATCGAGCCGAGAAAGGAGCCGGTCTGGTCGAGGGTCTGGAGCGACGGCGCCTGACTGAATTTGGCGAGGCCGAAATCGAGCAACTTCACCTGGAACCGGCCCGAAGGCTGCCAGGTCATCATGATGTTACTGGGCTTGAGGTCGCGGTGGAGAAGATTGAGCTCCTGCGCGGAGATGAGCGGGTCGAGGGTCTGATCGACCAGCTCGAGAAAGTCCCCGACGGAAAAGGCGCTCTTCTGGGTGATGACTTTGAGCGTGTCTCCCCGGACCAGTTCGAAAACCACGTAAGGTCCCTCGTCATCGACCGCGAACTCGTAGATGGAGACGACATTCTGATGTTGGAAGCTCGCGAGAGCCCGTGCCTCGCGGGCGAGGGTCTCCGTCGAGGCGGGGTCGTTGAGCTTCGTGTCGTCGACGGGGAGGAGTCGCTTGATCGCAACACTGCGCTGGAGCCGCAGGTCAAAAGCCTCGTAAACGGCGCCGATGCCACCCCGGCCGACTCGGCCCTTTATTTCGTAGCGGTCCGCCATGGCAGGTCACGGAGTTCACGATACCCGAAAACCCATAATTAACAAAAATTTAACCCAGCCCCCCTTTTCTAATTCCTGCAATCCCTGCTTTTCCAGTCGCGAGGGGGAGGCTAGGTTCGGCCCGTGAAGAATGACTTTTACGATATGTTTGATCGCGAGCGCAACCAGGGCGATCCCCCGCCGCGGGAGGGCGAGTACCGCAATGCCTTCCAGGTGGATCGTGACCGCATCATTCACACCTCGTCTTTTCGCCGGCTACAGAACAAAACGCAGGTCTTCTTCAGCGGTGAGTATGACTTCTACCGCACCCGCCTGACTCACTCCATCGAAGTCGCCCAGATCGGTCGCAGCCTCTGCAACCGGCTCAATCAGACCTCGCCGCTACTCTCCCCGACCTACCATATCGACGCGGATCTCGTCGAGGCGGCCTGCCTTTCCCACGACATCGGGCATCCGCCCTATGGCCACACCGGCGAGCGCACCCTGCACCGGCTCATGGGCCCCTTCGGCGGATTCGAGGGCAATGCCCAGACCCTGCGCATCCTCACGACGATCCTCTTCGGACCCGACCGGGGCATGAATCCCTCGCGGGCGCTCATGGACGGAGTCCTGAAATACAAGACGCTCTTCGGCGAGGTCGAGCAGCAGGTGAATCACTTCCTCTACGCGGCGCAGGCGGAGATCCTAAATTTCGTCACGGGCGGCGAGACCTTTCCGGAGACGCTCCCTCCGGGGAAACCCCGCAACGGTTTCCGCTCGATCGAGTGCCGCATCATGGACTGGGCCGACGACACCGCCTACTCGCTCAACGACATCGCCGACGGGATCCAGGCCGGATTCATCAATGTCGACAAGATCGAAAAATGGGCGGCGGCGAGGCCGATCTCCTCTCCGGAGTCCGCGCTCGTCGATGAGCTGCTCGACGCCATCCGGCGCGGACGCATCGAGTCCACCATTGGAAAGAAAATCGGGGCCTTCATCAACGCGGCCGAGCTCGAGGAGACGAGCGGATTTCTCAGCGACCGCACCGCGCGGCACCGCTACCGGCTCGTGATCGATCCCGTCATCGACGAAGCCTGCGCTCTCTATAAAAAGATCTCCCTCGACCTCGTCTTCAAAAGTCAGCAGCTCCAGCAACTCGACCGCAAGTCCGACTACATCCTTTCGCGGCTCTTCGAAGTCTTCGCCGATCTCTACATCCATCCCTCCGAGCCGGGGAGCGGACACTACCTACTGCTCTCGGACGAGGAGGAAAAACTCATCTTTTCCCAGCCCGACGTCGCCGGCCGCGCCCGCGTCGTCTGCGACGTGCTCGCGAAGATGACCGACGGCATCGCCACGCGCATCTACAAGCGGCTCTTCGACGCCGACTTCGGATCCATCATCGATCTCGTCTGAGGACTGCTCACTTTCTCTTCCGCTCTGCCGCCGCTTCGATGAAGGCCTCGAGCAGCTTCGCCTGAGTGGTATTGCCAGGCATCAGCTTTTCGGGATGCCACTGCACCCCGATGAGGAATCGGTCAGGGTCTGTCGTCTCGGTCGCCTCGATGATGCCGTCGGGACTTTTCGCGACGACACGGAGACCGTCGCCGAGCTTCCGCACCGCCTGGTGATGCCACGAGTTCACCTCGACCTCGGTCGCGCCGAAGATGCGGCCGAGGCGCGAGTCGGGCTCGATCGTGACGAGGTGATCGGTGTCGCGGTGATTCACATTGAACTCCGAAGGGATATCCTGCACGAGCGAGCCGCCGCTCGCGACATTGATCCACTGGCTGCCGAGGCAGATCCCGAGGAGTGGTTTGTCCGTCTTTTTCATCCAGGCCGAGATGAGTGCTTTCTCGAAGTGAAAGCGGTCATCATCGAGCAACTCGACCGTCTCGTGAGCTTCCTCGCCATACTCCGATGGCGGGATGTCCGCCCCGCCCGGCATCAGCAATCCGTCGAGGAGGGCGAGGTAATCATCGATCCGATCGACGCTGCCATCCGTGTTCGGCAGCACGATGGGGATACCGCCCGACTCACGCACCGCACGGATATAATTTTCACTCGTGAGACTCGCGATCCCGATGAGGGGGGCGTCGAGAGCCAGCCCGGACGGATCCGGCCCCGTCACCCGACCAAGAAAAAATCCCGCCACGGCCGTGCCGAGAGCGAGCGCGGAGATCAGGAAGGTGCGGCGAGAGGGTTTGTCCATGCTGGCCGAATCTAGCAAGCGGAAGAGCGAAAGTCGAGCCCTACCTGCTCCACGAGACCGGACTCAAGCGGGACCGGCCTGCACGGAGTCACAAGAGTCCGCCACTACTGCGGTTTATGCGAGGGTGAATTTCTGGCCGATGCCTCTCTCGCGGGCCTGCTCATAAACGACGCTGGCGAGGGCGACGTCGCAGATGGCCATGCCGATGGGAATGGCGACGATGCGCTCCTCGTCCGACTCCCGGGCCGCTTTTTTCCCGGACGCGATTTCGCCGATGGTGGCATAAACAGGCGGGATTCCACCGGGGAACTCTTCGTTGATCTCACCGTCGGCATCGGGGTGGTCGAGCGAGATTTTCTGAAAATACTCCGCCAGCGGGATATCATCGACGATGAACTTGTCGACCTGCTGCAGGGCCGGGGCGGTGTAGGCACAGCCACCCTCGATGCCCACGCCAAAGGCTCCCGGGGCGAACCATTCCTTTTCGATGATCTGCACGTCGCCGTTGGTGCAGGTGGAGATCACGTCGGCGCCGCGCAGGCAGTCCTCGCTTCACTCACAGAGGAGGATCTCGCCCGGGAATCGATCACGGATCCCGTCCCTTAGGGCAGTCATGGCTTCCGGCCGGACATCGTTCAGGCGGATGCTTCGAAGATCGGGAAACACATGAAGAAAAAAATCGAGGTGCTTGGCCCCTTCGAATCCACAGCCGATCAGGGCCAGGCTCTCGGCTCCGGGGCGGGCGCAGCATCGGGCAATGGTGGCGCTCACGGCCGCCGTGCGCAGGCCGGTGAGGTAGGCGCAGTCCATGATCGCGAGCGGGACTCCGGTCTCGGTGTCGTTGAAAACCTGCACTCCCGTCACATTGGGCAATCCCCCCTCTCGATTCCCGGGGAAGCCGCCCACCCACTTCAGTCCGCAGACTCCTTTCTCCCGCAGGTAGGCGGGCATGGCGTGGATGAAATTGCCCGGATCGGTTCCGGTCGGATGAACTCCGATCTTGGGGTGCATCTCGTAGGTTCCATTGGAGTGCTCCCGCAGAGCCTGCTCCACCGCGCCGAGGACCTGGTCGGGAGTCAATGCGAGATCAAGGACATTGGCTCGCGACAGCAGGAGGACTTCAATAGAGATCATGGCACAAAGCTCGATCCCTTCCCCCCTGTTGGCAAGGTGCGCGCAATGAGTGGCGAGGATTCGCCAGAAGATGCGGAGATTGTGAGGATTTGAAGAGACCGTAAGTAAAGGACAAGATTGGCGGTGCTTTTGAGGGGGCGGGGGTTAGGCTGAAGGAGGTTGTTTGTGTATGAAAAAGTCCATTGCCGAGAAACGTAAGAGCGTGAAAAAAGAGAACGCCCACGACATCTTGCGGCAGATGCACCGCAATCCGTTGGAGGCGATTTTTCAACCGCAGTCGGTGGCGTTGATCGGGGCGAGTGAACGGGAAGACAGCGTGGGGGCGGCTTTGGCGCGCAACCTGGGGTCCTTTGGCGGAGAGCTGTTCTTTGTGAATCCCTTTCAAAAGGAAGTGATGGGCCGGCCCGCTTACCAGTCGATCGAGGCCGTGCCGCAGCAGGTCGATCTGGCGGTGATCGCCACGCCTCCGGCGACGGTGCCGGCGATCGTGAAGGAGTGTGTCGATGCCGGGGTGACGGCCGCCATCATCGTGTCGGCAGGTTTTAGAGAGATCGGTGAGGCGGGGGTGGCACTGGAGGAGGCGGTGATGAGGGAGGCTGCGCGCGGTGGGCTGCGGATCATCGGGCAGCAAACTGCCTTGGGGTGATGTCCCCCCACCTGAAGTTGAATGCGACGTTTGCGTCGCACACGGCGGCGCCCGGGCGGGTGGCGTTCATCAGTCAGAGTGGGGCGCTGTGCAGTGCGATTCTGGATTGGAGCCGGGAGAGCCGGGTTGGGTTCAGTGCGTTTGTCTCGATTGGTTCGATGTCGGATGTGGGCTGGGGGGATCTCATTGATTGGCTGGGCGATGATCCGATGACGCAGAGCATCCTGATTTATATGGAGTCGATCGGGGATCCACGGGCCTTTCTCTCGGCAGCGCGGGAGGTGGCACAGACGAAGCCGGTGATCGTGATCAAGGTGGGGCACACCGAGGAAGCCTCGCGGGCGGCGGCATCGCACACCGGGGCGCTGACCGGCAGTGATGCGGTGCTGGAGGCCGCCTTTCGGCGGGCCGGGGTTCTGCGGGTGGATACCATTGGCGAGTTGTTTGACATGGCGGATGTGCTGAGCAAGCAACCCCGACCGCAGGGGCCGCGACTGTCGATCGTGACCAACGCCGGCGGGCCCGGAGCCCTCGCTACGGACATGCCGGTGAGCAGCGGAGGTGAGTTGGCCAGTCTCTCGGAGGCGACGCTGGCAGAGCTGAATGCGGCCCTGCCACCGCAGTGGAGTCATGGCAACCCGATTGATGTGCTGGGGGATGCGGGGGCGGATTTGTTCCAGGTGGCGGTGAAGGCCGCGCTTCAGGACGAGGGTTCGGATGGCGTGCTGGTGGTGCTGACGCCGCAGGCGATGACGGATGCGAAGGCCTGCGCCTCGGCCGTCATCGCGGCGGCAAAGGGCACCACGAAGCCGGTCCTGACCAGCTGGATGGGTGGAGAGGATGTCGCAGCGGGTCGGGAGCTGCTAAATGCCGCGGGCATTCCCACGTTTGGGTTTCCAGACACGGCGGCGCGGGCCTTTGCCCTGATGTGGCGCCATGGCAAACAGTTGAAGGCGCTCTATGAGACGCCCGCATCGACCCCAGGCGATGGGGACGATGGGGACGATGGGGGCGGTTGGGAGCGCGGAGCCGTTGCCCGTCAAGTGATTCAGGCCGCCAGCGATGCCGGGCAGACCCTGCTCTCAAAGGCGGACTGCAACGCCGTGCTGGATGCCTATGAGATTCCGCGACTGCCGATCGGCACGGCCACGTCAGCGGAGGAGGCCGTTCGGCATGCCGCGGGGATGGGCTGGCCAGTGGTGTTGAAATTGCATTCGGCCACAGTGACGCACAAGACGGAAGTGGGAGGGGTAAAACTGAACCTTACGGATGAGGCGGCGGTGCGCCTGGCGTTTGATGAGATTCGGGAGGGCGTGGCGGAGGCGGATTTCCTGGGCGTGACGGTCGAGCCCATGGTCGCCACCGGCAGCGGTTACGAGTTGATTCTTGGGTGCAATAAGGACGCGCAGTTTGGACCGGTGCTTTTGTTTGGCGCAGGCGGGCAGTTGGTGGAGGTGTTCAAGGACACCGTCCTCGGGCTGCCGCCGCTGAATGTCACCCAGGCGCGGCTGATGATTGAGCGGACGCGCATCGCCACCGCTCTGCACGGGGTGCGGGGGCGTCCTCCGGTCGATCTGGCGGCCCTCGAGCAGTTGTTGGTTCGCTTCAGTGAATTGGTGATCGAGCAGCGGCGGATCAAAGAGATCGACATCAACCCCCTCCTCGTGACGCCGGACGGGTTTCAGGCGCTCGACGTCCGCATGCTGTTGCACGAGGCAGACATCGACGACTCGGCCCTGCCGAAACCGGTGATTCAGCCCTACCCCACGCAGTATGTGGAGAATTGGACCCTGCGGGATGGCTCCGACGTGGTCATCCGCCCGATCCGGCCCGAGGACGAGCCGATGATTCGCGCCTTTCACTACACCCTGTCGGAGCACAGCGTCTACTATCGCTACTTCAATGAGCTGAAGCTGGATCAGCGGATCGCGCATGACCGTTTGGCGCGGATCTGTTTCATCGACTACGATCGCGAGATGGCGCTGGTGGTGGAGCGAACGGGTCAGGACGGCGAGCCGGAAATCATCGCCGTTGGTCGTCTGAGCCAACTGCACGGGGTGAAGTCGGCGGAGTTCTCCATGACCATCAGCGATGCGTGGCAGCGGCATGGACTGGGCACGGAACTGCTGCGTCGCTTGATCCGGATCGGGCGGGATGAGGGGCTCGAGCGGATCAGTGCGGACATCCTCGCGGACAACACGGGGATGCGGGCGGTAGCGAAAAAGGTCGGGTTTGAAGTGACGCGAGATGCCGAGGGGGACTGCCGGGCGGAAATTTGGCTGCGCTGATGCGGTGCTTTTTGCTGGTTCTGTTCCGGTGCTTTACGTTCTATTCGTTCTATTCTTCGGCAATGCAGTTATGAATACGGGTCTCCTTTTAGATGATGTTTTTCGTGGTCACGATACCGGTGAAGGCCACCCGGAATCCCCCGCGCGCTACCGGGCGGTGATGGAATCGCTGGCCAAGCGGGGCATCACCGACGAGACCCTCCCGATCCCGCAGCGCCTCGCCGAGCCCGATGAACTCCAGCGCTGCCATACCCCCGACTACCTCGAAAAAGTCGAGCGGGAGGTGCGGTCCGGAGCCCCTGAGTTGAGCACCGGGGACACCGGGGTGTGCCCCAATTCTTTCGACGTCGCCTCTCGTGCGGTGGGCGGCGTGTTGAATGCCGTGGACGCGAATGAGCGTGAATTTCCGCGAATGGAATTCACCATTACCGTGCGATGTATCAATCGGGTAAACGAGGTTCTCATTATCTGAACGTCCCCGCCGGCCACTGCTCGCTATTGGTCGAATCGAGGAGATGACCATCCGCAAACCACAGGACAGGCATGGGATACCACCGGGTCTCGAGTGAGCCCCCGTGCCATCTCCCTTCTTCGAAGTAATGTGACAGAAGAGACGATCCTCAATTTTGTTCCACTTGCTCGTCCCGGGCGGGTAATGGCACGCCTCAAAAATCATCCCGGTCTTGTTTGCCAACTGCTGTAGTTCCCACAGCCAAAGATGCGTTCGCGGGCTGTTGCTCCCACCACAGTCAGCCGTGATGAGCACCCTGCGTGGCGCATCGTATCGCTTGCTTCCCATTCGCTCCCACCAACGTTCTATTGCCGCTACGGCGAACTCGGCGATGTCGCTCCCGATTCCGACCGTCACCCCGGCTTCGTTGATGGTGATGTCGTAGGCCCCATGGGGCACGGCCTTACCCAAATCCTTATCTGGAAAGTCGTGGGTTTTTACTTTCACGGGCTCGCCTCGGCGACGATAGGTTCTTCCCGCGTTCTTCAGGTTGCCCGGCGTTTCCTTCTTCTTCGTGTCGATGGAGATTGCAGGTTCACCACCCCGAGCCCGTGCGCACCCGTCGCCACGTGCAGGTAGATTTCGGTCGTGGTGATGTCCTCGTGTCCGAGGATCTCCTGAAAAACGCCGAGGGCCGGAGCCGTTTTGGACGGCGCGAAGCGAAGCCCCGAAGGGGTGAGGCTGCCGGGCGGGGCAGCCGAATCAATACGGAAGGCATGACTTGTTACCCGTTTCTCGATTCCAACGGCTGCTGCCGCCCGTTCGATGGCCTCGTTATAAACCTTTCCGTGGAGGTGATGACGTCGTCGTACGCCGCTCTCGGGATCCACTCAAATTTGGCGGGCGGGCCTGCGTTGGCGCTGTAGCGCCAATGAAAAACACGCAGTCTAACTAGCAGATCGCGCCACTGTGCGATAACTGCCAAAACCATTCAAAAGTCTCAGCCGCCCTGCGAAACTTCCTTGCCAGCGCCCCGGGCATATACACTCCGTCGAGTCCGGCCTCCCGATTTTTCTCCCACAGTTCCCATGCCCGCTCGATTTGCTCGGCGACTTCCTCCCGCAAACTTCGGGGAAGCACTGTCATCCAGCCGAGCCGCGGCGGCTAAGCGGCGAGACAGCCTGCGAACGGCAGCCCGAATGGCGGGGGTGCCGTGAGGCGGAAACCGAGGCAATCTTTATCGCCCTTTCCGAGGCGCACTGTTATCGTGCCGCGTTCAAGATCGACGTCCTTGATCCGCAACCGAGCGCCGGAGGCAGGCGCGAGATAGAACTGCCGCTAGGCGGCCCGCAGGGCGAGACGAGCGCGGGGGCGCGAGCGAGTCAACCGCACCAGTTCGGAAAGCCGCAAACCTGCGCCGTATTGCAGGCGGGCCGCGAGTCCGTAGCGGCCCTCCCGCTCCTGTCCCTTCCGGGCATTCTCCGGACTCGGCTCCGGTCTTTCCAGCTTCTCAAAAACGCGTTGTGTCTCCGGTTTGGAGAGCACCACGGGCACTCGAGCCCCGGTCTTTCGCAGCTTGACGTTGAAGACCGGATCCTTCACGCCGCAAACATACTTAAAAAAGAAGGCAACTGCATTGAGCGCTTGCTTCTGCGTCGAAAAACGCTGTAGGCCTGAGGGCCTTTTGGACAGGAACAAAGTGACGTGCCCCGCAGGGGGTGAGTAGGCTGGTGGAGCCTACGAATCAATAGGCGCAGTCCTCTTCCTCCACGACCGAGGTCAGAAAACGCGTCGCGGTCTCCACCTGGAGCACCGCGCGCTCCCATTCGCGTCAAGATATGCGCTAAAAAATTAACAAGAAACGAGTTAAGCATGAAAACGCCGTGATTTTTAACTTGGCTTGGCGAAGGGCCTGGCATCGTTTTCGATGCAAAAATCGATTTCGACCGATTCACTATTCGCCAGCCTTCCCAACCTCGACGAACTCGCCGCGCGGACAGGTTTCGTCACTCGCCAGTCTGATCGCTTGATTGCTTCTACCTTCCTTCAAACCCTCGCTGCGGCGGTCACCTCCGGCCTGGCGTCCTACAAT
>JBDNIL010000497.1:0-30024 GCA_041688355.1 Verrucomicrobiales bacterium | reverse complement strand
CGGGTGATGCGTGACCTGCGCAAGGATGTGATGGGGGAGCGGGAGGCGGGGTGAGCGGCGGCTGGGCAGGGATGGAAAGGGCCTGACTTCAGCCGAAGCCGGAAATTCTGGTACGATGGAGATTGATCCCTCTAACGAAAAACCGATTGAGCATCGCGAGCCATCCGTTTAAGTCTCCGCCATGCATGAAAGCGCGAGGCTAGGCCAATTGTTGCTCACGGGTGTTCCAGGGAGCGAGCTCGATCCCGAAACTGCCCGCCGGTTCAGGAAACTCCAGCCGGGAGGATTTATCCTTTTCGGGCGGAACATCAAATCGCCGGAGCAGCTTCGCAAACTGATCGATGATCTGCGCGACCTCAGTGAGATAGAGCCTTTTATCACGATTGATCAGGAGGGTGGGCGAGTGTCGCGTCTACGACTCATCGGCAGTGAGCCGCCGAATGCTGAGCAGCTCAGAAAGAAGGGCGACCTCAAGCTTGTCGAGGAGCACGGTCGTCTGACGGGTCAGATTCTGCGGATGTTTGGGTTCAACCTGGATCTCTGCCCGGTCCTCGATCTGTCGTTCGATGATGAGGCGGACAATTCCCTCAAAGGCCGTTGCTGGGGGACGACTCCTGAGGAGGTCGTTCGAAATGCTTCGGTCTTCAATTACGCTCTGCGCAAGGAGGGTGTGCTGAGTTCGGGCAAACATTTCCCCGGCTACGCCTCGGCGGAGTGCGATCCGCACCATGAACTCCCGGTGATCAACAAGTCGCTCGAGGAGATGGAGGCCCAGGAGTTGCGGCCTTTTCGCGCTCTCCTTCCCGACCTTGACAGCATCATGACCTGTCATTCACACTACGCGTGCTGGGATGCGGACCGCCCGAGATGGCCGGCGTCGCTTTCAAAAAATATCATCGGCCAGTTCCTTCGGAATCAGCTTGCCTACAACGGTCTCGTGATGACGGACGATCTGGACATGGGTGCGGTGCTGAATGAGGTGACTTTTGAGGACACCATTCGCGCCTGCATCGAGGCGGGGAACGATCTTGCGATGATCTGCCATCGTGTTGAGCTGGTTGAAAAGGCGGCCGAGGTGATCGCGACTTTGCCGGATCCTGTCCTGCACGATGCCCTTGTCCGGATCGAAGCCACGAAGAAGAAGATGAAGGCACCCTACGCGTGGTCGATCGATCGATTCCGCGAGATAGATGCTAGGATCTGGGATCTCCGGGTCGCCACGCTGGGCGAGGAGGAGGCGAGAAATCTCTCGGTGGAGGACGGGAAACGCTCTCCGGTTGAGCTTTACTAAGTTTCCCCGCCCGACTCTCCCAGCGATTAGTCCGAGAGGCCCGTTCCCCTCGCGTAGGCGTTGGGGTTTAGCATCTTTTTGACGTCGTCCATGCTCATGGCCACGTTGTCCTGGTAGCCCATCGTACGGGGGGTACCGGTCGCTCGGGGGGCTTCGGCAACGGCGGGGGCGATGCGGTCGGCATTGGTCTCGAAGGCATCGTCGCTGTCCCGGTGACTGCCGGTTTCAAAGGTGGCCAATTCGGTTGAGCTCTGGGTTCTCTTTTTGAACAACTTCCCGGCGGCCGCATCTTTGGATTGGTTCGAGTTGCCTTCACGGGCGGCGGAGCCGCTCTCACGGGCAGAGGTGACGCCGCCGTATTCCTGCCGTTTCAGGTATTCGGGGGTGCGGAAGGCCTTGGTTTCCGCATTCATCTTCTCAAATCGGGCTTCCTTTTTCCCGAAGTTCCGGTCAAGGCCGCGCGGCTTCTGGCCGGCGTAAAGATCGGATTTGTCTGCTTTGATAGACCCGTCCTCAGCGATGGTGTAGCCGCGTTCGGCGAATTTGGAGCGGATCGCAGAGGGGTCTTCGCCTCCGCCCTGGCCACCCCACGAGCCTTCGTCGAAGGAGATGGAGGAGCGGGTCGATTTCACGGTGCGTTTGGTCTCGCATTGGCAAAAGGTGACGACGACCGTGGCGAGAGTGGCGACTCGCACGATGTGATGGTGAAAATTTACCATGAGCTTCTATAGTCGGACAATTCCCGTCCCTCGGCAAGTGCGCCGACCCAGTCACGGATGAGGGTCTCCTGCCCGCGGGTGAGATTGAATCGGGCACAGCGCGATTCCCACTCCGCAAGTTGCCCCGAAGTTTGATAGAGTCTGGGCACCAGGCGCAAGTCTATTCGCAGCGATTTACGAAGGACGCGGACAAGAAAGTCCTCTGCCCTCTCGTAGTGGCCTTTTTCGACGAGGAAGTTCCCGTAGTCGTTCAGGAAGGCGAGGTGATTCCACTGGTAAGAGGTGAGGGCTTCGTCGTAGGCATGGAAAAGTCCGGCGGCGAGCTCGTCTTCGCCGAGGGCGGCGAGGAGCGCCGGGAGGTGGTGGCGAGTGTCGAGGGTGGGGAGCCAGTCTTCGAGCCCGCTCTGATGAAAGAGATCGGATTGCGATTCGCGAATGAGGTGGTTGTAAACTTCGATGAGCCGCGACCGGTCTCCGATGCGGTGGAAGTAGGTAATCTGCCGGGCGGGTTCGTTCAGGAAAAAAAGGTTCCCGGGTTTTGCCTTTTCATCGATGAGGACGCGGGCGACGGCGATGCCCTTTTCCCCGAAGGCCGGGAGGGTCTCAAGGATGTTTTCGAAGGTGTCTGCATTTGCATCGGCGGAGACGGCCTGCGCGACCCGGGCGAGGTCATCGTGGAGGAAACCGCCGATGAGGTCCCCGAGCCAGAGAGTAGCGCGAGGTTTCGGGATTTCGTCCAGGATGGATGCCAGATTGGCGTTTCCGGTCGGTTGCGCGGCGACCCAGGAGACGAAGCGATAGGCATTGGTGGTGACCGGGGCGGCGGCGTTGACGGACGCGGAGGCGCTTCGGGATTCGTCGTCGATCCCGTAGACGAAGTCTTCAAAAAAGGTCTCGACTTCTTCCTTCAATTCGGTCCAGGCGGTGCCCCTCTCCCGTTCGATTTGCAGAAGCTGCTGCGAGGTGGCGGAGCGGTGTGCCGGATTGGGATTCTTGCGGCGGAGGAGATTGAGGACACCGATGGCGTCGTCGGTGGCGCCGGCCCGGTGGAGGGCGGAGGCGAGGGATCGCGTCACGGTGGCGGGCTGATGGTCGAGGGCGGCAAGGGTGAGGGTGCGAAGGGCATCGGTGCGATTGCCTCCGGCGGCTTCAAGCATCGTGACGGAGAGGAGCATGGCTCGCCGCTGCAGGGTTGGTTCGCCCGGATCGAGGGTGAGAGGTGCAAGCCAGGCGAGAGCTTCCTCTTGCCGACCGGCGTTGCCGAGCACTTCCGCCCCGAGGAGAAGTTGTTCGTCGCTTGCATGGCCACTCTCTCTGACTTGAATGAGGAGTCGGAGGAGGGCATCGTTGTCGCCGCTCTGACGGTAGGCGATGGCGAGAGCGTCCTGGTAGGGGAGGTGAGACCGGTTGTTGACGGGTGGCCCGCTGCCGCCGGCGACGGGTTGGCGGCCGAGTTGGCTCAGCCTCTCGAGATCGCGGTCGAGGAGGAGGAAGCGGGCGTGCTGCTCGTTGAGGTAGTCGTTCGTGAGGCCGGGTGGAGCGGGGAACTCGCGGGTGTTGATCTGCTCGATCACGGCGAGGGCAGGGCCCGGCTCGAGCGCTTCGGAGGCGGCATCGAAGAGTCCCTGGAGTGGTGCGTAGTCGCGGTCGCGCTGGATCGCGTCGTCCCGATAGACGGGAATGGCTTCGCGGTGAAAGCCGCGGCTCTCAAGCGCTTTGGCTAGCTCCATGCGGCTGTCGGGATTGGTGAGGCGGCCCTGCAGCTCGCGCACCGCGGCGTCGCGCTCGGGCGCATTCATCCATTCCAGGCGGAGCAAATTCCGGTCGATCTCGAACTGCTCGTATTGCGCGGTGACCTGCATGTCGCCCGAGGGCACGACCGGCGTGCCTCCGATCGCGTTGACGAAGTCCGTGGTGCTCTCCGGGGTGAGGTGGAGTCGGTCGGCGTAGTAGTGGAGGAGTTGGCTCATGCGCTGCCAGCTCTGGCTCTGCGCGTTGTTGACCTGTTCGAGGTCGTCGCTGCCCGGATTGATGAATTGGATTTGTCGATCAATGAGGGGGCGGAGTTTTTCGATGACTCCGGAGGCGTCGTGGGCGGCGAGTGAGAGGAGGATATCTCTCTCCAATCCGTCTGACTTGCCGAGGGGGTTGATTTCGGTAACGGACGCGAGCTGCTGCAAATATTCGCGCCGCGCCGGATCGGACTCGAGGAGGCTGAGTCGCTCGGTGAGGGCGGGATAAAAGTGATTGGAGACGCGGGTTCCGGTGGTGGCGTGGACGGCGGAGAGGGAGCGGTCGAGCCATTCTTCGCGCTCTCTCGGGAGCCCGGCAAAACCGGCGACCTGGGACAGGGCGAAGAGGAAGTTGCCTTCGTCACTCATGACGGAATCCGCGAAGAGGGCACCGATGCGGTAGGTCTCTCCAAAGCGCCGCGTTTTGCGCAGTTCTGAGAAAAGGTGGGCGGCGACGGTCTTGCTGAGGGGGAGTTGCCCGAAGATGCGATAAAGTGCGGATGCATCGAAGAGCGGATCTGTGGCGTTGTCCTTGAGTAGGATGAGTCCGGCCATGCCGGCGTAGAGGGAGCGGGGGTGCTGGGTCTCGCTCGCTGAGTTGGCGACCTCGACCCACTGGAGGAAGCGATCGGGTTGGCCGGCGAGGAATCGGGAGTAGGCGAGGAGGAGCTGATCGGTGTGTGTGCCCGAGTCGGGATACTGGTCGAGGAGGGTGGCAAAGGCGGAGGTGGCACGGGCGTAGCGGGTTGCCCAGAGTCGCTCGAAGAGGGGGCGGGTCTCGCCGCTCCAAGGTTCGAGCCAGGTCGATGCTCTGCCCATGGCAGCGGCGAGGGCGCCGGCCTCCTCTATGGCCCGGAGGCGGATGAGGTGAGGCTCTTTCGGGGAGAAGGTGAATTCGGGCTTGGGTTGCTGGAGGGCGTCGGCGATTTCATCCTGGAGGTTGCCTCCGATGAAGGGGTAGCCTTCGACGGTGAAAACGAAGCGCGCGAGCCCGCTGGAGGCGGCATCGCGCTCGTCTGCGGGGAGGGTCGCGACTCGGACGAGAGGGAGGATTTTTGAACCGAAACCCTCGGGGTATTTCACGTTTTTGGTTGCAGCGAGGATGTTGTTGAGAGTGGCGAAAGCGGGTTCGTTCTCCCCTCGACCGATCTGGAGGAGGGCGAGTTGGAAGCGGGCTTCGAGGTCCCAGTTCCGCAGCTCGACGAGGCGGGAGAGGGTGCGCCCGGCATCGCGCGGGCGTCCGTCCTTGAGATATTGGGCGGTGAGTTCACCGAGGAAGTCGGTGTCAGTGCCGAACCTGGTCTCAAGGCGGCGGCGCAGCTGGTCCGCTTCGCCGATGCGAAGGTCTTTCTCGAGCATGCGCACGAGTGCTTTCCAATTCTCGAGGTCGTCGCCCTGGTCGCGCGCAAGGAGCTGGCGACGGTAGTAAATCGCGGACTTGAGATCACCGAGGCGGTCGGAGAGGGTACCGAGTTCGGTGAGAAGATCCTCGCTCTGGCCGGACATGTAGTAGGCCTTTTTCATCGCCTCGAAGGCCTCTTTGTCCTGCCCGGCAGCCTGATGGACGCGGGCAAGCGCTTCGGGGTAAAAGCGGTCGAAGGGATGCTCCCGCACGAGTTCGTCGTATCGCTCGAGGAGCCACTCGAGGAGGAAATGGGTACGGGCGACGGTGAGTTGGGTATCGAGCTGTTTGCGCCGCTGGACGGGGTCGTTTTCCCGTTCGAGGAGGTCGAGCTGGGCGCGCAGGGCTTCCTCGGCCTGGCCGCCTTCGATGAGCGCGGTGGAGAGCTGCTTGATGATGTTCCGCTTTTCAAAGGCGTCCGCGTCACGGTAGGCGCGCTGCCAGACTTCGATCTGTTTGTTGGTGCTACCCTGGCGCTGGTAGACTTTGGCGAGGGTGTTGAGAGTGTTGAGCGAGGCGTCGGGTTTGGCGGCGAGTTCTTTGAGTTCCCTCACCGCCTCGTCTTCGAAACCGAGTTCGAAGCGCATCTCGGCACGCCGCTGGCGGTAGTCGTCGGCATTGTCGGGATCGATCTCGATGAGGGTGGAGAGGTGGCGCACCATGAGGGTCGGTCGCTCGTTGAGTTCGGCGAGACTGAGGAGCATTTTTTCCACCTCGACGACGGGCTTGCCGGCTTCTTCGTTGGCGCGATTGAGCTGCTGGAAGCACTCCTGATTGTCCTGCAGTTTGAAGGCCCACCAGGCGGCGCGGTAGCGCGCCTCAGTGGTTGGGGTATCGTTTGCGGTCCCTTTGATCTTTTCGTAGTAGTCGAGCAACTCCTTCGGCGGCGGTTCGTCCCCGCTTCGCCCCGTTCGCGATGCGGCGGCAGCCATGGCGTGGTATTGCGCGAGCGTCTGGATCTTGCCGTTCTGAAGCACTCCGGGATCGGGCGCGGCTGCCGCAGCAGTCGAGTAGTGGCCGCGGAGGAGGCTGAAGAGACGCTGGTCGATCTCGGCGCGGGCATCGAAGTTGTCGAGGCGCTGCCAGATGGCTTCGAGCTGGGCAATGGCCTGAGGCACTCCCCCAGTGCTGACGTAGAGATCAGCGCGGGCGGTGAGATAATCGAGATTGTCGGGGGCGAGGGCGATGGCCTCTTCGATGGCTGTGAGGGCTTCATCGGGCTGGTCGAGGTCTTTTAGAACGGTAGAGATATGGGAAAGACGAGTGGCTTTCTCGAGGGTGGCCTCGCCGGCCTCATCGACGTGGCGGCGGAGTGTCTCGAGGGCCTGTTCGCTGCGACCCCGCTCGTGGAGAAAGCGGGCGAGTTCGATGGGTGCGGCTGCCTGTTCGCGGGGAAGATTCTCCTCGGCGCGAGGCTCGCGCAAGAGTCTCTCGACGAGCTCGTCGAGGTAGTTGCTGCGGGCGAAATCGATGATCTCGCGGGCGCCGTCGCGGTCCACTGGCTGGCGGCTTAAGTACTCGCTGAGGAGGTCTGCGGCGGCCTCGCGGCTCTCGCCATGCAAGGCGATGCGGGCACGCCTCAGCAGGAGGTGGAGGGGCACCTCGGCGCGTGTTTTGAGCACTTCATCGAGGGTAGCGGCGGCGTCTGCGTAGTGATCATTCTCCATCTGGATGTCGGCGAGCCGGATGCGGTAGTCGAGCATCCCGGGTAGGGCGGTGACGAGGCGTTTTACGGCCGCTTCTTCTCCCTCGGGATCGGCGGTGAGGCGGTAGAACTCGGCGAGGGAAAAGAGCGAGGACTCGGTAGGGTTGGTCCCGCTGACGGCGGAGCTCAGTTCTTTTTCCAGCTCGTCGAGGCGGTCGAAGCGTTCATGGATCCTGACAAGTCGCGAAAAGAGATCGGCGTGGTCGTGGTTTTTAAAGTGAAGTAGGGCGAGGGCCTCGCGCGCCGCCGCAGTGGCCCCGTCAAAGTCGCTGATGAATTCGTAGAGGCGATTCAGTTCGGTGAGGGCGCTGAGCTTCTGTCGTGCATCGCCGGCGGCGGCGAGGGAGGTGAGGACGCCGATGGCGGTCCCGGTCTCTCCCGATTCGAGGAGGAGTGAGACGATCTCGGTGCGGAGGGCGGCGTTTTCGGGAAAGGCGGCGAGGAGTTGGTTCCAATCGGCGAGTGCTTCGGTATCCTGGCCGAGGAGCCGATGCAGCGCGGCTTTGCGCAGGCGGATGGAGATGCCTTCGTCGGCCGAGAGGGGGATGACCTCGACGAGGCGGGTGTAGAGTGAGAGCGCCTTGGCCGAGCGCTTCTGCTGATCGGCGATCCCGGCGAGGGCCTTCAGCGCCGGGAGGCTTTCGGGATCAGCCTCGAGGACGGCGTCGTAAAAGGGGCGTGCCTCGTCGATCTGTTCGTTTTTGCGGAGGAGGTGGGCGTAGATCAGTTTTGCCACGATCGGGCCCGAGCTGCTCGCGCCTTTGAAGTATTCGAGGAGCAGGGGCGTCTGGTCTTTCTTGCGGTAGAGATCCCAGAGCAGGTCGAGGACGTTGCCGTAGGCGGGATCTTTCTGGAGGAGCTGGATGTAATGATTGGCGAGCCGGGTGTCGGTCTCGGTCCATGGCGAGGCGAGGCCGGTCTCTGCCTCTGCCGGTTTTTCCTGTTGGGCAAAGAGGTGGGGAAGGGCGACCGGGCTCAACCATACCGCAGCGAGAGTGAGCGCCGTGACCTGGAAAAGTTGACTGGTTGTGAATGTCTTCAATGAGTCAACGGGGGGGGGGGGCGTACAATCCGTCTGGAACGGTAGGCGCACCGGCATGTCACGTCAAATCCCCCCTTGAGCGAAGAGGGTTCGGTCGCCCATTATACCCTGTCGGGTCCGGTTCAGGGGCGCTGGGGCACGAAGGATCTGGATTCCACATTCTGGCGGCTGCCGTCGGTGAAGACGACTTCATAGACGGTGATGTCTTCAAATCCCATCCCTTGTCCGGTGACCCGCTTTGGTTCGTCGCGTTTTGTGCGGACGACACTGATGGCGCGGATGGCGGGACCGCCTCCTCCCTGGGCACCGGGATTCCCGGCGCCGGCGAGGTGGCTGTCGAAACGCATGAGCCGGTCGATCTCAAGTCTGATCCGCTCGGAGGTGATGCCGATGCGGGAGAGTTGCACGCCCTCGGCGCGGGCCTGGTTGTTCAGCTGGTCGATTCTTTTGTCGATTTGCTCGCGTTCTTTTCCCTGGGCGCGGTTCCGTTCGACGTGGGCCTTGCGCAGCTCTTCGTTGCGAATCTCGCTCGCGTTGATGATCTGCTCTTTCTGGTCGATGAGGGAAACTAGCTCCCCCTCGAGGGCACTGAGGCTGCGATGGACCTGGCCGCGATCGGGCATGACTGCCGGACCGGGGCCGGGGGCCCCACCGGGCCGCTGCTGCGCATGGGCGCTGAGGGCCGGAATCAAGGAAAGGAGAACGAGAACGGAGAGGAGAGGAGAGCGGGCGATTTTTTCATCTGTTGCAAGGGTAGTCAGTCGGAAAACGATTTCAGAACATCGGCGGGCCGGAGACAAGCCACGATTTCCAAATCTCCCACGCCTCTCTTGCGTCGCTGCCGGTTTACTTCCCTTTGGCAAGGTAGGCGGCGGTGCTCTCGTGGGTCGCGTGCATCGCTTCGTCGCCTTTTTCCCAATCCATCGGACAGACTTCGCCGTTTTCTTCAAAATGCTGGAGCGCATCGACCATGCGGAGGGCTTCCTTGATGGAGCGACCGAGGGGCAGGTTGTTGACGAGCTGGTGCTGGACGATGCCTTCTTTGTCGATGAGGAAGAGGCCGCGGTAGGCGATCAGCTCGCCTTCGACGATGAGGTCACCGTACTCATTGAGATCGTATTCGCCGACGAGGACGTCGTAGGCGGCCGAGATCGTTTTGTTCGTGTCGGCCACGAGGGGGTAGGTCACGCCCTCGATCCCGCCCTTGGCGCGCGGGACCTGGAGCCAGCCCCAATGGGACATCTCGGTGTCGGTCGAGCAGCCGACGACAGCGACATCGCGGCTCTCGAACTCGGCGAGGGCATCCTGGAAGGCGTGCAACTCGGTCGGGCAGACGAAGGTAAAGTCTTTCGGATAAAAGAAAAAGATCACGTATTTTGAGCCGCGATACTGGTCGAGGGAGAACCCTTCGACGACTTGACCGTTGACGACGGCGTTGGCACTAAAAGAGGGGGCGGATTTTCCGACGAGGACTGACATGATGTTAGAAGAATGATTTCGGTTTCAGAAGGGAATTCAGAGTGAAGGGCCGCCTTTGCGATCCCACCAAGGGAAGGTGGCTTCACCCTACCCTGAGTCAACTACGGATGAGCCATCAGTGAAGAGACAGGAAGAAACAAATTTAAAGAGGGAAATTCCCCATATTTGATGAAACTCCTTGACGCACTTGGCGAATCGGATTTACTTGGACGTCAATTTCCTACTAATCCTATCTAGAATAGGTATTTTATATGGCTGAAGAATTACCCATCCTCTCACCGGCTGCATCCGCTCTCGCGGAGGCGGGGCTGCGTCACGGGATTGAGGACTTCGGCGGGGTTTCAAAGAGGCTCGAGGGGTCATCGGCCGAGGATCGGGTCGGCTGGGCGCTGGAGCATTTCGGTGCCAGTATTGGAATGACCTCGAGTTTCGGGGCGCAGTCGGCGGTCTTACTGCACATGGTGACGCGGCAGCGGCCTGACATTCCGGTGATTCTGGTCGATACGGGATATCTCTTCCCGGAGACCTATCGCTTCATCGACGATTTGACCTCCCGGCTCGATTTGAATCTCAAGACTTTTCGCAGCGATCTCTCCCCGGCCTGGCAGGTGGCGCGCTGGGGGAAAATGTGGGAGGACGGTCTCGAGGGGATCGAGCGCTACAATCGCCTCAACAAGGTCGAGCCGATGGATCGTGCGCTGGAGCAACTCGGTCTCTCCGCGACGATGGCCGGGGTGCGCCGTCAGCAGAGCAGCACCCGTGAATTTTTCCCCGTCCTCGCCTCACAGCGCGGTCGCATCAAGTTGCATCCCATTGTCGACTGGACCGATATGGAAATAGGGCAATACCTCGTCGCGAACGGACTCCCCTACCATCCGCTCTGGGACGAGGGTTACGTCTCGATCGGGGACTGGCACACCTCGCATAAGTTGACCGACGGCATGTCTGCGGAAGAGACCCGCTTTTTCGGCCTGAAACGAGAGTGCGGGCTCAACGAGGAATTGGATTTTGTCATTTAAGTGATAAGGGAACAGCACATGAGCTCTCATCTCGATCACCTCTATCCTGTCTTTGACAAGATGCTCCCGCGTTCCGCCAAAGAGACGCTCCTCGGGCAATCGGGGGCGGTTATCTGGATGTACGGGCTGAGCGGATCGGGCAAAAGCACTCTCGCCAACCTGCTCGAGCGGCGCCTTCATGCCGACGGTCGCCTCGTCAAGGTGCTCGACGGCGACAACATCCGCTGCGGTCTGAATCGCAATCTGGGTTTTTCCGACGAGGACAGGCTCGAGAACATCCGCCGGGTCTCCGAAGTGGCAAAGCTCTTCGCCGAGTGCGGGGTCATTACGATCACTTCCTTTATCACGCCGAACAATGAGCTGCGCCGCCTCGCCCGCGAGGTCATCGGCGGGGCAGACCTGCTCGAAGTCTATGTCAAAGCCTCGTTCGAGACCTGCCGGGTCCGCGATCCCAAAGGCCTTTATGCCAAAGTCGCGGCCGGAGAGGTGAAGCAGTTCACCGGCAAAGATTCCGCCTTTGAAGAGCCGGAAAGCCCCGACCTCGTCATTGACACCGAAGCGTTTAGCGAAGAGGAATGCCTCGCTCAGTTGCTCGACGCGGTCCTCTCTAAAACCCCCGGCGGCTGAGCTGTCGCCAGCGGCCGCCCCCACCCCTCCCTCGCTGAGAATCCCTATTTGTATCATGGAAGAAGAAAGAGTGTCCTATCAAGTCAATCACCTCGCTCAGCTCGAGTCCGAGGCCATTTTCATTTTGCGCGAAACTGCCGCCCAGTTCGACCGTCCCGCCCTGCTCTTTTCGGGTGGCAAGGACTCGATCGTGATGGCCCATCTCGCCCGCAAGGCCTTCTACCCCGCCCGCCTTCCCTTCCCGCTGCTCCACGTCGACACCGGGCACAATTTCCAGGAAACGCTCGACTACCGTGACCAATATGTCGCCGGCCTGCGAGCCGACCTCGTCGTCGCCTACGTGCAGGACTCCATCGACCAGGGCCGTGTGCAGGAGGAAAAAGGCCCCTTCGCGAGCCGCAATGCTCTCCAGACCGTCTCTCTTCTCGATGCGATCGAGGCGAATAAGTACGACGCCTGCCTCGGCGGTGGTCGGCGCGACGAAGAGAAAGCCCGGGCAAAAGAACGCTTCTTTTCCCACCGCGATGACTTCGGCCAGTGGGACCCGAAAAATCAGCGCCCCGAGCTCTGGAACATCTTCAACGGCCGCAAGCACCACGGGGAACACTTCCGCGTCTTCCCTCTCTCCAACTGGACCGAGATGGATGTGTGGCAGTATATCAAATCCGAAAATATCCCGCTCCCCAGCCTTTATTTTTCGCACCAGCGTGACGTCGTCCATCGCAGCGGGGCGATGCTCGCGATCTCCGAGGTCGTCATCCCGCAGCCGGGTGAGCGGGTCGAGGAAAACGCCACTGTCCGATTCCGCACGATTGGAGACATGACCTGTACCGGCGCCGTTTACTCCGAAGCAGCAACAATGGAGACCATCATTTACGAAGTGGCCACCGCCCGCCAGACCGAGCGCGGCACCCGGTCGGATGACAAACGCTCCGAGACCGCCATGGAAGATAGAAAGAAAGAAGGATACTTCTAAGATCGACCCGGCCTGGCCCTTTTACTTTCCCCATCTTTTACATTTTACTTTCATGCATACCGAAATTCCCATCGACGAAGGTTACCTCGACATGGACCTGCTGCGCTTCACGACGGCAGGCAGCGTTGACGACGGCAAATCTACCCTCATCGGTCGTCTCCTTTACGATTCCAAAAACACCTTTGACGATCAGATGGATGCGGTCGAGGCGACTTCGAAAAAGCGCGGCGACGAGCACGTCAACCTGGCCCTCCTCACCGATGGTCTCCGGGCTGAGCGCGAGCAGGGCATCACGATCGATGTGGCCTACCGCTACTTCGCGACACCGAAGCGCAAGTTCATCATCGCGGACACTCCCGGGCATATCCAGTACACCCGCAACATGGTGACCGGCGCCTCGACCGCGAACCTCGCCATCATCCTCGTCGATGCCCGCCTCGGCATCATCGAGCAGACCTGCCGTCACGCTTTCATCGCCGACCTGCTCCGCATCCGCCACGTCATTCTCGCGGTGAACAAGATGGATCTCGTCGATTACAGCGAAGAGCGTTTTGAAGAGATCGTCGATGAGTTCAAACGCTTCGCTTCGCGCCTCGACAACATCGTTGACATGGTCGCGATTCCGATGAGCGCCCTTCACGGAGACAACGTCGTCGACAAGTCCAAGAACATGGACTGGTACGAGGGTCCCACGATGCTCTACCATTTGGAGACCGTTTACATTGGTTCCGATCACAACCACGTCGATGCTCGCTTCCCCGTGCAGTGGGTCATCCGTCCGCACTCGGACGAGCATCACGACTTCCGCGGTTATGCCGGTCGCGTCGCCGGCGGGGTCTTCCGTCCCGGTGACGAGGTCATGATCCAGCCCTCGGGCTTTACTACCCGCATCAAGGCGATCGAGTCCTTCGACGGACCGCAGGAGGCCGCCTTTGCCCCGCTCTCTTGCACCTTCACCCTTGAGGACGAGATCGATATCAGTCGCGGTGACATGATCACCAAGCCGAACAATCCGCCGAAGAAGGATCAGGAAATCGACGCCATGATCTGCTGGTTCTCCGAGACAAATCAGCTCCAGCCGAATGCGAAATACTACCTGCGCCACACGACCAAAGAGGTCAAAGCGATCGTTAAGGACGTGCGTTACAAGGTGAACATCAACACGCTGCACAAGATTGAAGACGACAAGACCTTCCGCTTCAATGAGATCGGGAGGATCACTCTGCGCACTTCGGCTCCGCTGCTCTACGATTCCTATCGCCGCAATCGGTCCACCGGCAGTTTCATCCTGATCGACTCGCAGACCAATGAAACGGTCGCTGCGGGCATGATCATCTAAGGCGACGGGTGATTTATCGGGGGCTGTCTAAGCGATTGACAGCCCCCTGTATCAGGCTTTTAGTGCCGCCCGTCCATTTTCCGGGCGGATTTCAGCGTGATGGCGAGGTAGCCAAGTGGTAAGGCCGGGCTCTGCAAAAGCTCTATCGCGGGTTCGATTCCCGCCCTCGCCTCCATCACGACACGCCCGCAAGGGTCTGCGACCTTTACCCTTTTGGCTTTGGGGGCTATGGTGATTCTGAGGGCCTCTCCCGTGAATCCCTGCTCACCCCATGAAGTCGACTCCGCCCCGTCAGGACCAAAATTGGCATCATCCCCCCATGAGCGAGGTTCTGGAGCTCCTCGAATCTGATCCCCGGCAGGGACTTTCCGGAGCGGAGGTAAAGCGGCGACAGGAGAAATACGGTCCCAACACTGTCTCGGCGAAGGGCGGAGCTCCCGTATGGAAACGTTTTCTCCTCCAGTTTCATCAGCCGCTCGTCTACCTCCTCATCGCGGCGGCGATCATTACCGGCATTCTCCGAGAGTGGGTCGATTCCGCAGTCATCACCGGGGTGGTGCTTATCAACGCGATCATCGGTTTCTTTCAGGAGTCGAAGGCTGAAAAAGCGATTGAGGCGCTAAGCCGCATGGTCGTGACCGCTGCGACGGTGCGTCGCGACGGTCACAAGCTGCGGGTCCCCTCAGCGTAACTCGTGCCCGGGGATATCGTGTTGCTGCAGAGCGGAGATCTCGTCCCTGCGGAGTTGCGCCTTACGGAAGTGAACAGTCTTCAAGTCAACGAATCGGCCCTGACCGGTGAGTCAGTCTCCGTACTCAAAGAGACGGGGACGCTGGAAGAAGATATGGTTCTCGGGGATCGTCGCAATCTCGCCTTTGCGGGGACGATGGTCACCTATGGACAGGCTGAAGGGGTCGTCTTTGCGATCGGCGATGAAACCGAGACGGGTCGGATCGCCCGCCTCCTCGCCGATACGGTCGAGCTCTCCACTCCGCTGACGAAAAAGATTGCCGCGTTCAGCCAACTCCTCCTCTGGGTCATCGTCGGGCTCGCAGCCGTCGGCTTCGCGGTGGGCGTGGCCCGGGGCGAGACGGCGGTCGACATGTTCATGGCGGCGGTGGCGCTGGCGGTCGGGGCCATTCCCGAAGGATTACCCGCTGCCGTCACGATCGTCCTCGCGATTGGCGTGAGCCGCATGGCAAAACGCCGGGCGATCATTCGCAAACTTCCTGCGGTGGAGACACTTGGCAGCACCACGGTGATCTGCTCGGACAAAACCGGGACGCTGACCGAGAACCAGATGACGGTGCAGCGCGTCTTTGCCGGAGGCGAGATTTTCATCCTGAGTGGTGGCGGATACGACACCCGGGGAGAGATCCGCCAAGAGGACAAGACGATCGATCCTACCGCCTTCCCCGCGCTCCTTGAATGCCTGCGCGCCGGGGTGCTCTGCAATGACTCCGAACTCATCCTCGAAGACGGGCGTCCGCACATGCAGGGTGATCCGACTGAAGCGGCCTTGCTCGTCGCCGGGGCCAAGGCCGGACTCGTCCATGCGGAGACGGTGGAGGCGGCTCCGCGGCTGGGGATGATCCCTTTTGAGTCCGAACACATGTTCCGCGCCACTTTGCATGACGGCGGGAGCGGAAAAACGAACATGATCTACAAGGTGGGGGCCGTGGAGAGGCTCCTCCCGCGTTGCTCGGACATGCTAGGTCCCTCGGGAAAACTCGAGCATATCGATGAAGCCGAAGTTCATCGCCGTGTCGAAGCCCTTGCCGCCGACGGACTCCGCGTCCTCGCCCTCGCCCGACGCCATGCACAGTCTGAAGAAAGCGAGCTGAATCACGACCATGTCAGTGAGGGGCTCACCTTTCTCGGTCTTCAGGGCATGATCGATCCTCCGTGGAAAGAGGCGATCGACGCCGTGGCCAAATGTCGTACCGCCGGGATACGGGTCAAAATGATCACCGGTGACCACGCTGTCACGGCGGGGGCCATCGCGCGGCAGATCGGCATCAGTGATGCCGACGGGGAGACTGTCGGGGTGGTCACGGGTCGCGATCTGGAAAACGTCGGCGACGAAGACCTCCCCGATCTCGCTCACCGCACCGACGTCTTTGCTCGCGTCTCCCCGAGCAGAAGCTGCGGCTCGTGCGGGCGCTCCAGGCCCGCGGTCATGTCGTCGCGATGACAGGGGACGGGGTCAATGACGCCCCCGCTCTAAAGCAGGCTGACATCGGCGTGGCCATGGGTATAGCCGGTACCGATGTGGCCAAGGGTGCTGCCGCGATGATCCTGACCGACGATAACTTCGCCACCATTGCCGCCGCCGTAGAGGAGGGGCGCGGGGTCTTTGACAATCTTCGCAAATTTATCATCTGGACTCTGCCGACGAGCTTGGGAGAGGGCTGCATCATTCTCCTCGCGATCCTTCTCGGGCTGACTCTGCCGGTGCAGTTACTCTGGGTCAACATGTCGACCTCCATCCTCCTCGGGTTGATGCTTGTGTTTGAACCGAATGAATCCGACCTGATGCGCCGCCCACCCCGAGATCCGAAGCGACCGCTCCTGACCTTTGCCCTCTTCATGCGCACCGGACTGATCACATCCATCATGATCGCCGGGGCTTACTGGCTCTTTTTTCACGAACTCAGGGTCGCCGGAGAAACTCTCACCGAAGCCCGTACCGCCGTCATCAATGTGATCGTGATGGTGGAGACAGCTTACCTTTTCAGTTGCCGATCGCTGCATCGGTCCGTCTTCCGCATCGGAATCTGGACTAATCACTACGCCATCCTCGGCGCGACCCCGATGGTCGCGGCGCAGATGCTCTTCACCTATCTGCCTGTGATGAACCGGCTCTTTCATTCCTCGCCACTGTCGCTGGAGAGCTGGGGCCGCATCGTCGCGGTCGCCCTCGTCTCTTTCCTCGCGGTGGAGTTCGAGAAATGGGTGCGATTCGGGGGAAGTCGCCGCGATCGGGCTCTGCCGGAGTGAGCGGGTGCGGCTACTCTAAAACGCGGCGCGCCTCGGCGATGAGCTGTTCCACTTCGGCGAGCAGCGCCGAGATCTCATCCGCTGCTGCCCCAAGCCAGTTCGGCAGGGCGAGACCGTCTTCCCGCGCGGAGCGAGCCGAGGCGAGAGAATCGTGGAAAAATTCGCGCGCTTTTCTCAATCGCACCAGCGTGTCGCCGGCGAGGAGAGGATCGGGCGGCCATTCGCGGTCCGAGGGCGCGCCGTTGAGGGCTCCCGCCAGCTTGGTCGAGCCGAACCAGATGCCATCCGTGAGGGCTTCGAGAGGATGTTCCCCGCTTGCGGAATCATCGATCCACCCGGCTGTGCGGGCTTCCTTGTTGAGGGGGGTGCCGAGAGCCCTGGACCGGGCCACGAGCGGGTGGGTGAAGTCTTCTTCGCTGCAATCGGGTTCGGACTCCGCCGCGAGATGGGCCGCTTCGAACTTTTTCGCTGAACCACTCGAGATAAAGGCAGTTTTCCCAGCGCAAGGGGAAGTCCTTTGGATCGCTGGAACGGTGGAACAGCTCTTCGATGGGGCGGTCTGGCACTTTGACCTTTCGCGATGCCGTCATGTCCCCGGCGCTGCCGGACTGATCGCCGGCAAACCCCGGGGCGAGGGCGACGACCTCGCCGAGGCCGACCCGTCGGGAAAAGCGCCGCCGATGCCCCGCGAGATCGCGCCAGGGGACTCCGGTGAGGAGGACGAGGACAGGCTCTGCCCTCCCCGCAGCGACTAAGGTCCCCTCGACTTCGCCGCGGATAGTGAAGTCGAATTCTCCCTGAATGATCGAGCTGTCGATTCGCCAGGCCATCGTGAGCGTGAAGAGAAGAGTCTACGCCAGTTCACTGAGCCCCTTTAGCTCGGCCATCTTCGCGGTCTTGTCCGGTGCCCGCATCAGGGCCTCGCCCACAAGGATAGCGTCGGCACCCCAGGACTGGATTCGGCGGGTGTCTTCGCCGGTGTAGATCCCGCTCTCGCTCACGAGGATGTGATCGGGACCAACTTCTTCGCTGAGACGTTCGGTCGTGGTGAGATCGACTTCGAAGGTCCGCAGATTGCGGTTATTGATCCCAATGATCCGTGCGTTCGTCTCGAGGGCCCGCTCCATTTCCTCGAGATCGTGCACCTCGACGAGGACATCGAGCTGGTAGTTCGTCGCCACTTCGAGGAGATGGTGGAGCTGGTCCTGCTCGAGCGCCCCGACGATGAGCAGAATCGCATCGGCCCCCGCGACGATCGCTTCGTAGATCTGGACCTCGTGAATGATGAAGTCTTTTCTCAGCAGCGGCAGGTCCACCGCCTCGCGGATCTGGGAGAGGTAGGAAAGGTGGCCCTGGAAGTATTTTTCGTCAGTCAGGATGGAGAGAGCGTTCGCCCCGGCCGCCGCGAAGGCCCGCGCGATCTCGACCGCGTCGAAGTCAGCGGTAATCGTCCCGGCCGAGGGCGAGGCTTTTTTCACCTCGGCGATGACGGAGAGCTCCGTCGTCCCATAGCCCTCGCCATCGGATTGATGACGCAACGCGCCGCCGAGAGCGGTCTCGAAGCAGCGGAAATCCTCCCGCGCCTGAGCGGCAAAACGCAGTTTCTCCTGCACCGGGAGGAGGCGTTCCACCTCGAGTGCTTTGTCGGCGATGATCTCGTCGAGTTTGTTCCCGAATTTCTTCATGTCTGGAATGGTCGGCATCGTTACGCTGCCATCTAATTCCCTGCCAATCGAATTTAAAAAAATTCGCCTTGAAAAATTATCATTTCCCGCCAAATTGCCGTCCGCGCTGCCTCCGGGTGGCATATGCGGGTGTAGCTCAGGGGTAGAGCGCAACCTTGCCAAGGTTGATGTCGTGAGTTCGAATCTCATCACCCGCTCCAGTTTTCTTTCAAGTTTTGCGGGGCTTCCTTTCGTGGAAACGATTTACTGCTGGTCCAAATTTGTCGATGAAGACCGGCTCGATGAGTGGGAGACCCGTCTCATCCTCGCCGATGTCTCCTACGTCCTCGACAAGCCGGTGAAGCGCAAACGCTGGCGTTTCAGTAGCTACGCCACTTCGCTTGCTGCGGTCGATGAGCTTTGCGCCCGATATGGCGGCGTTGTGAAACTCATCCTGCCCGAACAGTGGCAGCCGAAGCCGCTCGTGAACGGGGGCACTCTCATCAAGGTGCGCGACGCCCTCCTAGTGACCGGATCCGACGAGCCCGGGACTCTCGCCCAACTCCAGCGCGAGCATCCCGGCCGCATCATCCTCAGTTTCCCGCCTCAGCTTGCCTTCGGAACCGGCGAGCATCCCACCACGGCGGGATGTCTGCGTTTCCTCGCCGATTTTGCAGCGCGGCGGGCGGATGGTGAATGGAGTGTGATCGATCTCGGGTGTGGCAGCGGCATCCTCGCGATCGCGGCGGCGACGCTCGGGGCGACCCGGGTCGTGGCCGTCGAGAACGACAGCATGGCGCTCGGCTACGCGAGGGAAAATGCAGTCCGGCACGGTGTCGCGGACAAGATTGAGTTTATCGAGGGCGATGCCGTGGCCCTGATGGCGGAAGAGGGCGGTCCCACCTACGATCTCATCGCGGCGAATCTCTTCAGCGATCTGCTCGCGGTGCTTTTCCCGCTTTTCCCCGCCCGTCTTGCGCCCGGGGGCGGAGTGATCGTCTCCGGCTTCCTCGCGACCCAGGCCGAGCTCGTCTCCCGTCATGCTGACTTGGCCGGTCTCACCCTCGAGGGATTTCTCAGGCGCGGCAAATGGATGGCCGCCCGGAGCATGGAGGAAAACCGGTCGTCGCAAAACGGACTCGTGAGGGTATACTAGGGCTTTGTCTCCGCTTTCCCGATGAGTACTGCCGCCCTGCTAAATGTCATCCGCATGTTCTTCCTGCTCCTCGCGGGATTTATCGGTGCCTCCGTGGCGATGGGGGAGGCGACACGCATCTGGTGGTTCGGGGCGCTTGTTGGACTTGGTTTTGCCTCCATCGTTATCGTCCTCGACGTGATGCTGCGGCATCTCAGTATCCGCTCTTTCTCGCACGGGACCTTCGGTCTCCTTATCGGCTTGCTCTGCGCCTGGCTCGTGACCCGCATCGGGTTCTTCCAGGCCGGCTGGGTCGATCAGTTCCAGCTCGCGGGGAGCATCTTTAATCTCGCCATCTTCCTCGCATTCGGGTTCATCGGCGTGATGCTGGCGCTGCGCAGCAAGCGCGAAGAATTTTCGCTCCTCATTCCCTATGTGCGCTTCCGTCAGGATGCCCTCCAGGATCTCCCGACTCTGCTCGACACGAACATCGTCATCGACGGTCGTATCCCCGGTATCTGTGCGGCTGGCTTCCTCGGCGGGTCACTCGTCGTACCGCGATTTGTCCTCGACGAACTGCAAAAAATGGCCGAATCCGCCGATGAGATCAAACGCAGCCGGGGAAAACGAGGCCTCGATGCCCTCAATGCGATGAAGTCCGAGAATATCGAGATCGAGATCCGCGAAGAGACTTTCGATAGCGGTTTCTCCTCCGAGGCAAAGATGATCCAGCTCGCCGATCTCATGGGCGCCCGCATTCTCACCAACGACGGCAATCTCGGCAAAGTGGCACGACTCAAGGGGCTCAGCGTGCTCAATCTCAACGAACTCGCTCTCGCTCTGCGCCCCATCGTTTCCCCCGGCGACGAACTCGATCTCGAGCTCGTGAAAGAGGGCAAAGACGATCATCAAGCGGTCGGCTTTCTGCCCGACGGGACGATGATCGTAGTGAATCACGGGAAGCGCCACATCGGCACGTTGCAGCACGTCGTCGTCGCGGGAGCCGTCCAGACCAGCGCGGGACGACTCATTTTTGCGGAGCTGAGACGCTGAGCGGTCGCGCTTCTCTCTTCTCCGGATGCGGCTTTTTTCAGAAACCTGAGCCTAATTTAGGGGTTTCAACAGCGAGTCACATAGTTATGAAGATCCACGTTCCTGGCACCGCTCTGGTGCTCTGCCTCACTGCCGCCGTGCTGACGGCCCGCGCCGCTCCGGGGAGTCCCGACGAAGCCGCCGCTAAAATTAATCAGCTTATCAAGGTCCAGCTCGATGCGAATCAGTTGAAGCCCAATCCCGTGACATCGGACGAAGTCTTTGTGCGACGGATTCATCTCGACCTCATCGGCCGTGTCCCGACGAGACAAGAAACCACGACCTTTCTCGAATCGACCGCTCCCGAAAAGCGGGCCGAACTTGTCGATTTCCTCATCGGTTCCGATGGCTACGTGTCCCACCAATATAATTACTTCGCAGATCTCCTCCGGTCCCGCACCAACCTCTCCGGCAACGGGCAGAGCGTGCCTGCCGGGCTCGCCTACGAGCAGTGGATCAAGTCGGCTATTCGGAGCAATAAACCCTACGATAAGCTCGTCTACGAGCTCGTCACCGCTACGGGGAGCACCTGGGGAAATCCCGCCGTCGGCTACACGATCCGCGACTTCGGCATGCCGCTCGACAATCTCGCGATGACCTCGCAGCTCTTCCTCGGCACCCAGATCGTCTGTGCGCAGTGCCACAATCACCCCTTCGACGCCATGACGCAGATGGACTACTACCATCTCGCCGCCTTTACCAGCGGCATGGTCGGGACGAACAACCATCCGTTGCTGCAACAGTCCCTGACCGTCCTGGAGAATCGCAAAGGGAAAAAGGCCGTCTCCAATCAGGAAAAAGGCCTCAAAAAAGCCGCCTCGGAAGTGCTCTTTCCGCTGCGCTTCAACAATGTCAACATCTCCCCCCGGGCCCTCCGTCTCCCCACCGATTACAAATACGACGATGCCAATCCTCTCGCCGTGGTGACGCCCTCCACCCTTTTCGGGAACGAAGCCGTTCTCAGCGAGAGCACTGCCCCCGTGATTGCCTTCGGCGAATGGCTGACCTCGCCCGAAAATCCCCGCTTCACCAAAGTCATCGCGAACCGCCTCTGGAAGCGGGCTTTCGGCCTCGGCCTGATCGACCCCGTCGATGACATGAAGGAGAACACTGTCGCCACCAACGCAGCCCTCATGGACTATCTCGAGGACCTCATGGTCTCGCTCGGCTACGACATCCAGGCTTTCCAGCGCATCGTTTACCGAACTGACGCTTACCAGCGCGAGGCCTCTCTCGCCGAGCCCGTCCCCGGGGCGCCCTACTACTTTGCCGGCCCCATCCTCCGTCGCATGAGCGCCGAGCAGATCTGGGACTCCCTCGTCGCGATGACCCGGCCCGATCCCGATGCGCCCGAAGCCTCCCGCTCCCTCGCGGCAGAGAAGCGCCTCGCCACCGTCCAGCTCATCGCCGAAGCCGTCTATGATCAGAAGCCGCCGCAGTTTCTCAAAAACCTCCAGGAAGTCGTGAAAATCCAGGAGCAGCTCTCTGTCGAGATCGAGGCCGCCCAGGCAAAGGTAGCCCGGGCTCGCGAGGCTGGTGATCCCAGTCTCATCCGCGAAGCCACCGCCGAAGCGAAACGCATCCGCAACCAGCTCGCCAACCGCATCGAAGAGACCGTCTACCGCGACGGTCTCGCCCGCAAGCTCGCCACCCTCGCGCCTGACCGGGGCGTCGGGAAAGCCTCCGCCGGTCCTGAGGGAAAGAAGGAGCCGGCTCCCGAAAGTCCCGGGAGCAACGCCCTCATCGCAGAGCTCGCCACCGCCATTCTCAGCAAGGACCGGACCTTCGACCAGGCCATGGACGAGATCGCCGGCACCGAAGCGGGCGGCGGGATCATCAACGAGCTCATTGCCGCCATGTTCGAGGAGAAGGAGAGCGAGATCAGCCGTCAGCAGGCCGCCCGGCAGGCTCGAGAGATCGCAGACTGGAAGGTGAAGACGAAAGAGGAACGCGGATTCTACCGTACCTACAACAGCACGCTCCGCGACCGTATGCAGCGGGCGTCCGAGCTGCCCTCGCCGGCGCCTCCGGGACATTTCCTGCGCGAGTTCGGCCAGAGTGATCGCGAACTCCTTGAGAACGCGAGCGATCAGGCTTCCGTGACCCAGTCCCTTGCGCTTCTCAATGGCCCCGTTCTCACCGCGATCACGAGCCGCTACTCTGTCCTCGCCCGCAACATGCGCGGTGAGAAATTCGACGACCGGCTCGACACCATCTACCTCACCATGCTGAGCCGCCTGCCGACCGCCGACGAGAAAGCCATCTTCAAAGAAGCCTGGGCCGCCGATCCCGAAGCCGGGACCGTCAACGGCATCGTCTGGACCCTGCTCAACACCCGCCAGTTCCTTTTCATCCAGTAATCCCGCTCTATCAAACAGGGTCGCGTCATCGACCCGACCCTCTTGACTCCCTGCCCGAAGCCATGAATCTGAAATCCGATCTCTCCCGCCGCGGTTTTGTCGCCCGTGCCGCCAAGTCCTTCCTCGGGGTCAGCGCCATCTCCGCACTGCCCGACTTTTCCCGCGCCGCCGGTGCCGGTGCCTCTAGCCTGCGCCAGGTCGCCACGGCGAAGCGTGTCATCTACCTCTACATGAGCGGCGGCATGTCCCACCTCGATACCTTCGACCCGAAGACGACCCCGGTGATGGGCCCGACGAAGCGGATCGATACCCCCGTCGACACCATCAAGCTCACCGACAACCTCCCCCTCCTCGCGAAGCAGGCGGAAAAGCTTGCCGTGATCCAGTCGATGACCTCGACCCAGGGCGCGCACAAGCAGGGGAACTATTTCATGCACACGAGCTACGAACTCCGCAGCTCCATCCGTCACCCCGCGATGGGGGCGTGGCTGCTGAAGTTCAACGGACGGGGCAATCCCTCGCTCCCCGGTAGTGTCATGGTAGGCAATGATTCCTCTCACCCCGGTGCCGGATTTTTCGAAAGCAGCCTTTCCCCTCTCATGGTCCGCGATCCCGAGGGCGGGCTGCAGAACAGCGCGATGTCCCGTGGCATGACCGAAGAGCGTTTTACTTTTCATCGATCCCTCTCGGAGAGGCTCGACGTTCCCTTTGTCGAAAAATACAATCAGAAGAACGTGCGCGCCTACACCGACATGTACGATGACGCCATCAAGCTGATGCGCAGCAAGGATCTCGCCGCCTTTGACATCAGCGGAGAGAGCGATGCGATGAAGGAGAAGTATGGGAAAAATCCTTTCGGTCAGGGCTGTCTTCTCGCCCGACATCTCCTCGAGCATGGTGTGAACTTCGTCGAAGTCGCGATGCGCGGGTGGGACACCCATAACTCGAACTTCGTCAACGTGCCCGAGCAGGCCCGGATCCTCGACGCGGCCTACTCGACCCTGCTCAGCGACCTTGAGCGGCGCGGGCTCCTCGACGATACACTCGTCGTCCTCGCGACCGAGTTCGGGCGCACCCCCGAGATCAACAGCAACGAGGGCCGCGACCACCATCCCCAGGCGTTCACCTGTGTCCTCGCCGGCGGCGGGATCAAAGGCGGCATCGTCCACGGGAAGACCGACGATACCGGCTCAAAGATCCTCGAGGGCACCGTGAAAGTGCAGGACTTCAACGCCACGATCGGCTACGCCCTCGGGCTGCCGCTCGATCAGGTTCTCTACTCACCGAGCATGCGTCCCTTCACCCTCGCCGACAAAGGCAAGCCGGTGGTGGAGTTGTTCGGGTGAGGTCGATCAGACTCCCGGCAGACGGAGGATCTCCCGAGCCTTCGTCTGCGCCTCCATCGCCTCGTCGAGGGTGGGGGCGGTGAAAGTGAGGTGGCCCATCTTCCGACCGCACCTGGCCTCGTGCTTTCCGTAGAGGTGCAGGGAAGCACCGGGGAGGGCGAGGATGGATGGCCAGTCGGGTTTTCCGTCATTGTGGATCCAGACATCGCCGAGGAGATTGAGCATGACGGCGGCACCGTGGAGCCGGGTGCTCCCTATGGGCAGACCCACGAGCACGCGCAACTGCTGCTCGAACTGTGATGTTTCGCAGGCGTCGATGGTATGATGCCCGGAATTATGGGGACGGGGCGCCATCTCATTCACGAGGAGATTTCCCTCACTGGAAACAAAAAATTCGACCGCGAGGATCCCGACGTAATCGAGCGCTTTCGCAATGCCCACGGCGATCCCCCCGGCCTTCGCGAGCAGATCACGATCCAGTCTCGCCGGCACGATCGAGACATCGAGGATGTGATCCCGGTGGATGTTTTCCACGGGATCATAGGTGCCGGTGTTCCCGAACTGGTCTCTCACGACGAGAACGGATAGCTCTGCGGAAAGACTTATCTTTTCCTCCAGGACGGCGCGGGGAGCTTCGAAGCGAGCCCAGATCTCCTCGCTGTCGCTCTCGCGAGTGACCGATACCTGCCCCTTACCGTCATAGCCGAATTCCGCAGTCTTAAGGATGCCTCTGTTCCCGGGGAGAGCGTGGAGTGCGGTGCGCAACTGCTCGGCGGAATCGACGACGGAAAAGGCGGCGCAGGGGAAGCCGTTTTCAGAGAGAAATCGCTTTTCCCGCTCGCGGTGCTGGCAGATCGAGACGGGGACCGACCCGGGCATCAGCGGTATCGCCGCCGCGATGGTATTGAGGAGGGACTGCGGTATGTTTTCAAATTCGACGGTGGCGACATCACTTTGCGAGAGAAAGGCGGCGAGCCCTCCCGGCGAATCAAATGGCTCTTCAATGACCACATCGGCCATGCCGGCGGGGCCGGTGTCGGGACCGCCGATCCAGGAGACGACACGATAGCCCATGCGACGGGCGGCCATCGTGAACATACGCCCGAGCTGACCGCCGCCGAGGACTCCGATGGTGGAACCGGGAGGAAAATAGACGCTCATTCGGCGGCCGGGAGAGAGGGCAGTTCAGCGGACTCCACTTTTAAACGCAGTCCTTCGCGGTAGTCGGCGAGCTGCGCGGCGAGTTTTTCATCACTGAGGGCGAGGAGGGAAACGGCGAAGAGTCCCGCATTGGTCGCCCCGGCGTCGCCGATCGCGAAAGTGGCGGTCGGTATCCCCGCCGGCATCTGAACGATGGAAAGGAGCGAGTCGATCCCGCTGAGAACACGGGACTGCACCGGCACGGCGAGCACCGGCACGGTCGTGAGGGCAGAGGCCATCCCCGGCAGATGCGCGGCACCGCCGGCGCCGGCGATGAGGCACTGGAGTCCGCGCGATCGCGCGGACTTCGCGTAGGTAAAAAGCAGTTCGGGAGTGCGGTGGGCACTGACGACTTTCGCCTCGTAGGGGATGCCGAAGTCCCGCAGGACGGCGGCCGCTTTGGACATGGTGGGCCAGTCCGAGGTGCTACCCATGATGATTCCGACTAAGGGCGTTTCGCAGTGGTGGAGATCTGCCATATCCCGTTCCATAAACTGGTGGAAAGAAACTGTCGAGCAGGGAATTACACTTCGCGCGACCGGTTTCGACTTCGTCGTTCAGACTTTGTGAGTGACGTAGAGCTTTCGGATCTCCACTTCACCTTCCTCTCCCGCCGCTCGACTCTCCTTATCACCGGTGTTTTGGACTTCGCACCCGGCGCGGAAGTGGAGATTGTTCCGCTCGAGGGGCCAGGCGGTCAGTGACGCCCCTTTGTAAAACGCGCGAATTCGCCCGTCTTCGATGATCAGCATGAGAGCAATGACAGTTCCGGGTAGATAGTCGGCTTCGAGCACGAGGGACTCCATTCCCGCACGGGTGAGGAGCAGTTTCCGCCCCTCGAGCCGCAGGGTGATTACTTCCTCATTTTCCGAATAGATCCCCGTAGCGACGATGGCAGTGCCGGGGCCGGGCGTGCGGTGAATCGCGAGGGTGATGGTGAGGTTGTGGATGAGACCGTCGGTGGCGTCCCAGCTGGCGGGGACTCCGCTGCTCCTTTTCAACTCACGCAAGAGGCAGCCGGGAAAGGCGGCGTCCTCCCGTTTGGCGGCGTCGCCCCTTGCTTTGAAGACGATGGAGTCGCGCGTCGCGGAGAGGTGAAAAAAATCGGGATCCTCGAAGTTTCGCAGGGTCGGCATGAGAACGTCGTCGGCAAAACCGTCCCCGTCATCGTCGAGAGGTATCGTGAGGCTCCAGATCTCGAGGCTGAAGACATCGCCCGCGTAGTTCGCCGCAGGAACTGACAGGGTGCTGAGACCCCAGACAGCGCCCGCCGCGAGGAGGCGGAGCCACCCGGTTTTTAGAGACGCCGCCATTCGTGTCCGCTCTGATCGAGGAGTTCGTCTGCTTCTTTCGGTCCCCACGAGCCGGCGGGGTACTCGGCCATCTTCGGCGGGGCGGACGACTTGTGCCAGGCATTCTCGATCTGGTCGATGTAGCGCCAGGCGGTCTCGACTTCGTCTTTGCGGGCAAAAAGGGTGGCGTCGCCGGCCATCGCGTCGAGGAGGAGTCGCTCGTAGGCCTCGGGGCTGCTCTTGCCGAAACTGGTCTGGTAGCGGAAATCCATTTTCACCGCCTGAAGGGTCGCGGCGGGACCGGGGCGTTTCGACCTCATCCCCAGCGAGATGCCTTCATTCGGCTGGATGCGGATGACGAGGACATTGCCCGGCATCGCTTCGGCACCGGAAGCAGCATTAAAAAGGACCTTCGGGGCCTGTTTGAAATGAATCGAGATCTCGGTCCCTTTCCTCGGGAGGCGTTTGCCCATGCGCATGAAAAAGGGCACGCCCTCCCAGCGCCAGTTGTCGATCATGATCTTGAGGGCGACGAAACTCTCGGTCATGGAGCCGGGATTGACGCGGTCTTCACGGCGATAGCCGGGCACATCGTTGCCGTTGACGGTCCCGGCGGTGTACTGGGCGCGGACGACATTTTTCCCCACTTCCCCGGCATTTTTGAAAGGGCGCAGGGATTTGAGCACCTTGACTTTCTCGTCGCGGATGCCGTCCGCAGTGAGGTCGGCGGGCGGCTCCATCGCGATGAGGCTGAGGAGCTGGAGGAGGTGATTCTGCACCATGTCGCGGAGCGCGCCGGACTTGTCATAGTACCCGCCACGACCGCCTTCCATTCCAAGATGCTCGGCGCAGGTGATCTGGACGTGGTCGATAAAACGGTTGTTCCAGAGCACTTCGAAGAGCTGATTGGCAAAGCGCAGCACCATGATGTTCTGCGCGGTCTCTTTGCCGAGATAGTGGTCGATTCGGTAGGTGTGCTCCTCGGCAAAGGTCTCTTTCACGACATGATTGAGATGCTGGGCGGTCGCGAGATCGGTGCCGAAGGGCTTTTCGACAACGGCGCGGCACCAGCCGGTCTTGGAATGGTTCAGGCCTGACTCGCGCAGGTGGAGGAGGATATCGTCGAAGAACTCGGGGGCGGAGGCGAGGTAATAGAGGCGATTGGGACTCGCCCCTTCTCTCTCCATGCCGTCGAGGCGTCTTTTCAGCGCTGCGTAGCCTTCGAGATCCCCGAACTCGCTGGTGTGGTAGGTGATGCTCTGGGAAAACTGGGCCCAAAGATCGTCGTTGTGCCCCTGGCGCGAGACTTCTTTGTTGAGCACCTCGAGTCCGGAGCGGAACTCGTCATCGGATTTTTCCCGACGGGCAAAACCGACGACGCGGAGGCCTGCCGGCAGGTCTCCATCCGCCGCGAGGTTGTAAAGCGCGGGGATGAGCTTGCGGTGGGTGAGATCTCCCGTCGCCCCGAAGATCACGATGATGCATGACTCGGGATGGTTTCGAAGGCTCAGGTCAGCTTCGCGAAAAGGGTTCTCTTCCATTGACCCAATGAACCCGCAGATTCCACGCCATTGCAAATGAATTGACCGCTGAAATGGGATCGGAAACGTTCATCGCTCAGCGGGCGAAAGTCTGCACCCACTCGCGTTCCCCGGCAGTGGCCGGCTGCGGGTGGAGGAGATCAGCGAGCGCGTCTTCGAGTTCGTGATAGCGGAAGCGGAAGCCGAGTCCGTGGATGCGGCAGGGCAGCCCGCGACGCCCATTCAGCGCGAGATCGGGATCGGCATTCAAGAGCGGGGAGACCGCGCGAACGAGCCACGCCGGACTGGGGAGACCGATCGGGACCCCGAGTGTCTTGCGCAGCGTCTCCATGAATTCGGCGTTCTTCACCGGCTGGAGTCCGGTCGCATTGCAGATACCGTGGACCGAAGGATTGCGAATCGCTTCGAGGAAGAGGCGCATCATGTCCTCGAGATGGATCCAGCTGATCCACTGGCTTCCCGATCCGATCGGCCCACCCAGCCCGAGTCGGGCGAGGCGAGCGAGGGTTCCGAGGGCGCCGTCACCCCGACCGAGGACAAACCCGATCCGCAGGGCGGCCCAGCGCATCTCCGGGCGGATCGCGCGACCGAGAGCCTCCTCCCAGGCGACGCAGACGTCGGTGGGGTATTCGTCAGGGACGTAGGCCGACTCCTCGCAGAGGCGGTCGCCGGCGTCGCCGTAGATGGCGAGGCTCGCGGCCTGGACCCAGACAGCAGGGGGCCGATAGACGATCCGCAGGGCGTCACCGAGGACCTCGGTCGGCCCCACTCGCGAGCGCAGAATCTCCTCCCGATTCCGCTTCGTCTGGCGACAGTTGACCGGTTTTCCGGTGAGATTGACGAGTGCGTGAGCCCCCTCGAGATGCTGGACCCAGCTGTTCTCGACTGTTTTGCCGTCCCAACTCACGGCCCGGCCCGCGCCTCTGTAGGAATCGGGCTTCCTTGTGAGGACGACGACCTCGTAATTTTCATTTTCCAGAGTCGCTGCGAGCGCTTTCCCGAGGAATCCGCTTCCTCCGGCGATCACGACCCGGGCTTTGGGTTCTGTGGTGTTCATGATAAAATGCGGGTGTCAGGATCCTCTGGGGATCATTTTATAAAGGCCCCGATCGACTTGGCGATTTTGTCTCCCATGCGAATCGCGCTGATCGCCGATTTCGTGGGGAGCCGGTCCATTTTTTCGTAAAAGTCACTGACGAGTTCAAAGAAGCCCAGCAACTCCTCGAGCTGATGTTTGGCATAGGCGTCGGCCGGCTCATCGGTGCGACCGGACTCGTTGGCGCAGGCTCGCAGCCGTATCAGCGTGGGATCGACCTCGCGGCGCTTGCGTTCGGCGGCGATGACGCGGAAGAGCTCGTAGACGTCCTTGATCGACTCGAAATGGTCCCGCCGATCACCGGAGAGGTGGACCGATTTCACGATGCCCCAGTTTTGCAGCTCTTTGAGGCTGTTGCTCACGTTTGATCGGGCTACCCCGAGACTCGCGCAGATGTGCTCGGCGTGGAGCGGTTCCTCCGAGATGAAAAGGAGTGCGTGGATCTGGGCCACGGTGCGATTGATACCCCACTTCGTCCCCATTTCTCCCCAATGGAGGATAAACTGTTGCGCAAATGAAGGAAGGTCTTTCATTTCTTTTATTTCCGTCATTACAGAAACAGAGGAAACAGGGGAAGGCAAGGGAGGATTTAGAAAAAACGCTTCATCGGGCGGGTCGTCCCTCTCGATCACCGGTTTACGAAGGCGAAAACTCCCTTTATACTGGCCCCCACATGGAAACACTGAT
>JBDNIL010000496.1:0-5663 GCA_041688355.1 Verrucomicrobiales bacterium | reverse complement strand
TTTGGACGGGTGCGGACGCTTTGGACGGGTGCGGACGCCGAAAACGTTTCCATCGTCGATTACCACTAATATGAAAAGGATTGCCACCACCGATACTCCTCCCCTTCACAACTTCGCAGCCGGTCTGCTCGGTGATTTTCTGGAGGATTACGCTCTCTCCCAACGAGGGTTGGCGTCTGCCATCCATGTCCCCGCCCAGCGGATCAACGACGTGTTGGCCGGACGCCGCCTCATCACCCCTGACATGGCTCTCCGCCTCGGTCGTTATTTCGGGAATCGCCCCGAGTATTGGCTTGCCTTGCAGGACGAGTGGCTGTTGCGAAAAGCAAAGCTGGAGAACGGTGAAGAAATCTCCTCAATCCATCCTTTTGCCACGGTCTGACGTCCATCGGGATCGAGGTTGAGGCCGAGGTTGGGCAATCGATATCAAAGTTGCAAGCCAGTTCGGCAGTGATCACTCCGTCCCGCAGGTGGCGCTCTCCCGGACGACGCATTCGGCTGGAGCCGAAGTTACCTTTTTTGTCCGCTCCCACCGGTCCTGGAAAGCAGTTGCGGCTTCGGTCGCAGGCTCCGTTCGCGAGGGAGCTGATTCTCCCCTCCCTCGTCTTTCTCGGCACCATTTTTCCCTTTCCCAATCACTGACAAGCCGCCATCTTTCCCTCATGTCCGAACCCAAGATCGCCGCCACCACGCCCTGCAAAGTCGTCCTCGAAGCCGGGAAGACGTATTACTACTGCACCTGCGGCCACTCCGCCGGCCAGCCCTGGTGCGACGGCTCCCACAAAGGGACCGGCTTCGCCCCGAAACCCTTCACCGCGGAGAAAGACGGCAATGCCTTCCTCTGCCAGTGCAAACACTCGGGGAACGCGCCCTTTTGTGACGGATCGCATTCTTCAGTTTAATACGTGTCCGATTAGGAGCGGGCCCTTTGGGATCAATCTCGAGCCTCAGGTCACAAAATCCCCAATTTTGACTCTGCTCTGCGGGGTTCTCAGGGTAAACTCGCCCTCCACCCTTTCCCCATGTTTTCCCCGAACCTTCTTCCCGTCGCCGTCGTGTTAACGCTTCTGTTAGGGCAGGGCGTGAAGGCGGATCCGATGCGGGACCGTATTGAGGATTATCAAGCGGACGCGGATCTGCTCTCGCGGCATTGGTCGATCTCGGGCGATTCGGAGGCGGAGCTGGCCCGGGAAAAGAAGCTTTTGAACGATTGGCAGGGCCGCCTCACGGAGGTGGGATTTTCGAGCCTCTCTGCCGATCAGCGGGTCGATTATATTTTGCTGCGCAATGAACTGGAGTCCTCGCTCGCAGGCCTCGCCAGGCGGGAGGAGGAACGACGCTCGCTCTCGCCCTGGTTGCCGGTGAGGAGTGCGATCGACGCGCTGGCGGACGGCAGGGTGCGCGGGGAACCCCTCGTGCCGGAGAAGGCGGCGGGGATTCTGGCACCACTGACGGGGCAGATCTCAAAACTTCAGGAGAAATTAGAAGCCGCCAAAGAAGCAACGAAGCCGCCGAAGAAAGCAGATGCCCCCGAGAGCGATGCCACCGCGATGAAGTTGCCAACGCCCTACGAGGCCTTGCGCAGCGCCGAAGCGGCGGACGAACTGGCCGGTTCGCTCAAACGTTGGTTTGAGAACTACAATGGATTCGCGCCGGAGTTCGGCTGGTGGGTGAAGCAGCCCTACGATGAGATGGCCAAGGCGCTGGCGGACTATGCGAAATTTTTACGCGCGGAAATCGCCGGCATCAAAGGCAAGGAAGAGGATCCGCTCCCGGGCCGGATGATCGGTGCGGACGAGTTGCAACGCCAGCTCCGCTTCGAGTTTATTCCCTACACGCCGCAGGAGTTGATCGCCCTGGCGGAGCGTGAGTTCTCCTGGTGCGAAGAGCAAATGAAGAGCGCCGCGCGGGAGATGAAGGTGGGCGACGATTGGAAGAAAGCGCTCGCACGGACGAAGTTGCATTATGTGAAGCCCGGCGAGCAGGAGAAGGTGGCGCGCGAAGAAGGCCGGGAGGCGATCGATTTTGTGAAGTCTCGTCAGCTCGTGACCGTCCCGCCGGATTGCGAGGAGTGGTGGGGCACGCGGATGCTCTCGTCGACTGAACAAAAGCAGACCCCCTACGCCGCCTACGCGGGTCACGACATGTTGATCGCCTATGCGAGCGACGGCATGAAGTACGAGGACAAACTCATGGCGATGAGGGGCAACAGTCGGCCATTCATGCACAACGTGGTGCCGCACGAACTGATCCCCGGGCACCACCTGCAGAACTTCATGGCGGCACGGAACCGGCCCTACCGCCGGATCTTCAGCACGCCATTTTTTGTCGAGGGCTGGGCGCTCTACTGGGAGATGCGCCTGTGGGACCTCGGTTATCATGATACGCCGGAAGAAAAAGTCGGTGCGCTCTTCTGGCGCATGCACCGCTGCGCGCGGATCATCGTCACGCTGAAGTTTCACCTCGGCCAGATGAAGCCCGAGGAAATGGTGAAGTTCCTCACCGATCGCGTCGGTCATGAAAAATTCGGCGCGACGGGCGAAGTGCGACGTTACGTCAAGGGGGACTTTTCTCCGCTCTATCAATGCGCCTACATGCTCGGAGGCCTGCAGTTGATGGCCCTGCATGAGGAAGTGGTTGGCAACGGCAGGATGACCGAACTGCAGTTCCACGACACCCTGCTGACCCTGGGGCCGATTCCCGTGGAGCTGATTCGGGCCTCCCTGAGCGAGCTGCCACTGACACCCGACTACGCCTCACAGTGGAAGTTCGATTCCCAACTGACCCGGGCAGGCGGGACTGCCCCGGGCGAGGCCATCAAAGCCATACCGTGAGCAGGGGATGGACAACCACTGAGGCCTCGCTTTACTTCCGTTTCGCGACCGGCCCGAGGTGTTTTTGCATCTCGGCCACGCTAAGGTGAAGCAGGGCTGCGGCTTTCTCCTCACTCCCGGTCTCCCGCTGAGCCGTCTCGACGAGAATCTTCATCATCATCGCTACCGGCGATTCCCCCGAGACCTGCGCGGCCCGCAGAAAACGCTCCGCCCCTTTTTCCAGAAGGGTGCGCCCGTTTTCGCTGCCACCGCTCTGGTCAAAGGGCAGGTCACCGGGCAGGAGGACATTCCCCGTCGCAAGCACACAGGCACGCTGCACCAGATTCTCAAGCTCGCGGACATTGCCGGGCCAGTGATAGCCCTCGAGCATCTCGACCGCCTCTTTTGAGAACTGCATCGCCCGGTTTTTCCCCATCTCAGTGCGCTTCTGCAGGAAATACTCAGCGAGCAGCCGCACATCCTCAACCCGGCGCCGCAGCGGCGGAATGTGAATACGCACGACATTGAGACGGTAAAAAAGATCTTCGCGGAAGAGGTTGTTCTCCACCTCCTCCTCGAGGCGCTTGTTCGTCGCCGCCAGGATGCGGACGTCGCTGTGGAGCGTTTGATTCCCCCCGACCCGGGAAAATTCGCCACTCTGGAGCACGCGCAGCAACTTGCTCTGCACTTCGAGCGGCATGTCCCCGATCTCGTCGAGGAAAAGGGTGCCGCCATCGCACTGCTCGAAGCGTCCGACCCGCTGATTCACCGCCCCGGTAAAGGCACCTTTCTCATGGCCGAACAGTTCGCTCTCGAGGAGATTGCTCGGAATCGCCGCACAGTTGATCGCGACATATTCCGACTTGGCGCGGCGGGAAAATTTGTGGATCGCGTTCGAGACGACCTCCTTGCCGACCCCGCTCTCGCCCGTGATGAGCACGGGGGCATCGGCCCGGGCGACCCGGCCGATCAGCTTGTAGACATCCTGCATCGCCGGGGAACGGCCGATGATGAGATCGTCGGTCGGCTGTGGCGGAATGATAGGGTCCGACTTCGTTCGGTCCTCCGCCGCCCGCATCTGCTCCGCCGCCTGGAGCGCCCGTTCCGCGACCTGGCGGAGTTCGAAGTTGACCGATTCCCGACGCAGCACGTCGAAGGCACCGAGGCGCATCGACTCGATCACTGCGTTGGTCGAGTGCACCAGCCCGTTGAGGATCACCATCGCATTCGGATTTGACATTCGAATCCGCTTCAGCAGTTCAACCCCGTCGATCGGGCGCAGGTGAAATTCCGCGATGAGGAGGTCCGCACGACGCTCCGTGAAGAGTTTCAGCGCCTCATCCGAAGAGCGGGTCGTTAGGACTTCCACCGTATCAGCCTCCAAATGCTTGGACGCCCATTCCAGGAAATCCAGGTCATTATCCGCGATAACGACCGTTTGTTTTTGGATATCTTCCATATAGGGTTGAACCTCAGTGCGCAAAGGGCGAAACACTATCCTTCTCTACGCTTCGGGGTGGCTGGAGTATAACACGGTCCCGCATTTTCTCTGAGATTTTAGCAAATGAAATACCTCGAAATACCTTCGGATCTCTTTACCAAAAACCGCGAGCGGCTCTCCCGGGTCCTCCCCGCCTCCGCCATTGCCGTGCTCCACTCGGCCGATATCCCGTGGCGCAGCGCAGACGGGTCCATGCCCTTCGTCCAGGATTCCGACCTCTTTTACCTCACCGGAATCGATCAGGAGGAGACCATCCTCCTCCTCTGCCCCGGCCACCCCGACGCGGCCCTCCGCGAGGTCCTCTTCGTCCGCGAGACCTCCGAACTCATCGCCGTCTGGGAAGGGCACAAGGTCACCCTCGAAGAGGCAACGGCACTCTCCGGTATCCACAACGTCAAATGGACGAGTGAATTCGACGCCGTCTTCCGGCGTATGACGCGCCTCACCGACACGATCTTTCTCAATCACAACGAACACGCCCGATCCGGCGCGCCGATCAACTTCACCCTCGACGATCGTTTTAGACGGCTTTGTCAGGACAAATATCCGACTCATCGTTATGAGAGACTCGCCCCGCTCCTGCATCGTCTCCGTATCGAAAAATCCCCGCAGGAGATCGCCCTCACGCAGACCGCCTGCGACATCACCGCGAAGGGCTTCGTACGGATTCTTGGTTTTGTCAGGCCCGGCGTGCTCGAATACGAGATCGAGGCCGAACTCCTCCACGAATTTGTCCGCCACGGCTCGCGCGGCTTCGCCTACCAGCCCATCATCGCCTCGGGTGGGAATGCGAATGTCCTTCACTACATCACCAACGATCAGGTCTGTCGCGATGGCGACCTCATCCTCCTCGACGTCGCCGCCGAGTATGCGAACTACAACTCCGACCTCACTCGGACCATTCCCGTGAACGGTAGGTACACCCCTCGCCAGCGCGCCGTCTACGAGGCCGTCCTCCGCATCCTGCGTCTCTGCATCGACGAACTCATCGTCCCCGGCAAACACATGAAAAAAGAGTTTCACCCCGAGATGGCCCGCGCCCTCGAGGAAGAGCTTATCGCCCTCGATCTCATCGATGCCGATGTCGTCGCCGCCGAGCGGAACGAGGAGGGTCTCGCCGAAGAAAAGCGCGCTTACCGCAAGTACATGATGCACGGCGTCTCCCACAGCCTCGGGCTCGACGTCCACGATGTCACCCCGGCCGATTCCCTCTTCGTCGAGAATATGATCGTCACCGTTGAGCCCGGCATCTACCTGCCCGACGAAGGCTTCGGGATCCGCCTCGAAAACGACATCGTCGTGAAACAGGGCGGCAACATCGACCTCATGGCCTCCATCCCCATCGAGCC
>JBDNIL010000495.1:0-2269 GCA_041688355.1 Verrucomicrobiales bacterium | reverse complement strand
GGGCAGCTGGGTCGTCACTCTCGCTCCGGGGAACACCGGCAATTTCCGACCCGTGATCGACTCCACTACCGGAAACCCGACCGGTCAGTTCGAGAACATCCACGATCCCAGCGTCATCATCAACATGAATCCCATCCTTTATACGCGGGGCTTCTCCGGCCCTGGCGGAAGTACCCAGGGGGACAACGCCCTCGCTCCGCTCGACCTCGCCCCTGTCGGTCCCATCACCGTCGCCGCGCTCGACGGGTCGGTCGTGAGCGGACTCCATGGAGATATCACAGTCATCGCCAACAGTGGCGACATTCTACTTCAGGGATATTCGACCACAGGTATCCAGGGGAGCTTTGCCCGCGATCGCCGCTTCGCCCAGATCGGTCACGGAGGAACGAATTTCGCCACTTCAGCCGAGGGATCGGGCTATCAGAACATCACCGGCACTCCCACAGTGCCATTCAGTGGAACGCCTTCGCTCCCCGACGGACGCGAGATCAACTACCTTCATATGCCGAATGGAGACCAGTTCGTGACCGGATCGCGCAGTGAATATGGACCTAGCGGTTCTGGTATGAACCGCAGCCTCGCCTTTATGACCATCACCGGCGACATTGAGGTAGACGCCGGGGGCGATATCCTGATGGTGGCGGGAAATGACATTTATGACTTTACCCAGATCGGTCACGGTGGCGCGGAACTCGCCGACTATGAGACTTCGTCCTTTATCCTCGGTGACGTTTCGGTCACGGCGGGCGGTGACATCACCGTCATCGGCGGCGGCGGGGTTCCCATGTCCAATCGGGATGGTGACTATGACATGCGGGCCTGGTCGCAGATCGGACATGGCGGATTCCGCAGCGGATTCTTCGGATTCCTCGGCGATCTCAATGTGGATGCGGGAGGCAACATCCTCCTCTCCAACGGCGCTCACTCCTACTCCTACGCAAAGATCGGTCATCAGGGAATCGAAGACTGGGGCCAAACCGGCGGTAACTTTATCCGGAATGAACACTTTCGCTCCGACAGCGTCGAGTCCAACATTGCCGTCACCCTTACGAACAACACGGCCAGGGTCGAATACAGCTCTGCCAACGGGTCGGGCAGCAGCGTTACGGGAGTGCGTGATTTCAGTATGACCGGCGCCGGCACCTCTCTCGGAGCCGATCTGAACACCGCCGACGTTCTCGTCAATGCCGGCGGAGGGATTACCCTCAATCACCTGGAAATGGGTGTGCGGCAGCCGCAGGACCGATTGGACCGCCTCGGGGTCAATACTTCAAACCCGGCTTTTAATCCCGAAGACCAGGGACGCGGCCTCCGCACCCGCAACTCCTATGTCCAGATCGGCCATGGAGGCATCGCGGTCAATACCTTCAACGTCAACAACACAGCCTCGAATTACGACGACAAAATCGGGAACATCACCGTCAACGCAGAGGGCGGCGATCTCATTCTCGAGAACGGTACCGGTGACAGCCGCTGGACGAGAATCGGCAATGGCGTCAGTCAGGATCGCAGTGCCGGCGACTCATCAGACGCCGGGTTCTCCAGGGCGATTGAATTGGCAGGCGATATCTCGGTCTCCGCCTCGGGCAACATCCGGGTCGATGCCGATGCCGCCGATGAGAATGAGAGAGAAGAGAATAGTGACTCACTCTTCGGGAGTCCCGCCCCTTCCCGGCTCAACCCCGTAGTGATCGGCCATGGCGGAGTCTACAACAACCTCGATCTCGTCGTCCTCGGTCGGGGTGAGGATGTCAATGGCATTGCCGCCTCTTCGAACATCACTACCCTGGCTGGGGGAGATCTCGTCGTTCTCGGCGGGAAGGGTGTCGAAGCCTCTTCCGCCCAGATCGGCCACGGCTTTGCCTCCGACTTAGGTAACGATCTTTCCCGACGCCTCGGACTGCCTACAGGATTCGCCGGCGACATCAATGTATCGGTGGATGGCAGTATCCGAATCGAGGGAGGTGCGAACGCCTGGTCCGAGCAGCCGAGCGGGCTCTCCGACGATGAAGGGCGCAGTGTCACGGGTGCCTTTGCGGCGATCGGACATGGCGGTTACCAACTGGGCGCACCCTCTTTCGGCAACATCACGGTGTTTGCAGGGAGCGACCTCGGGATCATCGCCCAACGCAGGACCGATCCCGAAACTACGACGGCAGGTGCTTCTCCCTACTCCATCTCAAACCCTTCTATTGGGAGTGATGCGATCGCGTCCGCCTTCAACTTCGCCAAGATCGGACACTTTGCGGTGGAGAATGGGAACCGGCAG
>JBDNIL010000494.1:0-24956 GCA_041688355.1 Verrucomicrobiales bacterium | reverse complement strand
CGGCGATACTCGTCCTCGCGCCTCGACTGGAGTGTCGCGAGCAGGTCATCACCGTCGCCTGACCCGCTCTCGTAGGTGAGGGCGAGTGTCTCGGAAGTGCCGCTGATGCAGGTCTGCGCAGCGGCGGCGCGGGGTTGCAGTCGCTCGATGAGGACACGCCTGCTGCTCGAGAGGACCTGCCCATAGTCGTGGAGCAGGCGCGAGTAGGCATCGATCTCGGGCCACTTGGGCGAGGCATCGCGTTTCAGCAGAAAATTGCGGGACCGCAGCGCTTTCTCGTAGGACTTGAGGGCCTGGCGGTAACCGGGATAGATCTGCGAGGCCATGAAGTCGAGGAACCGCCGCCGGCCTTCGCCACTCCCGCGCACGAGGCTGAGATCGTCGTTCGCCATCCAGACGACGAGGGCGCTCTGGCGCAGGAAATCGGCGGGGCTTTTCTGATTTTCTCCATCAACGAGGAGCCGCCGACCCGCCTCGCGATACTGCACGCGCAGATCGACCGGATTCCGACATTCCAGATTTCCCCCCACCGCGAAGGCCTTCTGCGAAAACTGGATGCATTCGGCCAGCGTCGAGGTCCGCGGGCTCTGGAGCCGCAGGAGGACGCAGGCCGCCTCGAGGATCGACGTCTTCCCCTGGGCGTTGTTGCCGTGAAAGAGCGTGATGCCGGGCGTCAGCTCGAGCCGGAGAGACTCGAAGCATCGGAATTGATTCACATTCAGCGTCCGGAGATACATGGGAGGGCCGCAATCAACAGGGTATCGTCCGCGAATCAACAGAGTTGACCCGGAAAACGAAGAAAGCTTTCCCCTGCCGCCGGCTCAGCGGAAAAGCGGGGCGATCATCTCAACGTCGATACGCTCCCATTCCCCGATCAGATCTTCGAGGATGGCGGGCTCGCTCTCCGCACGGTCGTTTTTCTCTTCGAGATCCTCTTTGAGATGGTAGAGCTCCCACGGCCCCGCCTCTCCCCGTTGGGCTGATCTCACGATCTTCCAATCGCCAGCCCGCAGGGCGGCTTGCTGCCCGACGCGCCAGTAGAGAGGTCGGCGGGGAAGTTCGGGCACTTCTCCGCTGAGCCGGGGCAGGAGGTCTCTCCCGTCGAGGGATGGCGGTGCCGCGACACCGGCGAGGGCCAGAGCCGTCGGGAAAAGGTCGAGGGAGGTGACCGGATCGTCCACGACACTCCCCGCTGTGATTTTCCCCGGGAACTGCATCAGGAAGGGCACACGGATACCGCCTTCGTAGAGCTGCCCTTTGCCCCCGCGCAAGGGAGTGTTGCGGCTCGTCAGTTCGCGGGTCGGACCGCCGTTGTCGCTCAGGAACACGATGAGGGTATTTTCGCCGAGGCGCTCTGCGGCGACGGTGGCGAGAACTCGTCCGACACCGTCGTCGAGATGACTGAGCATTGCGGCAAAGATCCGACGCTGGATGTCCTCGATGTGCGCGAATCGCTCCATGTAGGGGTCGTCGCCCTGCATCGGGCTGTGCACTGCGTTGTAGGCGAGGTGAAGAAAGAACGGTCTCTCTTGTCCGCATCGTTTGATGAACTCGACCGCCTCGCGGGAAAAGGCGTCGGTCAGGTTTTCCGCTTCGACGACGGGCTGACCGTTTCGATAGATCGGATTGTCCGCGTCGTAGTCGGGTTCGCCGTGGCCCATGTGGGTCGAAAAAATGAGGCGTCCGTCCTCCGAGGTCCAGCGCCCCGACTGACTGCCGGGCAGAGTTTTGCGGCGCTGCCAGGTGGTCATGCCAGGGTAGGGCGAGGGGCGGAAGTAGTGGCCCTCGTGCAGAAATCCGAAAAACTCATCAAAGCCCCGGCGCATCGGATGAAAGTCAGCCGTGCCGCCGAGGTGCCATTTCCCGATGAGAGCGGTGGTGTAGCCGGCCTCGTCGCGAAGGATATCGGCGAGGGTCCGCTCGTCGACGGGGAGTCCTGTTCCCGGGTCCTCGTTGCGGGCGCCGATGGGGTTGAACTCGAAGCCGAATCTGGTCTGATACCGCCCCGTGATGAGACCGGCCCGGGAGGCGGCGCAGTAGGGGGCGGTGACGTAGCCGCTGGTGAAACGCACCCCGTTCTCTGCGATGGAATCAATGTGCGGCGTGGGAACGTCGCTGGCGCTGGCGGGATCATGACGACTCAGTTCACCGTAGCCGAGATCATCGGCCACGATGAAGATCACATTCGGCGGGACTTCCGCGCGGAGACCGGACGAGTCATTTGCCACCAAAAGAACGAGTGAAAAAATCAAGAGCCGCATCACCTCATCGTAGCGATCCCCGGCCGTCTCACACAAGCCGGGATTTCACTTCCACGATGGCGGCAGATTAGGCACTGTCTCCGAGAGGATCGTGAGGAGATGCCCTCGCTCCGAGTCGGCGAGGTGGGCGTAGTCGGGCCACGAGGCCGGTCGGGTGAGGATGGAGTGGAGCTTGTCGAGGATGCGAGAGCGCATCTCCGGCGGCAGATTTTCGAAAGCCTCGGAGTAAATGAGATGGCTGCAGCGATATTTCATGAGCCGGCCATAAAGCCGGAAATCCTTCAGCGAACGGCCCTCGGCGCTCTTTTTTGCATTGGCCCGGAAGGCATTTTGAAAAGCCACTCCACCCTCGATTCCCCCGGGCACCTCGACTTCATCGACGTAGAGCATCTCGTGGAGGACTTTTTCCGCCATGCGGTCGAGGATGCGCTCGTTCGTCTCCGAAAGCGGACCCTCGGCCGGCTCACCGAAGGCTTTTTTCATCTCGGCATGGCGATAGAGCGTCGCCCGGGTCGTGAGGTTCGCCTCGACGAGGACATTGTGCACCCCCGCCTGATGCTCGAGGAGCATCAGCGCCACGACATCGCTCTGCCCGCCATGGGGATAGGGCCGGGCGTTGAACAAGGCGTCGAGCGTGTCGACGCGCCCGCTGGCAAAGGGCTGCAGAGCCACCCCGCCGACCTTGCGATTCACGACGGTGGCGATGGCGTTGCCTAGATGGGATTCGCTCTCGACTTCGCCCGTGACATACCAGCCGCCCCACCGCTCGTGGATGGGGCTGCTCTGACGCGTGTGGAAGGTGCCCGCCTCGAAGAGCGGCAGCCCGGAGTCCGACGGGTAGACCGAGCGGACCATGAGTCCGGGGAAATCCTGATTCGAAGAACCGGCGTGACAGTTCAGGCACGATCGCTCCCGCACCAGCTCGGGCGGGCTATGGTCTTCGCGGTCCGTCAGCTTGATGAGGTGAAAGACCATCCCGAGATGCTCGTCGAGACTCGCGACCTCGATCTCCCCGCCCTGCACCCAGCCGATGTAGACATCGTCGGAAAAATAGATCGCCCGGGGTGTGTTCGGAGCGATGTGACTGTTCTGCGCGCTGGTTTTGGAAAAGACGAGCACCTGCGACTCCGGCGGAACCTCCAGCCGCGCCAGCAGTTCGAGCAGGATCTCGCGGTCCGACCCCGTGGAGAGAAATCCCTCTTTTTGCGCCTGCGCGAGGAGCCGGGTGACCCGGTTGTCGGGCTCTCTCTCGTGGTAGAGAATGGGAGCCCGCTCATAGAGGGGCTCAAAGCCGGACGCCGAAATCCACGGGAGCATCCCCGTGGCCACAAGCAGGATCGCGGCTAGCTTTTCTAGCATAGGAAAAAGATACATCTAAAATACATCTTTAAAAATCGCAATCGCGCCAGACGCGCGGGAATTTTTCCTACGATTACAATGTGCGCAATCGTTTGTAGTCGAAAGGGGCGGCTCATTGTGGTGCAATACGAGCGTCTTCTTTTCGGGATATCTTCACCCCTCATCTCACCCTCTCATGGAAGTTCTTGAAACACTCGCCGTTGCTCTCGGTTTCGCCACTCTCGCGGGACTGAATCTTTACCTCGTCGTCCTCGTCACCGGTCTCGCCATTAATCAGGGCTGGGTCGATGTCTCGGCAAACTATCCCGACCTCATGGTGCTGGGAGATCCGCTCGTCGTCACGGCGGCGGGGATTTTCTTCTGCCTCGAGTTTTTCTCTGACAAGATCCCCTGGGTAGATTCGCTCTGGGACTCGGTCCACACCCTCATCCGCCCGGTCGGCGGCGGGCTGCTCGCCATTCACACGCTCGGGCCGGTGGACCCGGGCTTCGAAGTGGTCATCGCGATGCTCGCGGGCGGAGCCACCCTCGTGGCCCACGGATTTAAGTCCGGCACCCGCCTCGCCATCAACGCCTCACCCGAACCGGTCACGAATATCGTCGCGAGCATCTCCGAAGATGTCGCGGTACTCGGCGGACTCGCGCTCATGAGTGTGAACCCTATCCTCGCCGCCGTCTTCTGCCTCCTTTTCCTCGGGCTCAGTCTCTACCTGACACCGAAGCTCTTCCGTCGCATCAAGGCCTTCTTCTGGCTACTGTCGCGGAAAGTAATCTCTTTCGTTTCGAGCCCCGACGAGACGCTGCTCTATGCCGGCCTGAGTGCTTCCGAGCACCAGAAGCTCGGCGCTTCCCTTGGCGGCCACAAGGCGGACCCCGAATGGTCGGCCAAAGTCGTTGTCGGCTCGGTGAAACGTTTCCCCGGTTTCACTTCGATGACCTTCGGCCGGATCGTCGCCGAATCGAGCCGTCCCGGTCATCTTCTCTTTGTCGGTCGCCGCTGGTTCCGCCATTATCACGCCGACCTCGCTCTCGATGGCCTCGAGATCACGCAGGAGCACCGTTTCCTCAGCGAGGATGTCGTGGTCTATGATCTCGCCGGCACGAGAAAACTCGTCCTGAAGCTGGCTTCGGGTCATCGCGCGATGGCCAACCGCATCGTCGAGAGCCTCATCATACGTCGCGACGCGGCCATGCCGATGCCGTCAAGCCGTATCATGCTCGCGGAGGCGGCGGTAAAAGAGGAAATGCCCGCCGACCTTGTCTAGTCGTCCTCGATGTCACCGGATTTCCGCTGTCCCACCTGCGCGACCCCACTCTCGCCCAACGCCCGCTCGTGCGGACGCTGCGGCGCGCGACGCGAGGGAGATTCCTGGCTCACTCCCGATGCCTACGACGGCCTCGGCCTCGACGAGGACACCTTCGACTACGACGATTTCGTTCGTCGCGAGTTCGGGAGTGGCCCGTCGGGCGGGGGCGCGAATTGGTTCACCCGGATGAGCGGGAAAGAGCGCTTCTGGTGGTTCACCGCCGTCATCGTCCTCGCTGCGTTTGCCGCGCTGGCGATAGGGGGATGGTGAGAGCAATGCTTGCAGTTTTCTTCTTTACGCCTTTGCAGAGATTCCGAATTGCAGGCACCATTCTAAAATGATCCGTCTCGTGGTGGGATGGGGAAGGCTGTTTTTCCAAGCACGTGCTTGCACGAGGCGACGCGACAGTCGCGAGACTTCCATTGTCACTTCACGATCCAGGACGCCATTCTCGAGATCGCAACTTCTCAGGCTGAAGATCGACGAAGACCCCGTGCGGCACCGTGAACCATATCCTCCAACGCAATGCGCCATGTCGCTGCCTTCGGCGAGGAGTTCAGTGGCGTTGATGAGTTCCCTGATTTCGTAGCGCCACCCCGATCTCTCTGTTACGTAAGGTCCGACTCCTTCAAGGGGTTCCCATTGACTGAGTCGCCGGTCGAGTAGAAAATTTCGGTGGGATGCATTGAGTTCACCTCCAGATATTCGCGCAGAATCTCCCGGCAACTCCGGCTCCGAAAGCTTCTTGAAAAAGCGTTTGGCCGACTGAACAAGGCTTGGAAAATTCCTTCCTGTGAGATTGAATCCATGAATGTCGTTTTCCTGTGCCTGCGCCCAGAGGTAGTCGGCAACCAGAAAGAACTCTTCTGGATCCCTTCTTGAATTTGCCCACATGCCGAAAAAGGGAATCCAAATGGCGTCATGGATGAAATCCAGCCCGAGGCGGCTCTTTGCGATAGCGCACGACATGTCACGGTCTTTCACAATGGCTTGTGCCTGGCCATATCGCAGCGCTTCACGCATCTGGAAGTGCGTGGGAGCAGAGTAGAATTCATGGGCCGCGCGGCGCGAGATGAGCGGCATCCAGCCGCCAAAAGTTCGCACGTTTTTCCCTTGTCCGAGATGGCAGAACCACTCGCGCTCGATGTGTGCGAGGGGCCCGTCGATGAACCACGCATTCTCGCAGAATCGCGGGAGCGGGTAGCGTGCGAGCAGGTGCTCGATCAGGGAGACGAGCAGGTCGCGAGGGCTCTTGCACAAGTCGGGCTGCCAGGTCTCCGGATCGCGAATCCAATCGCGATGGTGGGCTGCCAGGCGGACAAGCACCGGCATCGTGTTGAGGACGTCGCGGCGGACTTGGGTCAGGAGCGGTGTCCTCAGTTCCACTGACGGCAGAATTCTCCCGAGCCACAGGAGCAAGGGTTTGGCCTCGCCCCGGTCGTGGTCAACCATTCGGGAAAGGGCTCGAATGTGCGAGCGAAGATAGGGATTGCGAATCGAGTGGGCAGCCCATGACGAACCCTCAATGACGAGAGAACACACGGAAGAGGTCTGCCCCTCTTTCAAAGAGAGGGAGTTCATCAAAAAACGGAGTCAGAATGGCCCTGATTCGGGCCTGTGGAGAGTCAATAGGAAGAGTCCGGAACGCTCTGATGCGTCCGGTCTCAGAAGATCCGGCGTCGGATCAGACTCAGGAAAATGACTCGGTGATGAACATGGTATTAGTCTTTACCCAGGAATTGAGAAAATCAAGTGGCTGGCACCACTTCCCCGGCGATAAGATCGTCGAGGGTCTGGCGCTTTCTCACGACCGTGGCCGCGTCGCCCGAGACGAGAATCTCGGCGGGGAGCGGACGCGAGTTGTAGTTGGACGCCATCACGAAGCCGTAGGCCCCCGCACTGAGCAGGGCGATGCGATCACCTGTCTCGAGCAGTGGGATTTCGCGATTTTGTGCGAAGAAATCGCCGCTCTCACAGACCGGACCGACGATATCGACGACCTCGGTCTTTCCGGGCGCCGGCTCCTTCAAAGGGGCGATCTCGTGGTGACCTTCGTAAAGGGCGGGGCGGATGAGGTCGTTCATCGCCGCGTCGACGATCTTGAAGGTTTTCGCACTACCACGCTTCTCGTAGAGCACCTCGGTGAGGAGAACTCCTGCATTCCCGACCATGAAGCGACCCGGTTCAAGGACGATGCGCAGACCGAGTGGCTTGAGTAGCGGCACGAGGCGGCCGGCATACTCCTCGATCGTGAGGGGCTTCTCATCCATGTTGACCCACCAGTCCGTGCCGCCACTGGCGAGACTGTCCTGGTAGACAATGCCGATGCCGCCGCCGATGGAGAAAAATTCGATCCCGTAGAGCGACTTCAACTCCTCGACGAGAGGCATTACTTTTTCCACTGCCTCGACGAACGGACTCACTGAAGTAAGCTGCGAGCCGATGTGCATCTGAAGACCGCGGATCTTCACATTCGGCAGAGCTGCGGCGCGGGCGTAGGCCTCACGGATGGTGGAGAAATCGATCCCGAACTTGTTCTCGCTCTTTCCCGTGGAGATATATTTGTGCGTTTTCGCATCGACGTTGGGATTCACGCGCAGAGCGATCGGAGCGACCATTCCCAGCTCGCCAGCGACCTCGCTGATGAAGGCGACTTCGGCCTCGCTCTCGGCGTTGAAGGAGTAAATGCCCTTTTTGAGTCCCAACTCGATCTCGGCGCGAGTCTTGCCGACGCCGGCGAAGGTGCATTTCCCTGGATCACCGCCCGCTTTCTCGACGCGGAAAAGCTCGCCGCCCGAGACAATATCGAAGCCTGCTCCCTCTTTGGCGAGGAGATTGAGCACCGCGAGATTCGAGTTCGCCTTCGTCGCGTAACAGACGAGGCAGTCGAGCTCCGCCCCCATCGCACCGGAGAGGCGGCGGTAATGATCGAGGATCGTGCCGGCGCTATAGACGTAGAGGGGCGTGCCGTGTTCGGTGGCGAGAGCGTCGAGGTCCACTCCCTCGCAATGGAGCGAGCCGTTGGCGTAGTGAAAAGAATGCATGGGAGCGAAGATAAAGGGAAAATCGGGGAGGGCAAGCGCTTCGCGGAGCCGCTATTCCGTCGAAATCTGCGTCTCTTTTTTCAGGGCGGCCGCGAGGGTGTGCCAGGAGAGGGTAGCGCATTTGACACGAGCCGGGAACTTCCGCACCCCGAGCAGCGCGGCCAGTTCACCGAGGTCAAAAGGATCGACGGTCGGGTCCTCTTTCGCCGTGAGCATTTCCACGACCTCGTCGATCTTCGCATCAAGATCGGCACCGCTGAGGCCCTTGATCGCCACCGTCATGATCGAGGCCGAGGCCCGCGAGATCGCGCAGCCTTCGCCGGTGAACTGGACCGCCTCGACGAGCGGGCCGGTCTGCCGGACGAAAATTTTGAGCCGGTCGCCGCAGAGGGGGTTGTAGCCCTCGGCCTCGTGGCTGTGCGGGATGAGTTCGCCCTCGTTGCGCGGGCGCTTGTTGTGGCTCAGGATGATCTCCTGATAAAGGTCTTCGAGGTTTTCCATCGTAGTAGAAGATACGACCCAAAGAGCGGGTCTGCGACTCAAGAGGGTCAGTTGAGCCACCGAACCCTGTCCGGTCAGTGATCCGGGGCGCAGCCCCGCGAGCGATACCGGGAACAGGACTCGAACCTGCACACCTTACGGCACTTGATCCTAAGTCAAGCGTGTCTACCAATTCCACCACCCCGGCCTTTCGCGGACGCTAAGGTGCCACCGCCCGGCAAGAAGACAAGCCACGAGGTGATCGATTTCCCTCGATTCGTTCGTCAGGCCCCGACAACTAGTTTGGGGCCAGGCCCCAAATTTTCTTGATTTTATTCACCATTGAAAAAGCTGGAGTTTTTCAGTTATTCGTTCTGTTTCTATTTCTGGTCGCAATATTTTCTTTTATCATTGTATTGAACGAGAGGGATGGGGCTTTGAATTCGGGAGGATCGGGTTTACTACTGGGACTTCGACCCCATGAGCCAGCCCGTTGAAATCAGCCGACAATTTCTTTCCGACACCGGCGGATGGAAGGAGATGAAGGAAGCCCGGGCGATCCACGCGGCGGGACGGGTCTCGGAGGCCACTTATGGGAACGGGATCCTCGAGGGGCTCGTGCGCGAGGGGAGCAAGTCGCTCAAGGTGCGGCTCGAGATCCGCTCGCGGACCGACGTGGTAAATCATTGTCCCTGTTTCCGGGCGCGACGCGACGGGATCATCTGTGCCCACTCGCTCGCGACGGGACTGGAGGTGCTGGAACCGACGGAGCAAAGGGCGCCTTTGGCAGCGTCGGCGAAGCCGGCGGGAGGTGCGCCCGGGGTCGAGCTCAGTCCGGACTGGCCGGGCATGACGGAACTGGCCGACGACGCGGCGACGCCGGCAAGGCTCTTCCTCGTGGTCGCTCCGAATCTCGTGGCGGCGTGGGAGAAAGGTCGGCTCACTGTCGGCGTCGAGGTCGGAATCGAGGGGAATCGCCAGCTTCTGAAGGCCCTCTCCGCCTCAACGACGCTTTTTCTCGACACGGGTGACGCCTTTCTCTATCGGGCACTCCAGCAGCTCTCGCCGATGGAGGTTCCGGGGATGCTGCTGATCGCGGCTGATGCCTTTTCGCAATTGCTCGCCACGGTCCCGGGGCATCCGGGGATTACTTTGGGGAAAACCGAGGCGCTTCATGTCTCGCCCCGACCCTTGCGACCAGTTCTTCGCCGACACAAGGGGCTGCGTTTCAGAGTCGAGTGGGCGGCGGAGCAGATCCCTCTCCTCGCGCCTGCAGGGAGCTGGGTTTTTGACGGGAAAAACCGGCTTCATCCGGTGGCGCAAGGTCTCGGGGCGGAGGCGATGTCGCTCCTCGGCGAGGGACTCAGTCTGGCGGCGGTGGATTTTTCGACCTCCTTTCCCCAGTGGCAGGATTATTTTGATACGACCGGAATCACTCTTTCAAGGCCCAGACCGGAGGTGCGATTGGAACTCGAGGGATCGCTCAATCACCTCGATGCCGACCTCACCTTTGTCTACGGTGGCGAGGTCATCGCGGCGGCGGAGGACAGGCTGCCGGTGCGGGAAAAAGGAGATGTCCTCGAGCTCGCGGATCTCGCGGCGGAGACAGCGGCGATCAGTGAGATCGAGGCGGCGGGATTTGCCCGTCGCGGGTCGGGCGGCCGTTTTGTGCTGAAAGACAAGGCGGCGATCCTGCAGTTCCTCGCGCACGGGTATCCGGCCTTTCAGCGTCGCTGGGAGACGCGAACGGGGGAGCGATTCAATCATGCGCTCGGGCAGGTCGAGCCGATCATGACGACGATGCATTTCCGCCCCGGCGGCGAGGATTGGTTCGCGATGGAGATCGACTTCGGAACTCCCTCGGGCGAATCCATTTCGCGGCAGGAGATCCAGCGGCTTCTGCAGATGGGGCAGGCGGGCAAGCCCGTCGCCGGGGGGAAGATCGCGGTGCTCGACACCGGTCTCGCGGGCAGTCTCGGCGAGATCATCAGCGACTGCGACCCCGAGCAGATGCAGCCCGGGACCTATCGCGTCGATCAGGCACAGGCCGGCTACCTGCGCGAGACCGTGAACGAGCTGGGATTCGGTGCGGACGGCGTGCTACCCTGGAAAACGACCGGAGAGGGGATCAGTTTTTACGATCTCCCGGCGGAACTGTCGGCGACACTGCGGCCCTACCAGCGCACCGGAGTGGAGTGGATGCAGGGCCTCGCCTCGCAGGGGATGGGCGGCATCCTCGCGGATGACATGGGTCTCGGGAAAACGCTCCAGACCCTGTCGTTTCTCTATTCGGTGGGAGGTTCGGCATTGGTCGTATGTCCTTCGTCGCTCGTCCACAACTGGGTCGCCGAGGCGGAGAAGTTTGTCCCCGATCTCAAGGCGGTCGCGATCGAGGGGCCCGATCGGGAAAGGGTCCTCGCGGAGCACGGCGATGCGGACATCCTCGTGACCAGCTACGCCCTCTTGCGCCGCGATGAAGCGTGGTATGAGGCGCGGGAGTTCGATGTTGTGATCCTCGATGAGGCGCAGAACATCAAGAACCCCGAGGCGCAGATCAGTCAGGCGGCGCATCGGCTCAAGGGCACCTATCGATTCGCCCTGACAGGAACCCCCATCGAGAACTCGGCGCAGGACCTCTGGTCGATCGCCCGTTTTGCTCTACCGGGCTATCTCGGGAGTCGCCAGAGCTTTGCCGAAAGATTCGTTAAACCGCTCGCGTCGGCGGATCCGGCCTCATCAGTGCGCGACCGGCTCGCGCGGCGACTGCGGCCCGTCATCCTGCGGCGGCTCAAGAGCGAGGTGGCCCGGGACTTGCCCGAAAAAATCGAGCAGGTCGTCTTTTGCGATCTGAAACCGAAACAGCGCGAAGTCTATAGTAAGTTGCTGTTGGAGAGCAAGACCTCGCTGCTAGAGGCCGAGGGCGGTCGCAAGCGCATGCTCGCGCTCACTGCGCTGCTGCGACTGCGTCAGACCTGCTGCGATCTGCGCTTGTTAGGGCTGCGGGAGATCGCGGACGAGGATGCTTCGGTCAAGGCGGAGGTCCTCGCCGAGTTGCTCGACGAAGCGCTCGAGGGCGGCCACCGGGTCCTCGTCTTCAGCCAGTTTGTGGAAATGCTGCAGCTCATCGTGCCGCAACTTGCCGCAAAGCAGATTGATTTCTGTTACCTCGATGGCCAGACGCGGAACCGCGCCGATGTCGTGAAGCGCTTCCAGACAAAGGAGGTGCCCGTCTTTTTGATCAGCCTCAAGGCCGGCGGGGTCGGGCTCAACCTCACCGGGGCCGACACCGTCATCCACGTCGATCCGTGGTGGAATCCCGCCGTCGAAGCCCAGGCGACCGACCGGGCCCACCGGATCGGTCAGGACCGTGTCGTGACCAGTTATAAACTGATCACGCGGAACACCGTCGAAGAAAAAATCCTCTCCCTCCAGAATCGCAAGCGAGCCCTGACCGACTCACTTCTCGGTGACGCCGGCGACGCGCATCTGAGCGAGGGGGAGTTGATGAGTTTGTTTGAGTGAGAAGGGGGGGGGAAGGCAGGGGAGCTCGGCCCGAGCGACCGACGGGGTTTCACGATGCCGGGGGATGGGCTGAGTATTCCCCGTGCCGGGATTATGATAGATGTCATGCTTGCCACCGTGCCGTATGAGGATAGCACCAGCGGCCTCGAGACGTGTGATGAGATCGCGGCGCTTCAAGCCAGTTCCAGTTCGGCCTCCCGCTTGATCCCCGGAATAGTCTCGTCAGCTAAGGTTGCATGGAGATCGCGAAGATGTTCCTTGAGATCCTCGAAAGTCTCGCCCTGAGTCCAGTGGTCGGGATACTGATTGAGATACGCGAGGTACATGCCGTCGTCGGCTTGCCAATAGGTGAACTTCGTCGTCATGGCGAAATCTAGCTCAGAATGGATCTTTTGTCTGAAAGATTGAAATGGGAGGTGACTTGTCTCATCCGAAGCCGAAACGCATCTTCGTAATCCCGTTTCCCGCCGCCTTCTTGTGGAAGTTCGCGAGGAAAACTCCGCTCAAGGCGGTCATTCGTAGCGGTCGCTCGCCAACCCTTGCCCTATTCCTGAGGTGACTGGGGTTGTGGTGCGGGTGCGACTGGTTCCGGCGCGGGCGCCGGCAGTGCCGCCCGAGGCGCAGGCGCAGGTGTTCCCGCGACCGCCTCCCCGACCACATCGGCCGAATTGCTCGGCCCGACCGGCTTCACGGCTTTCAGATACTTAAACAAATCGCTGTCGGTCGAGAGCACCACGGTGCCGCCACCGAGGGTGCCGCGGTAAAGGTCCATGGTGCGGACGAACTCGTAGAAGTCGGCCGCCTCGGGGGAAATGTTGAAGGCTTTTGCATAGATCTCGGTGGCGGTCGCGTCGGCTTCGCCCTTGGTCGTCTCGACGATCTTGTAAGCGCCGGACTCGATCTCGCGGAGCTCTTTCTCCATGTCACCGAGGATCTTGGCGGCTTCGCCGGCCCCTTCGGACCGGAAGCGCTCGGCGATCTGCTGGCGCTCGGAGACCATGCGCTCGTAAATGCGCTCCTGCACACTTTCGTTGTAGTTGATGCGTTTCACGCGGATGTCGAGCAACTCGATGCCGAACTCGGCGAGCTTCACCTTGGCGGTGTCGTAGATCTCTTTCTCCAGCATGGCCCGGCCGCGTCGGATGGGGATGAGCTTTCCGATCGTCCCGTCCTTGTCGGCTTCGGCGAGGTCCTGATCGACCTGCTCGGTGCGCTCCTTGGTCGTCCGGACGATCTCGATGAGCTCATGTTTGGCGACGGTGTTGCGCGTCTCGGAGCCGAGGATGTCGTCGAGGCGGGACTGCGCGGTGCGCTCATCGCGGAGTTTTTCGAAAAAGCGCAGTGGATCGACGATCATCCAGCGGGCGTAGGTGTCCACGATGATGTAGGTCTTGTCCTTCGTTGGCATCTCCGTGGTGCGTCCGTCCCATTCGAGGATGCGGCGGTCGAAGGTGTTGATCTTCTGGAGGAAAGGGAGTTTAAACTTGAGACCGGGGGTAATGACCGGTTCGCCGACGAGTTTCCCGAACTGGGTCACGATGACCTGATCGGTTTCCTTGACGGTGTAGATCGCGCCCGAGGCGACGAGGAGGAAGATAAAAAGGGTGATGGCGACGAGGCAGCCGAATCCGGATTTTTTCATGGGAAAATAGGTAAGTGGGTGGTTCAGCGGTTCAGCGATTGGCTGGTGCGGTCGCGGGTATGGCGTCGCGGGTGGGTGCGATGACGGGGGCGGGAGCGATCTGGTTGAGAGGGAGGAAGGGCAGGACCTGGTTGGCGCCCTCGTCCATCACGACCATGCCGCCGAGGCGGGGGATCACTTCCTCCATCGTCTCGAGGTAGATGCGGCGGCGGGTCACGTCAGAGGCCTTTTGATACTCGGTAAAGAGAGCAGTGAAGCGGGCCGCGTCGCCCTCGGCTTCGTTGATGCGCTGGGTCGCGTAGCCCTCGGCTTCGCTGACCATCCTCTCGGCTTCACCGCTGGCCTTCGGCACGGAGCGGTTGTATTCGCCGTTTGCGACGTTGATGGATTTTTCTTTCTCCTGTTGGGCGTTGTTCACTTCGTTGAAGGAGTCCTGGACCGGCAGGGGCGGATCGACGTCTTTGAGCTGCACCTGATCGATCGTGATGCCGAGTTGGTAGAGAGTGACGAGTTCCTTGAGCCGCGTGTTGCACTCGTTCTCGATCTCCTGCCGGCCGATCGTGATGACTTCGTCGACGGTACGGTCGCCGACGACTTGACGCATCACCGACTCGCTCGCGTGACGCAGAGTGGCGTCGGCATCGCGCACTTTGAAGAGGTATTTCTCGGGCTCGGTGACGCGGTACTGGATGACCCAGTCGACAAGGACGGAGTTGAGATCGCCGGTGACCATGTTGCGCTCGAGGTCAGTTCCCCCCTGGCTGCTCCGTTGATACGGGTTGGTGGCACCGGGGGTGGAGAAGCCGAACTCCTGCTTCAGCTGGCGGGCGACGGGCACGGTGGAGACCTGATCGATGCCGAAGGGCAGCTTGAAATGGAGTCCGGGCGGGACGGTCTCGATGTGTTTGCCAAATCGCAGGACGACCCCGGCCTCTTCGACTTCGATGGTGTAGAACGATCCCCCCGCGGCGACGAGGGCGATAAAGGCAGCGACCATGACCGCAATAATTTTTCCGCTGAAGGGCGGCGTTTTGATTTCGATGATATCTTTACCTACCTGGATGCGCATGGCGGACTATAAGGGCAATTGCCCGGCGTGCCAGTTACAATTCAGGGGCTCTTTTCCACCCGGCAAGTGAGTCGAAATGGTTTCAGGCCTGATTCTAGCTTTATTTTAGGAAAAGGTTTGAGTTTCCCTGCCGGATTCCATTTCATCGGCCTTGCGAATTCGTTCCAACCTCACTGCGGCCATGATACTACCGAGATCATCATTCTCAGGATCGGGAAAAGCCTTTGGCAAAAAGGCGGGGTATGGCTTTTCTCTGGTGGAGATCCTCGTCGTGGCGAGTGTGATCGGGCTGCTGCTGGCGCTCACGGTGCCGGGTCTGGTCGCGTTTACGCCATCGCGTAAGTCGGCCATTCACGAGGTTTCGGGCTTTCTTGAGAATGCCCGCTCCCGGGCGATGGCTTCGCAGGCGCCCATGGTCGTGGCCTTTGCCGACGGGGCTTTCCCCGGCGAGGGGGCCTACCGTTGCTACGCTCTTTTTTCCCTGGAAGGCGGGGACGAGGATCCTCCCGGTGAGCGTCCGCTCAGGCAACTGACCCCGTGGCGGAGTCTGCCCCGCGGGATGGTTTTTGCCCATCGGGAGCACTTTGAGGTGCCGGGAGGGACGGCCTTTCGCACGGTCTTCGATGTGGGGGAAAAACGTGACTTCCCGATACCGCGTGCGACTCCGGGCGGAGAGGGTGGCATGGCTGCGCTGCCCTACCTGCAATATGGTCCTGACGGCGGGATTCGCTTTCCCGCCTTCACCGATGCAGATGCGCTGCACCTCGGAGTGATCGAGGGCCATTATTCCCCGGAGCGCCGCCGGATCGAACTCACTGCGACCCGTCCGGGAATCAACGGCACGGGCACCTATGCCAACGGAGACTGTCTCGAGATCGGATTTTACACCGGGCGTTCGCGCCTCCTCACCGACTGACGATGAAAGAGAACCCACTCCCCGTTTCCCGCCGCCGCGCCTTTTCCCTGCCCGAGGTCACGATCTCGATGGGCATCGTCGCGGTGCTGATGTTGCCTGCCCTGGCGATGCTGGCCGGTGGGGGGGCGATGGAGACTCTCGCCCGTGACCGGGAAACGTCGAGCCGCATCGCCCGGGCGGTGGTCTCGGGAGCGCGCGGAGGCGAGGGAGGCGGTCACTATCTCGTCGATTTCTCCGGCGGTGAGTCGATCCGGATCGACTCACCGGGGAATGGTGTGGAAAAGACGAGCTACGTGCTCTTTGATGAAAAGGGGCTCTTCCTGGGCGAAGTCGGGGAGGTCGAATACGTGCGGGGCGTCGACCCTGCAGGTGGCGGTAGATACTTCTTGAGGCTGAGTCTTTTCGGTAGTGACGCGGGAGACGGGTTCGCGGCATGGGATCTCTCGGTGGAGCAGCCAGCCGCTGCAGCGAGTGCCTCGCGCAAGGCGGTGATCTTCCAAACCCGGCTCGCCATTCCATGAGCGCGGCGGGGACCATCACCCTGCCACGGTCGCGCCCTGCCCGGGCCGGTGTCACTCTCGTCGAGTTGCTTGCCTCTACGGCGATCCTGTCGATCCTGCTCGTGGTCCTCGGGGTGACTCTGGAGGTGGCGCTGGGGCGATTCCGCAGCGGAGCGGAAAAAGTGGAAAACGAAGGCGGCGCCCGCGTCGCGGCCCAGTGGATCGAGCGCGACCTCGCCTCGGCGATCACTTCGCGTCCGGCCCGGTTGCCCCGGCTGCCGGCGGGGACGACGGCGGAGCAGCGCGAGTTCTTCGAAGGCAGGCTCTTTCTCCCCTTTGAGATCAGTCGTATCAGCGGCATCGGCATGACCGAACCGCGGAGTTTTCAAAATGCCGCGCCAGGGTTTGACTCCATCGTTTTCGCAACGGAGCGCGACGGCGAGGGACCGTCCATCGCGGGGTATTACATCGCCTATGCGCGGCATTCGCTGCTGAGCGGGGAAGAATCGGCCGGGATGAAACTCTTTCGTCATTATAGACGCGGCGGGAGTCATACCGGCGACGGCTACGCGGGCGGACTCATCCTGTCCTCGTCGCACGAGATCAACGACACCTGGGACGAGTCGGGACCGGGCACGGCCCGTCTCCCGGGGCAGGGGAATCTCGCCGCGGTGCGACGGGGGCGTTTTGGGAATGCTGATCTGCCCTTCCTTCTCGCACGCCGCTTTCCCGCTCTCGTGACGATGTCTCCTGTTGCGGCGACCCAGCCGTGGCCGGTGAATCCGGTTCGCGAACGGCTTACGGCTCCTCCGCCGGACTACCAGCCCGACCGCGGCACCGCCGCGCAGTGGGCCGATCCGTCGAGTCCCGTGCACGACTCTGTCTTTCCCGACGAGGCGGTCTGCGATCATATCGTGAGGTTTGAACTGAAGCCCCGGCGTCGCGTCACGCTCGCGGACGACACGACCGGGGTGATGGATGCCGCCGCGCTGAACCGGCATCTCGGTCTCGCCGGCGGAGACGAGTGGCCCGTCCTCGTGGCACCGGACTATATTGAGATGACGATCGCCACGATCAATGAAAAGGCAGCTCTCACCCTGACAAAACCCGAAGACTGGCGCATCGACTTTACGGGGACCGACCCCGCAGCTTGGTCTCCGACGCGCCAATTCATCGAGCGCGAGTTGCAGACGTTTCATTTTCACCTGCCGCTCCCGTCCCGCCCGCGATGAAGAAGCCCTCTCCAGACGAGTGCTCCGGTGCGGCACTGCTTTTGACGCTGATTCTCGTCACCGCGATCGCTCTGATCGTCGTCAGCTACTTCGCGATCACCCGGCAGGAGGCGACCGTGAGCAGTAGCACGGTCGCACTGGCCCGCGCCGACCTCGGGGAAAAGGCGGCCCTGGCGGAGGCCGGTGCTCTCCTGCGACGGCTTACGGCGAACGATCATTACCTCGTCAGCGTAGTGACCCGGCCCGACGGCGACGGTCTGCCGACCCGCTACACCTATCTCTCCACTCCCGCCGCCGACGGAGTGACTCACGCGGCTCTCTTCAGCGGCGGAGGCGAGAGTCGCGCCGATCTGCCCGACCTGAACGAACTTATGACCGATGCGCTCATGGATGCCCCGGTCGCCCCGCCCGAGTATCGCGTCGAGGGGGAGGTGGTGGAAAAGGGGATACGGACCTATCCGCTCACCCATCTCACCGAAGCGGGAGCGACGCAGCAGGAAAATCGGTATCCCGAAGTCGCCTTCCGCGAGCTCGCGGCCCGGCAGGATTCCCCCTCTCGGACCCGCTACGCCTATTGGATCGAAGACCTCGAGGGCTACCCGAATCTCGACGCCGTCGGCGCGTGGACCGATCACTACCGGGGGGAGGGGGGCGAGGTGGCGCGCGATCCGATTCGCTATGGCTACAGTTCCTACGACTCCCGTCGCGCCGGCACGGGGGCGGGCGGGGTGCCGACGGGACGTTTTGCGATGGAGGGGGAACCCGGGGTGTTTTTCCAATTCCCTATTCTTTTTCGCGGACAAAAGCTGCTCGATCAGGTCGCGCCCGGTCTCTCGACCCGCGAGATTTCCCTGCAGCCCTGGAGCACTGCGTCTCTCTCCCGCGAGCAGCATCCCTATGCCGACGCAGCCGAACAGCTCTCGCATCGCTACCTCTTTGCAGGGGGGCGGGCAGATCGCTCGCCGGTCGAAAACCGGGATCCGGACCGCTTTGCGAGGGGGCTCCAGCCCTACCGCCAGCGCCCCCTCGTCCCCTTTGCCCATGGCTACGCCGGTGAGGGGCAACCGCGCCACAATCTCAACACCCTCGTCGCGAATCGTGACCTCGAACTTGCCGCGATCATCGGGCGCAACCTGCCCGCCTTCGCGGGCCGCCGCGGCGGATTCCCCGACGACGAGGATTATCTCGGGACGCTCGCTGCCAATGCGATTGATTACGCCGATGCGGACGGACTGCCCGCCCTGCCGGGTAATACGAAGAGTGCCGGCGCGCGCCGCTTTCGCGGGGTCGACAGCTACTGCCCGGTGAATGAGTTCTTCGTGAAGTTCAAGTATGTCGGCTACGAACTTGCGGGCAATCAGTTTCGCATCGTCTTCGAGGCGACACCCTTCGTCGAGTTCTGGAACACGTCGAACCGCCCTGTGACGATGACAAAGATGCGGCTGAAATTCAGTTTCCTTGAGCGGATCCGTTTCCGGGCCAACGCGACCTGGCACGACATTCTCGAGGCCCATCGGGATCTCGACGAACCTTTTCCTGAAAACGGCGGGCTCACCGTGACGATCCCGCCGAATGACTACGAGGTCCTCAGCTTCGGGAAGATAAGGTGGAAGGTCCCCATTCCGCGGAATCCGGCATCGCCCATCGCCTTTCCGGTGGTGCAGGACATCCGCGGTGTCACGAATGTCTCGGTGCGGGCGAACTACGAATTCTATCTCGGCACCGATCTCGTCGATACCTGCGGGCGACGCGATCCGGCCGATCCTGCGACGGCTCCCCGACACGGTTTTTTCTTCGCCCAGCGAGCCGGGGTGATCAGTCCAAATGAGTTCATCATGCGGCTCGCCACCCCTAACATGGCAGCCAAAGCCTACGGTTTCAACGCGGGCGACGGCTCCCATCTCGGCGATCCGTGGATGCCCTACTACTCGCGGGCGACGGCCGAGGACTTGCAATACCGGCTCAAGGGTTCGCCGGGATCCCGCAACTATGATCGCTCGAAGGTGAATGCCGAGCGACTCGACTGGTTCAAAGATCAGACTCGCGTGCGGGACTGGCCCGACCGCGGCTACGACAAACCCCACGGACCTTACTACCCTGCCAACGACATGGAACTTCCCGATACCTTCAATCTGCCGCAACCGCCCGACGACGGTGCTCTCGCCCCCTGGAGGATCTCGAATCTGGGTCGCTTCTATTCCGTCACCGAGCTGGGAAATTTGCACGACCCCGCCATGTGGATGCCTCTGCCGCCGTCGATCTCGCTTCAGAGAGAGCAGCGCTTCGACGCCCATCGCAACACGGCCCTCAAGAGTCTCCCGGCCGGCTCCGCTCCCGGGAAAATGTGGGGCGGCGGCAATACCCTGCGGATCGGGCGGCCCGAGCACGAGCTCTTTGATCGTCCGGGGATGCGGGCGAGCCAATTGCTCGATCTTTTCCATACCGGGTTCACCGGGTCCAATCTCGCGGCCGAGGCCGGGAGCGACCTCTACGCGAGCTACGATCCCCGCGATCACCAGCCGCCTCGCGCCGCGTCAGACCCCGTTGAGTCGGGCACTCAACCCTATGCCGCCATTTACGACGCGGACCTCCATGCGCAGGGGCAGTTCGCCCTCGTCGACGGGCATCTCAACCTCAACTCGGCGCCGACGCTCTTTGAGATCGAGACCCTGCTGCGGGGACCGTTTGTCTCCTCGGACATCCGCCTAAGGCAGGACCGCTTCGACACGCCCGACTATTCCCGCGAGGGTGTCACCGGCACCCTGCGCAGCGGGTTGCGGCGCGAGTCCATCCCGCTCATCGCGGCGGGTCTGATGAGAGCGCGGCCCTTCTACAGCCCTTCTCATCTCGCCCGCGTCCTCTCCGAATTGATGGACCGTCACGACGCCCTGCCCGCCCACCACAACGACGCCGAGGCCGAGGAGACCTTTGCGCGGCTCTTCAACACGACGACTTTTTCGAGTCGGCACTTCCGTGTCTTCACCTATGCGGAGATCTACCATCACGAGACCGGCGAGATCACCGGACGCAGCCGCCGCGTCCACGAGGTCTTCCTGCGGCCCGAACGTCGGGCCGATGGCGAGGTGGAGCGCTCTCGTCTCGAAGTCCTTTCCTCACGCGATCTTTGAAAAATGAGAACACTCTTCAGCCTTCTTGCGGTCATCCTGACAGGGGTATCTATTCTGTATTCCCAGGAAACCGACGAGGTGCCCGCCGCCGGATTCCTCAACATCGTGAATCTCATCGGGCTGAAGAGTCCCACCTACATCGAGCTCGGCTCTTTCGCCCTCAACGGCGGCGAGGCGATGAAGCCGGGCGAGACATCGGGGGTGCTCGCGATCAAACCCGGGAGCTATCCATTTACCCTCTCCAACGCCGGGGCCGAGCCCGCGAAACTCAGCGGCGATTTCACTATGGAAGAGGGAAAGACGGTCGCCATTATCTGCTACGACGAAGTGAAGGAGCATCGCGACGGCAGCGAGGAGGCGAAGCTGCGATACAGCGTGCTCGTCGAGTCGGACACGACCGGTCCGAGGCTCAGTCTCGTTTCCCTACTGCGACAGCCAGCCGTCGTGATTGAGGTGTTGGGTAGCGCCGTGACCCTGACGGCGAGGCAGGCGCATCAGAAAAAGGTCGCGCTCGCAGATGAAATCCGGGTCGTCCACGAGGGCCGAACCCTGGCTGAATTCGAAATCGCGAAGCCGGTCCACTACCTCGGGTTTCTCTTCGAGAATGTCGCGACCGGCGATGTTGAACTTTCCCTGATCGAGAATGAGAAGCTCGAGTATCACCCGCCCCTCGAGGTTGAAGAGGACGCGGCAGAGGAGTGAGAGAGATCGCGGCTGAGTTCCCCCCGGATCGCGGCGATGACCCTGACGCTGTCGGCGACGGCTTTGACGTGGTGGACGCGGAAGATGTTCGCCCGCGCGACGAGCCCGCGCACGAGGCACGCGATCGTCCCCGCATCCCGCTCGGCGGGGGAGGCGATCCCGAGGGCGTCCCCGATGACCGTCTTTCGCGAGATCGGCAGCAGGACGGGCAGGTCGTATTGCATCAGTCGCTCGAGTTCGCGATAGATGGCAAGATTGTCGGCGCACCGCTTCGCGAAATCGATCCCCGGGTCGAGGATGATCTGGTCGTCGCTTAGCCCGATGGCGCGAGCGCGGGCGAGACGATTGTCGAAGAAATCCTCCATCGCCCGCCAGATGTCGTGGTAGCGCTGCGAGGTGTGGGGAACCTTCGGCTCACCCACGGTGTGCATGATGAGGAGCGCGGCATTGAGCTCGAAACAGAGCCGGGCATTGGTGTCATCGACGAGGCCGCCGATGTCATTGATGATGTCGACCCGCCCGGTCTTCAGGACCGCTTCGACGATCTCGGGCCGCCAGGTATTGATCGAGAGGAGCGGCGGCCAGATCTGATACTCGTCACGCGGTCCCGTCTCGGCACAGAGGGTCTGGAAGCTGTCGATGAAAGGGAGGAGTCGCCCGATCTCCTCGCCGACGCCGATCGCGGCCCGGTTCGTGCGCGCACTCTCGGCCCCGACGTCGATGATGTCGGCCCCGTGCACCGCCATCTCGAGCGCCTGTCCCAGCGCCTTCCCGACATCGAGAGTGCCATCCCCGGAAAAGGAATCGTCGTTGATGTTGACGATCCCCATGACCCGGGGAAATGCTCTGAGAATCTCCTTCATCTCTAATTGGTCCGGAAAGGACGCTTCCCGATGATTGGACGACAAAGAGGAGGGGGAGGCAAGGTTAAAAGCGGATTTTTAAAAGCTCGACAAGGCCCGCCGAATCTGATCTCACCCGATCCGCACGCTCCGCTTCTTATCCACTTTCAGCACCTGTCCGGTCGCCCAGGCAGGTTCGGCTTTGGGGTCGGTGAGTTTTTCACCGTCGAGCTGCACGCTGCCTTGCTGGATGAGGCGGCGCACGTCGGAGCCGGATTTCGGACTGCTGAATATTTTCTCGTAGACTTCGGAAACGACGCCGACGAGGTCGCGCCTCTCGCCGATGGAAAAATCGGGCAGCTCGACGGCGTCGAGGTCTTTGCGGCTGAACATCGCCTCCCAGTTCTCCCGGGCGGCTCCCGCGTCGGCGGCGGAATGGTAGCGGGTCACGAGGGCGGCGGCGAGGGATTTCTTGGCCTCCATCGGGTGGATCGCGGCGTCGATCTCCTCGCCCATGAGGAGCACGGAGTAGCGGGCCATGAGCTCGTCGGAGATGCTCATGAGCTTGCCGAACATCTCGCCGGGCGCTTCGGAGATGCCGACGTAGTTGTCGAGGCTCTTGCTCATTTTCTGCACGCCGTCGAGGCCTTCGAGGATGGGCAGGCACATCACGACCTGAGGTTCCATGCCTTCGGTCTTCTGCATGTCGCGGCCGACGAGGATGTTGAAAAGCTGGTCGGTCCCGCCGAGTTCGACGTCGGCACGCACTTCGACGGAGTCCCAGCCCTGCACGATGGGATACTGGATTTCGTGGAGGCGGACTTCCTGATCATTGGCGATGCGATTTTTGAAATCCTCGCGCTGGAGCATCTGCTGCATCGTGACGCGGGCATTGAGCTGGATCACGTCGGAGAAGGTCATCTTGTTGAACCAGTCGCCATTGTAGACGACCTCGGTTTTGTCCCGGTCGAGGATGCGGAAGGCCTGGTCGGTGTAGGTCTCGGCGTTGGAAAGGATGGCCTCGCGGGAGAGCGGCGGGCGCGTTTTGGAGCGCCCGGTGGGGTCGCCGATCTGGGCGGTGAAGTCCCCGATGATGAGGACGGCCTGGTGACCGAGTTCCTGGAACTGGCGCAGCTTTTCGAGGACGACACTGTGCCCAAGGTGGAGATCGGGCGAAGTGGGATCAACCCCGAGCTTTGCCCGCAGCGGGGTGCCGCGCTCCAGCTTTTTCAGCAGCTCTTTTTCGCTGATGATCCGGGCGGTGCCGCGGGTGAGGAGCTCGAGCTGTTCGGCGGGTGATATCATGGCCTGTCAAAGGGGGGTGCAAAAAGGTTGGCAAGGAACATGGCGGGTCGCCATTGAGCAAGCCGAAGTTTGGGAGCGGGCGGAGGGGGTTACTCAGCTTTTCTCCTCTTCCCCGGCGGCGGCTTTCGGCTCGGGAGGGACCCCGAACTTTTGCCGGTAGACGGCGGGGGTGATGTCAAAGACGGCTTCGAACTGCTTTGCGAACTCGGCGGTGGTCGTGAAGCCGAGGTCTTTGGAGATGCGTCGCGGTTCGTCGGCGCCGGTGAGGAGTCGGCAGGCGGCGTGGAAAACGCGCCGACGCAGGGCGTAGTCGGTCATGCTCATCCCGGTGAGGTCGCCGAAGGCCCGGTCGATGGCGCGTTTTTCGAATCCGCCACGGGGCATCTTGCCTGCTTCGAAGGACTCGGCGCGGAGGACGAAGGACTCGATCTGATCGAGCGCGTGTTTGGCCTCGGGCAGCATCTCGACCTCGGACACCCCGCGCCAGAAGCGGTGGTGCTCGTCGGCGAGGAGCATCATCAGCTTCAGCGCGGCGACGCGGGTGACGGGCTCGAGCTGGCGTTTTTCTCTGAGGAGGTCGCGCAGGTATTCGAGTTCGGCCCGGATCCGCACGGCACCCTCGCCTCGCGTCGTGAAGACGTGGAGATTCTCGTCGCGGGGGAAGCGGAACCACGACTGGTCGAAGAAGAGCGAGAGCACATTTGGCGAGTTCGCGATGATCTCATACTCGCGGGTGAGCCACTCGGGGAGGAAACGCACGCGAGTAAGGACGACTTCGTCAGGGTGTTTCACGGTGTGACGATGACCGGGATTGACCATGATCGCCGCGCCTTCGCGGATGGCCTGAGTGCCCGCGTCGGTCTCGTGGAGGAAGTTGCCCTCTTGCACAAAAAAGATCTCCGGGAAGTTCGTCGCGGGGAACTCGTAGTCGTCGATGAGCTGGAAGTGAGTGAGACGCACCGGCCACCGCCCCGAGTTCTCGATGCGGTTTTCTCCAATTCCCGATTTTTTGAAAAACAAAGCCATCTCAGCAGTCTTGTGTTCTCCCCTTTCAGGGAGCGTCCGTTCCGAATATTTCGAATTCCTCCGGGTAATGCACTTCCACTAGAGTGAGACCGTCAGCCGGCGCGCAATAGGGAGCTCTGGCTTCCCCGGTGCTTCCCTCCAGCAGGCGGCTCATTTCCTCGCGGGAGATTCTACCTTTTACACAATACACAGCCGAGCCGACAAGAAAACGGACCATTTTGTAAAGAAAGCCGTTTCCGCGGAATTCGAGGAGCAGGGACTCGTCATTCGTCGGTTTGACGCGGGCCGTCGTGATCGTCCTGACGGTATCACGTCCCTCGTCCTTGCCGTCGTGACGCTTCGCGGAAAAGGCGCCGAAGTCGTGCGTGCCCTCGTAGAGTGCGAGGGCGGCGGCGAGATCCACGGCTGGTCCGAGGTCGCGCTGGTGCCAGGCGAGCCCGTGGCGCAGGGGCGGGAGGACTTCGCCGGTGGCGATCTCGTAGCGGTAGGTCTTGGCGAGAGCGGAGAAGCGGGCGTGAAAGCGCGGATCGATCGCGCCGCAGCGCATCACCCGGATCGCGGGCGGGAGCTTCGTGTTGAGGGCGCGCTGCCAGGCCCCGCCGTCCATGCGCCAGTCGGCGGG
>JBDNIL010000493.1:0-3838 GCA_041688355.1 Verrucomicrobiales bacterium | reverse complement strand
GACCTTGAAATTCATTCGCTGGTTGCGGAACTTCGTCTACCGCGAGACTTCGTGGGAGGCGGCAATGGCCCGGCTACGGCGTGCCTACGCGGTTTTTTAAAGGGGAGTTTTCTACACCAATGGGCACGAATTCTCGGGGACAGGCTATTTATCTTCACGCCCGAGGAAGTGGAGACTGAGGTAGCGCTTGGCGGCAAGCTGCCCTTGAAGCAGGTCATCCGCCGGCGGGCCCGCTATTTGTCGCGTTTCACTCGCCCTCCGGCCAGCCTGCGGCAGGCTGTCTCCGCTTCGCTTCGGCTCATCGACGGTGGAGTGTTTGGCGCCGCCGCCTTTGTCGAGAATATCTTTGCGCGCCACCGCGAGCGCTTCGGTCTGAAGCGCAAGACCGGGGCGCGGCGAATGCGGGAAGCCGATTGGGAAGACCTCTGCGTCTTACGGGACCTGAAGAACGACCTGATCGGAGAGCCTGCGGCGCGACCGGAGTGAAGCGTGGCGTGGAGAAGGCGTGAGCCTCCCCTGAAAGTCCCGGCCAGGTCGGCGGGATACGGGACGATAGCTCGGCGGGATACGGGACGATTGTGAAAGCGCAGGGCGTTCGTGTGCCTGCGGCGCGCCGGATGGGTCGTTTTTCGGCGTATGACGCCCGGGTGCCGCCAAATCGGCAGGTCGAAATTGCGCATGAGCGGTGGCGAGGAGAAGGGATGGAGTTCCTCACGTCGTGGACATGCTTCCGAATGATTCGCTCGATGCGTTGGGCTTCCTCAATCATGGTTCTGTAGGGGTATCTGATCGATGATCTGGCGCAATTGGTCAACGTTCACTGGCTTCACCAGATGCGCGAAAAAGCCTGCCTCGTGGCTCAGACGCAGGTCCCCCTCCATGCCGTAGCCGCTCAGCGCGATGCCGGGGACCGGGCGCTGCTGCTGCAGCTCGCGCATCAATTCCAGCCCGCTGCCATCCGGCAGGCCGAGGTCGCTGATGACCGCATCAAACCGCTCCGTCCCATGAATCGTGAGCGCCTCCTGCACCGACCCCGCCGTGGTCACCTGATGACCTTTGAGGCTTAGTAACAGCTGCAGCGTCTCGCGCGTCGCCTCGTGGTCCTCGACGATGAGCAGCTTCAGCGTGCGCGGCGGGACCGCACGCGGCTCCGTGGCGGTTGCGGAGGCGGTCGGCGCGGCAACGGTGCGGAGCACCACGGTAAAGGTCGATCCGCAGTTGAGCCCGTCGCTCTCGCCGCGGATCTCACCGTCGTGCGCGGTGATGATGGCCTGCGAAATCGCCAGCCCCAGGCCCAGCCCGCCAAAGCGGTGCTGGCCCGCGATGGCCCCTTGCTCGAAGGCATTGAAGATCTGCGGTAACACCTCGGCGCGGATGCCAATGCCGTCGTCTGCCACACTGATGATGATTCTGCCTGCGGCGTCATTGCGCGTGCTCACGGTGATGCCGCCGCCATCCGGCGTGAATTTCACGGCGTTCCGCAGTAGGTTCCAGAACACCTGCTGGAGCCGCGCGGGATCGGCCAGCGCGTGATGCCGCGCGGCATCGAGTTTCAACGTGATGCGTAACCGTTTGCCCAGGCCATCGCTGCGGATGATCTCGTCCGTGTGGTGGAGGAGTTCGTGGATGTCCGCGGCGACGGGCGCGAGGGTCAGCTTGCCGCTGCTGATGGTCGTGAGGTCCAGCAGGTCATCGATGAGCCGCGCTTCGAGTTCAATATTGCGGCGCATCATGTCGAGCTGTTCGCGCGCCTCGGCTGGCAGCGTCGGATCACTGGCGAGAGCGGTGGCCGCCATCAGCACGGGGGTCAAAGGGGTGCGCAGCTCATGGCTGAGTGCTGCGAGGAAATTGTCCTTGGCTTTGCTAACGGCTTCCGCGCGCTCCTTGGCCTCGATCAGCGCGGCACTGCTTCGTTTTCGCTCGGTGATGTCGTTGTGAACGCCGACCCATTCGCGGACCTCGCCGTCCCCGCCGATGACCGGCATGGCTTGGATTGAACACGAGCGCCAGGCTCCATCGTGCCGTCGCACGCGGTGCTCAAACTTAAACAGCCGCTTTTCCGCCACCGCCGCATTCCAGGCGTCGATAGTGGGCTGAGCATCGTCGGGATGCACCGCCCGCGCCCAGCCGTGGCCCTGATATTCCTCCCGAGTTTGGCCGGTGAACTGGCCCCAGCCGGGCTGCTCGCCTTCCATCATGCCCTGCGCGTTGTTCGTCCAGATGAGATTGCTCACCGCGAGCGCCGCCACGCGGAAGCGCTCCTCGCTCGCCCGCAGCGCCACCTCGGCGTGCTTGCGCTGGTCAATGTCCTCCACCATCACGACCGCGACACTGGTGCCGCGTAGCGGTGTGGCGGCGACGGTGACCCAAATCTCTCGCCCGTCATCCTCGGTGAAGCGGAATTCGACGCCGGGAAGGACCGTCTCTCCGCGCAGCGCGCGCTGCCCCGGCCACTGGCTGAACTCCAGTTGCGAGCCGTCGGCCGCACAAGCCCGCCAGCGGTGGCGGCGCTGAAGATCGAGCGATGGCACAGACTCCCCTATAAATCGGCGCATGCTCGTATTGGTCAGGACCATCCGGCCCTCGCGGTCAGACAGGCCCACGCCGACGGGGAGGTGTTCGAGGACGCTGGCCAGACGCTCTTCGCTCGCCCGTAACGCCTCCTCCGCTTTTTTGCGTTCGGTGATGTCGCGGACAATTTTTGACGCGCCAATGACATTCCCCGTCGCGTCCTTAATGGGGGAGATGGTCAGCGAGACCATCAGGCGGCGACCGTCCTTCGTCATGCGCTGGGTTTCGAAGTGCTTGACGGCCTTGCCGGTAAGGATTTGCTCCAAAATATGTTCCTCCTCGTGGAGCAGGTCGGGCGGGGTCAGATGCAGGTTGGGATTGCCGATGATTTCTGCCGCAGTGTAGCCAAACAGTCGCTCCGCGCTCGCATTCCAAGTGGTGACGACGCCGTCCAGCGCTTTGCTCATAATCCCGTCATCGGCAGATGACACGATCGCGCCAAGGCGGGACTGCAGTTGATCCGCCTGCTTTCGGGCGGTGTTGTCGGTGCCGATCAGCAGGTAGCCGATGATGGCCTCCTGCGCGTCGCGCAGCGCGGTGACCGACACCACCGCCGGAAAGCGGCTCCCGTCCTTGCGGATGTAGGTGAGTTCGTAGATGTCCTCGATCCCGCGCGAGGCTTTGAACACCAGGGCCTCGAAGCCGGGCGTAATCGGGGTGGCAAGTTCGGCGCTGAGCGCTTGGGCGCGGGCGATCACTTCCTGCGGATCGGAAATATCGGCCGGCGTGATTCGGTTCATCACCTCGGCCGCCGTGTAGCCCAGCATCCGCTCGGCGCCGACGTTGAAGATCTGGATGACGCCCTTCGCGTCGGTGGCGATACTCGAAAAATTGGCGCTGTTAAAGATCGCGCTCTGCAGCGCGGACACGTGCGCGAGCGCCTGCTTTTGCCGAAACAACTCCACGAACACGTTGACCTTGTTCGTCAGGATATGCGGTTCGACGGGCTTGTAGAGAAAATCGACGGCGCCGGAGTCGTAGCCCCGGAACATTCGTTTCCGATCGTGGGCTCCGGCGGTCACGAAGACGATCGGCACATGCTTGGTGCGCTCGCTGCCGCGCATCATTTCCGCGAGTTCGAAGCCGTCCATGCCGGGCATCTGCACGTCCACGAGCGCGAGCGCGACTTCGTGCGCGAGGAGGAGTTCGAGCGCCTCTTCGCCGGAGCGGGCCTTCAGCACGCGCAGCCCGGGCCCGCTCAACAGCGCCGCCATGGCGACGAGATTCGCTTCGAGATCATCAACGAGGAGGAGGGTGACGTTATCGG
>JBDNIL010000014.1:0-8227 GCA_041688355.1 Verrucomicrobiales bacterium | reverse complement strand
TGTCGATGAACCAACCGTGAACAAAGGACTGGAATCGCACCACCGGATCCCGCACGATCATATGAACGATTAGATCACGGTGAGTGTCAAGATAGCGCCGCAGATGCTGCCCGTCATCAATGCACTTGTCCCACTGCGGCAGGCAGCGGTTCATCGAAGTGAAACCGCATTTGTAGTTCGCGACGGCGACGTTCTTCCCTCCCGGATCGATGAGGATACGGCTCCGCTCCGCACGGCGCAGCACGGCCCGCTTGATGTATCGGAGGAAGCCTTTGACACTCATGAGCAAAACTCAGGGCTGGACCCACAACTTGCGGAAACCATCCAGCTCCGCAGGGGTATAAAAATGACGACAGAAGCGGCTGCCATAGACCTGATTGAGGACTGCGGCAGGAAGCCGCAGATTCCTCCGCACCTGATCGTAAAGGGATGCCTCACCCGTTGCCGAGCGCGCCCGCGAGTGCGGGATGGCAAGGTCTTCACCCAAATCGAGGAATCGACCGAGGAAACCCGCCCCGTTGTTGGAGAGCAACTCCAGCTTACCCGCGAGCAGTTCAAAGCGGCCTTCGCGAATGATCTCGAAACCCTGTTCCTGATCAAAATCCCGGGCGAAAAAGTCGAACCCGAGGACCCCGCTCAATTCGCGGTCGAACCACTTCTCGGTGTATTCGAGGCTGTTGATGACCTGCTCGGCAGCGATCTCGACGACCCGCTCCAAGGGCATGTGGCGGATATCGCCGTCCGCGACGAGCAAGGTCGGGTTCTCAAACAAATCCGAGACGGCCCGTGCGACCGGATCACGAACGAGGGTGATGACCCTCACGGTTTTCGCCGGATGCGCCTTCAATGCCGCGCGAAGCGCCTCACCGAGCTTGAGATGGATGGGGTCGCGATCGTGCTCCTGATGGATGCGACGTGCGTCGGCGACACCTTCTTCGGATATGAAATGTGTCTGGAAGGATCCGAAACCCGGCAGCTTGCTGATCGAAGTGTGGATCGCGGTCGATCCCACCTTGCCATAAGTGTGAATCAGGACCGGCTTCCCCGATCCCTCAAAGGTTCGCGCCACCCTCGTGAGCTCGCGATGGAGCCGACGCTCGTAGCCGCGCGGCCCGTCGGGGGGACTGATCTTATGCTTAAGCTTGCGGAGCAGGCGGCCGAGGCGATTTCCAAATATTCCACTCATCGTGAAGAACCTTACTTCAGCACCGGAGCCTTGTAGCCGAAACGCTCCAGCTCGTAATCGTAGAGATCCGAGATGATCTTGATCCCCTTCGGCGTGTAGATCTCGGAAAGCCCCACCTTGTCGTCACGGATTCCCGCCTTGAACTGGGGCAACTGCGCCGGATCGAATTCGACACCGATCTTTTCACAGATCATGCGCATGTCGTCCTGGAGGTTTTCGTAGCGTATCACTTCGTCGAGACAGAAGCTGTCGTCGATCATGTACTTGTCGCGGTCGAGAACCATCGCGCCGCTCTTGAGCCAATGCTCGAACTCGTCGCTGATCGAATTGAACTTCGGCTCGGGACGGAAGAACCCTTTGATTTTCTGCTTCCACGACTTGTACTCCGGCTTCGTCCCCGTGGCCTCACGGGACTTGTAAAAGTGATAGAATGCCGAGACCGCCTTGTCAAACGGGTCGCGCACCACGCAGAACTTCAGGTAGCTGTTCCAGATCTCGTCACCGATCTGCGCCTTGATGCGCTTCGCGGACATGTGATTGAACCACTCCGTGCCCTTGGGACGGTTCGCTCCGCGATAGCCGATGATGCCTGCTTCGGATACATGGATGTCACGGTTGTGCTCGGGAGTCCACTCGCCTTCTGGCATACAGAACTGCTCGAAGTAGGATTCCACCGAGGTGCCGGCCGTCTTGGCGGTCTTGGTGTAGATGAATTTGTTACGATGACTGACTAGCATGGTCTTATGAGGTTCTAATTAAAATTATCGTATCCACGAAACGCGCCGCGCGATTCCCATCTTGAATCCGCCTGACTTCACTTTTCTCCAGGAAACCACGACGACGCAGAGGGGGGAGACCTTTTGCAGGACGAAGCGGAAGAGCTCTTTGATGATCGGCACCTTGCGGATCACCCGCATCGCCCAGGGGAAGATCGCGAGCCATTTCCGGATGCGCTTTTCCTTATCGCTGAATCCCTCGAGGACCGCGTTCACATCCGCGAGATAGGCCTCACGCTCAACGATGGAACGATTCGTTTCGTGATAGGAAAAGGCGGCCAGTGGAACAGTGAGCCTGACGAGGCCGGTTTCCCGCGCGAAGCGGATCCAAAGTTCGTAGTCGGCGGCGAGACGGTAACGGGTGTCAAGAGCTCCGGCCTTTTCCCAGAGGGTCCGACGCCAGAACATACCCTCTTGTTGCAGAAACCCGGTGGCACCGCCACAGCAGAGCCCGTATCGGATCTCGAGGTCTGAGACCACGACTTCGTGATTGCCCTGACGCCGCAAGGCAACCCCTTCAGCAACGCAGGGCCGGCCGGTGATCCACTCGGCGGCCGGACTGGCTTCAAACACGGAAACTGCGTTCTCAATCGCCCCCGGCATGAAGAAATCGCCTCCGTTGATCCAGCAAAGGATCTCCCCGGTGGCCCTGCTCATTCCCTTGTTAATGGCGTCGTACTGACCGCCGTCGGGTTCACTGACAAAGACGGAAACAAGATCACCGAAAGAGGCGACGACGTCGGCGATTTCGTCTTTGCTGCCCCCGTCCATCAGGATCACCTCGAGATCATCGTGCCCGCCCTGCTGGATGGCTCGCAGCGTCGTCCCGACGAGTTCGGCGCAATTATAGGTGGGGATTACGATGGAAACTTTCATAAAGGCTCTCGCGGCAACGGGCAGGTCACGGCAAAGTCTGTTGCCTCATCCCCGCGTGATGTCGACTGATCATTGCCTCTCCCCGCAAAATTCCCCGGCAAGGCGGAGAAAGGTGCGACCGCACTCTCTCGCCCGACCTTCCGCGGCACGGCGGGAGGTCTCCTCGCGTTCGGCTGAATACGGGCGCAGGACAGACATGGTGTCAGAGAGGTGGGCGGCTAGCTCGGCCGGATCGTGCGGATCAAAGTAACGGGCTCCGGGGATATCCTGTTCAAGATGAACCCTGAGACGACTTGCGATGAGATCCTGCCCGAGAGTGCGACAGTCCTCGAGAACCGTGCTCCAGCCTTCAAAGAGCGAGGGCTGGGCGATAGCACGGGCACCGCGGAGCAACTGGATCTGATCGAGACGGGAGAGTTGTCCGAGGATTCGCACTTGCGACCAGAGGCCTGCTTCGCAAAGGCTCTGGAGGACTCCATCAATGACTCCCGGCCGCCTGTGATCGGAAACTCCGCCGGTGAATACGACCATGGGCTCCTGCCCCCGTGCCTTCAGCAGCTTCAACGCCTCGACCACCGCGAGGTGATTTTTGTGCGCCCAGAACTGATTGCAGACCATGAAGTAATCCTCAGCAATGCCGAATCGTTCGCGAACCGCGTTGAAATCGGGCTCATACCACGCGGCATCCGGGAGGGTGTAGAATCGCAGGATGTCGATCCGGGCGCCCCCACCGCCGAAGCGTCCCGTGAAATCCTCCCGGGCACTCTCGCTGCTGAGGATCACCGCGTCGGAGAAGGTCGCCGCGTTCTGATACTTGCGGTCGCGGGTCTTGATCTCTTCTTCACTGAAGAATTCCGGCAGGCCGACATGCTGTAGATCCGGGATCCACGAGAGCACCGAGCACGGCGGGCGGTAGGCACCGTTCGGGAAATAGGGGAAAATCAGGTCGCCACCCGTTGCCTTCACGAGATCCGCGTATTGCACCGCGTGGCGGTAATGACGCCGCTCGATTCCCTGTGGCAGTTGCTGGATTTTCTGACGGTCTTCGGGCGTCAGCTCGATGTCCTCGTAGTCGGAGAAAAAGACGCGCTTCAGCTTTTCGGGGAGCAAGCGATCAACCGATGGCAAATGCGCACGGTCCTCGTAGACGATGACGATCTCCACCTCGTCGCCGCTTTCACTCGCCGCCAGGTCGATCGAGTTGATCAGATTCCGGAAATAGATCGCTCCGCCGACCCAGCCATCATCGGGGGTCGGTCGGATCAGAATAGTCAGTTTTTTCACGGGAAAAGGGTTTGAAAATGGAAGCATCCGCCTGCGTTTCAAGCGAGACGGCAATCGTCGTAACCGAAAAGCTCAATGTCGTCGGCGAAGGTTTTCTCTACGAGAGCGAAGGTCCGCTCGTCGTAGCAGTCCTGCCAGTGGCTCCGATTTGAGGCATTGAGATGCGGGAGGGAGGCAATAATACCAAGATCGCGGCAGATCGCGTTAAAATCGTCGGCGAGGTTCTCAAAACGAATGATCCGGTTGACGAGGATCGCCCCGCCAGCATCCGCGACAAAACCTTTCTGCAGCCTGACTTCGTCGCGGCATCGCCAATCGAGATATACCTTGAACGAGCCCATTTCTTTCACCATCTCATGCTGATGGTGATTCGGCTTCCCGAGCGCATAGCGGCAGAGCGAGACCTGCCAGTCCCGGGGATTGCGCACCACCACGAAGGAGAGGTAGGCGCTGAACGCAGCCGGACCGATGCCGCGGATGACCTCGCTCGCCGTGGCATGGCTGGTCAATCCCCGCGCTCCCGCGTCATCCTGCAGCCCCGCTTTGAGAAAGGCGCGGCGAACGCTGGTTCCCGCGTTTTTATACATGTGAATGAAGATGATTCGTGGATCTTCAGAGAATAACATGAATATAGAATGGACTAGTTATCCATGAACCGGTGCCGAGGTGACGGTAAGGCGGACGCCTTCATCAAAGGAACACTGCGGTTCAAAGCCGCATGCGCGCAGCCGCGAGATGTCGGCCCGCCAGTGCGAGGGAATGCCCTGTGTCACTTCTCCTGAAAAACTCCAGCGTGAAGAGTCCACCCCGAGGTGACGGGCGACCGTCGCCACGACATCTGCGATCCGCACTTCGATGCCGGTCGCGACATTGACGACATCGTGACCGGAGGACGACTTGTCTGCCAGGCAGAAGAGGGCGTTGACGAGGTCCTTGATAAAGATGAAGTCGCGAGTCTCCTCCCCGCTGCCAAGAAAGACCGCCTCGTCCCGCCCCTTTAACTTGCCGATGGCATCCCAGAGAAGCTGTTTTTGCAAACCCGGACCGTACGCTGAAAAGATCCTCGCACTGGTCGATCGAATCCCGTAGACCACTGCATATTCCTGACAGAGCAGTTCCCCCATCCACTTGTGGAAACCGTAGGGCGAGAGAGGAGAGGGTCGGGCATCTTCACTCACCGGCAGCGTCACAGGGTCCCCATAGACTGCGGCGCTGGAAAGACACACGAGGTGCGCCGCGGGAGCACTCAGCCTTATTGCCTCGAGGACTCCCTGCACGACCGGCACGGACGAATGGAAGTCGTCATCCGGTAGCTTGAGGGACTTCGCGGGGAGGGCGCTCCCTGCGCAATGAAAGAGTATCTCCGGCTGAAATTCACCGACGAGCCGTACTAGTTCTGCATCAGGGAGCCGCAACGCGGCCTCATTCGCGAGACCGGCAGGCATCTTACCCGCACCGGAATCAGAACCTATCCCGAAGACGGCACAGCCTCTGGCGACCGCTTCGCCCGCGAGGGCTCGTCCAATGAAGCCGGTCACACCGGTGATCATGATCCGCTTCATGCTTCTTAAATCCGCTCTGCGAGAAAAGAATAAAGTCGCCCCGGCACCTTCATTTTTGCCTCCCAAAGCTGCGCTTCCACAGTGAGAGCAGCGGACGAACGCCCCGCTAAGAGATCGCGGAACCAACCGACCCGCTTGCGCCGACGCGCCAGGAGGGCGGCAGTGATGTGGGCCACCCTCTCCGGAAAATAGTTGATGGGACTGGACTTCGGTCCGATCACCCGTGACACCGTAAGTCCGGCCGACTCGAGTGCGCCCGTGTAACGAAGCAGGGGGTAGGCGGCCTCACCTCCGTAGAGTCGATGGAGGGGATGAGCATTCAGAAACTGATCGAGGTCCTCCTCTTTCGAAAGAACATGCTCACGGGTCAGGAGCACTTCCCCACCCGGTTTCAGGACGCGGCAGGCTTCGGTGCAGAAGGCATCGAGATCGCGGGCATGGTGAAAGACGGCACGTCCGTAGACGAGATCAAAGGTCTTGTCGGTAAAAGGGAGCGATTCCCCCCAGTTCTCCACCACCTCGATGGCGACACCCGATTCCTTCGCGAGTGAGCGGATCGCACCAGCGCCCACGACATCACTCGCATCGGGCTCCAGCGCGGTCACTTCCCAGCCCGCCTTGGCGAAGGCACACGAGGAGATCCCGCGACCGGCGCCGATCTCGAGGACCTTTCCGGGAGTCGGCAGCAAGTCCCGCACCGCCGCCCACTCCTCGCTCGCCGCGAATCGCTCCGCCGCGCCGGAAAGTGGGTCATCGTAGTAGCAGGCGCGCACGAGTTCCTGCTGCTCAGGATCTCGGCGTAATTTTTCGACTGCTTCTTCCCAGGTGATCATCGTCCTTTCGCCAGAAAACATCCCACGGCTCGGCAATGAGCGGCACCGTCGTCCCCGGCGCCATTGCCGGTCTGCGGGTTATGGCTGTATGAATCTTCGCAGTCGCTCCAGTCGGCAGCGATCCATCCTTCGGACCGATAGCGGAAGTATCGCTCCGAAACGTTCCCGAACTCGCTCAGGGCGGAGAGGAGAGAGTCAATCATGGAGCGGTCGAACTGCTGGAAAAATCCGTGATTCTCATACTTCCCGACCGGAACCGTGATGGCGATCGTGCCGTCCGGACGAGTCACCCTGACAAGTTCCTTTACCGCCTCGAGGTAACCGCCTTTCGCAGTTCCCGTTCTCGTCGCAGTCTCATCCTCATGCCCGTAGATCTCGTTGTTCATCCCGATATGCTCGAGAGTGGAGATACAGAGGCTCACCTCGAACCAGTCGTCCCGGAAGGGCAGGTTACGCAAGTCGCAGAGTTGGTAGGACGCGCCCTCGGGGTAGTAGCACTGCTTCTCAACAGCCAGTCCCGCTATCGTAAGTCTCGACGGATCGACGAGGGCATGTTTTACGATGGGTTCAAAATTCAGCACGGATCCGCCATCGAGAATCGGCCCCGAGCCGTCGAGAAGCAGCGGGAACACCCAGGGATATTCAACGACCCGCTCGTCGATCCCGAGCCCGTATCCCGTCGGAAGCGGCTCTGAGGCAAAAGCCCGGCAAACCGCCGGATCCGCCAGCGTTGCAGAGATGACCTGCCACCGATACTCTCGATAGCCAGGCGACCACGGGACTTTTCCGCCCTCGAGGTAGCGTGCGACCAGTTCCTCGACTTTTGCAGTTTTTGAGGCCTTCGCAGCTTTTGGACCACGTCGCTTGTTCACGGCTTTCCCGCGGTTCTTAAAGAGATTTCTGATCATCATGTTTCGCGAGTTCGCGAATGGAAACGGCCGGGTTGCCTGCCACCACCGTGAAGGGCGGGACATCGCGAGTCACCACGGCACCGGCCGCGACGATGGCGCCTTCGCCTATCCGGACTCCTTTCAAAATCGATGCCTTGAATCCGATCCAGACCTTGTCTCCGATCACGATGGGAGCACTGGCGGTCCTGGTCGGAGTCAGGTAGCCCTTCCCTTGCAGGATGGAACGTCCGTCGAGGACACGATCCTCCGCATCGACCGGGTGACCGTCCGTATCGTGAATATCGACAAGATGGGAGATGAGGACATCATTGCCGATCCGGATCGAAGCCTGGGACCAGATGCGAGTCCCTTCCCCGATGTAGCAGTTCGAGCCGATCACGATCTCACCTCCGTTCCAGTAGGTGAGCAGTTCTCCGCGGAGATGGGTGAAGTCCCCGAGACGAATCGCATCGGGCGCTTTGCTCAAATGGCGGAAGACGGCGCTCTCGTGGATCACGGCGGAGTCCGAGAGACGAACGCCTTTGGGTATCCTGCTCTTTTCTTTCTTCTTCCCAGCTCCGTCATTTTTGTTCCTGGCTCGGGCCCGGTTCTTCTCTTCGTCCGCGACGAGGCGAAGCCCGCGCTTCACGAGACGTTTCAGAATCTGATCAACCAAGGAACTCTTCACTGGCTTGATATTCCTAGCTTTTGTCACTTTTCCCTCCTTCCGTCTCAGGCTCTCGCGGACTTCCGCTAAGAGGGGCTCATCAGGGGCGATGGTCGTCGGAATCCGAATCGCCGGCTTTCCTGCGGGCCACCA